>DDDD01000136.1:11960-16961 GCA_002335945.1 Porticoccaceae bacterium UBA1989
GCGATAATGTTAATGGAACCCATAATTGATGATGCACCCATGATATGTACGCCGAAGATAAAGTAGTTCACTGTATCCGGTGCATAGGTAGTTGAGAGTGGTGCGTAGAATGTCCAACCAAAGTTAGGACCGCCGCCTTCCATAAATAATGTGGAAGTCAAAATCGCAAATGCGAACGGTAGAATCCAGAAACTCAGGTTGTTCATGCGCGGCAGTGCCATATCTGGTGCGCCGATCATCATCGGAATCATCCAGTTAGCCAACCCCACAAAGGCCGGCATAATTGCACCAAACACCATGACTAGACCATGCATGGTGGTCATCTGGTTAAAGAACTCAGGCTTAATCAGCTGCATACCAGGCTGAAAGAGCTCTGCGCGAATAACCATAGCGAACGCGCCGCCCATGATAAACATAGCAAAGCTGAACCAGAGGTACAGTGTGCCAATATCTTTATGGTTGGTGGTAAATAACCAACGGCTCAGATACTTTCCCCAGCCGTCAGCCAGTGTTGCGGGACCCTGTGCCATATCAAATACCCTCTATTGGTTTTGTTTGTAGTTAAGAACATCGAGTGGCTGTGTTACATCGCCAACATCGTTGCCCCAGGCGTTACGCTCGTAATGAACGACCGCTGCAATATCAACTTCGGAAAGCTGGTCAGCAAATGACTGCATAGATGTACCGGCTACGCCATCGATAAGAACGGCGATATGGCCTTCTTTGACACCCAGTGCAATCGGGCTATCTTTCAATGCTGGGAATACGCCAGCAATACCCTTGCCGTCCGACTGGTGACAGCCGGCACAGGAGCGTTCGTAAACGTCTTCGCCGCGAACCATCAGTTCGTCGAAGGTCCACTCTTTACCGATAGTAGAAGCGTAGAGAGCAGCTTCTTCTTTCTTGCCGGCTAACCATTCGTTGTATTCAGCTTCTGGTTTCACTTCAACAACAACCGGCATAAAGGCGTGACCAATACCACATAGCTCGGTACATTCGCCGACATAGGTGCCTGGAACGTCTGTTTTAGCCCAAGCAGCGGTGAATAGCCCTGGAACCGCATCGCGTTTAACGCCGAAGTCCGGAACCCACCAGCTGTGGATTACATCGTTACCAGTGATCAGGAAGCGAACTTTTTTGCCCGTGGGTATAACCAGTGGCTCAGTCACTTCGCGAAGGTAATGTTCACCCTTCGGCGCACGACCGTAAATTTCGTCCTGAGAAGTACGCAGTTCACTCATGAACTTAACGCCTTCACCGATATATTCGTACTGCCACTTCCACTGATAGCCAGTTACCTTGATATCAATGTCTGCATTTTCAGTGTCATACACCTTGAGCAGAGCGGTGGTCGCAGGGATCGCCATGACGATGAGGATTAGCGCCGGAACAATAGTCCAGATCAGCTCAACAACATGGTTTTCATGGAAGTTTGCCGCCACAGCACCTCGAGATTTTCGGTGGGCATACATGACGTAAAACATAAAACCAAACACGGCAATGCCGATTACCGTACAGATCCACATCATTATCATGTGAATATCGTAGGCTGCTTGACTAACTTCTGTAACTCCCTGAGGCATATTGAGCTGCCGCGCTGTGCTCTCCGCACTAACGCCGCCTGCCATTGCAAGTGCAATCGCTGGACTCAGCAGTCTCAAGAAAAGTGCTTGCGCTCTTTTCAACATCGCTTGTTTCTCCGTGGTAAATTAGGAATTAAAGCCTTCACTCTTGTGGCCTAGACTATAACGAGCCTGTAAATGCTACGGGCCCCTGCAAAAGCGCCGCGATTGTAGCAAAAGACTATACGTTTCACTAGCCAGAATGTGATCAAATTAAAGTGCATATTTCAGGGCTTTATTCTGGCTGCAGGGTAAAAACCACATTCTTTGTGGCAGAGAGCCTAAAATCTGCTAGATTTAATAGGTGAACGCCCAACACATCAGGGCAGGCACTAGCGAACATAAGCATGGCAAATAGACACTTGAGCTAATAAAGAGACCCTTTTATGCTGGCACTTTCGGCACAAACTAATGAATTTCTAATCGCTTATTTGAATGAGCGGGTTGCAAACCTGCACCATTCCATTAGTTTGCGTGAAGGGGATGGTACTGCAGCATTGGCGTCGTTTATTGAGCGCTATGTAGAGTTGGTACCTGATTTTATTACCGCCTTTGAAGACTTCTTGTCCGCGGCAGAGATAGGCGGAGAGATTGCCCAGCAAGTCGTCACCGCCCGAGAGTTTTTAGATGCGCCGGTTGAGATCGTCTCTACAGAAGAGGGGCTTGAAGCCAATATGTATCAGGCCTATTTGGCCCATCGTTTGCTAGAAGAGTTAAATGATGTACTTAATGTCAGCTTTAGCTGCCCGATTATCCCCGTGGATATGACCCGCTCCAACCTTATTGTTCATCATATTATTGGCGAGCCCTTCGCCAATCAGATAGACGGCGCCATTCAGCTTTTAAATGATAAGTTGGTTAGCGCTATCGAAGCAGACCTCAGCTTAGAAAAGAAAATAAACACCTATCTAGCCACCCTCGGCAATGATCCTGTGACTCGCTATCCCTGTCTGACAGAATCTTCCAACATACGCCTACTCTTTAAGAGCCAAAATTCTCGCGTCCGTTTGCACTGAATTTTTGAGCGGCTTTTATTCGGCTTTTTAGCCTTGTTTAGACTTTTCTAGCCCTTGGGATCCATTAGCTTTACTGGCTGGGTCTGATTGGCAATATCGTCACTGCTGGTATTAACGCGGGTTTCGACCTCCCGAGGGGAGGAAGAAAGGCGCATCTCATCCTTAAAACCGCAGGCGACACATTCTCTATAGTCCACATCATTCTCGGCATAGACCTGCATTTTGTCCATTTCGGCGCACTTGGGGCAGGTAACACCTGCAATAAATCGTTTTTTAGTTGAAAAAGCCATCGATACATCACCACAATAGGAGTCTTTATTATATCGGGCATTAAAGCATATGGATCACTCAATTCGTTCCCACAGGGGAATTTCCCCAAAACTCGGCCAACGTGTCTATGTAGATCCCGCTGCCACGGTGATTGGCGACGTCGTTNNTCGGGGATGATGCCTCGGTATGGCCCGGCGCGGTTATCCGCGGCGATATGCATTCTATAAAGGTAGGGGCTCGCTCGAATGTGCAAGACAATGCGGTGCTACATATCACCCATGCCTCAGATTTTAATCCTGGCGGCTTCCCTCTAAACATTGGTGATGATGTGGTGATTGGCCACCGTGCGGTGCTTCACGGCTGTACTCTGGGCAATCGAATTTTGGTCGGCAATGGCGCGATTGTGAATGACGGCGCGGTTATTGAGGATGAAGTAATTATTGGTGCCGGCTGTATGGTACCGCCGGGGAAAACCTTGGAGAGCGGCTTTGTTTATGTGGGCAACCCCTGCAAGCAGATGCGCAAACTGTCCGATAAAGAGCGAGGGTTTTTTACCTACTCTCCCGCCAACTACGTGAAGCTTAAAGATCAGTATCTGTTGGAGCAGCAGGCTTTAAAATAGAGCTATGTTTGGTGCCCAGCCCTCTGTAATCAGCCCCCAGAACCAGTAACCAGACCTCTAAAGCTGCGTTCTTAATTGTTGGATAACCGCTGAGGTCTGAGGACGAACACCGCGCCAAAGCATGAACGACTCGGCGGCCTGTTCAACCAGCATTCCCAAACCATCGGCAGTCTGACCGCCACCGCGCCGGGCCCACTTCATAAAGGGAGTCGGCTCCGCGCCATACATCAGGTCATAGCAATTGGCGGCTGTGGCAGGACTGCCCAGCAAACTGTCCGGTAGCGGCGGCATGCCACCTTTAAGGCTGGCGCTAGTACCATTAATAATCAGGTCAAATTCCTGGCCGTCGAGAATATCTAGGCCACAGCCCAATATGTAACCCATTTCAGCGAAGGCTTTGGAGAGCTGCAATGCTTTTTCAACGCTGCGATTGGCAATCACAACATGCTGGGGCTGCTCTTCCAGAATGGGTTCCAAAATACCGCGCACCGCGCCCCCGGCACCCAGTATAAGTACCCGTTTGGCGCGAATTTCCCAGCCAAGATTATTTTTAATATCGTTGACCAGACCCACGCCATCGGTGGTATCGCCCAATATCGTGCCATCGGCCTGCATCGCTAGGGTATTTACTGCGCCGGCACGCCGCGCTCTTGGAGTAGTTCGCGACACATAGTTGTAGGCATCTAGCTTGAAGGGCATCGTGATATTGAGGCCCTTACCGCCAGCCTGAAAAAATATATCTGCGGCCTCATTAAAACCCGCCTCATCGACGAGTTGCCGATCATAGTCCATTGCCTGACCAGTTTGCTCGGCAAAGGCCCGGTGAATCCATGGAGACTTGCTGTGCGCTATAGGGTTACCAAAAACGGTGTATTTATCTGACATCTCAAATCCAGTCGCGAGGAATTAAATATTTCTCATAGAGGTCGGCCTCGGCACTGCCAGGCTCGGGAGTCCAATCGTACTCCCAACGAACCAGAGGGGGTAGGGACATCAGTATTGATTCGGTGCGCCCGCCAGTTTGCAGGCCGAACAAGGTGCCTCGATCGTAGACCAGATTAAATTCTACATAGCGGCCGCGGCGATATAGCTGAAAATTGCGCTCCTGCTCAGCAAAGGGCAATTCCCGACGTCGCTGGAGGATCGGCACATAGGCCTTGGTAAAACTGTCGCCAATGCTGCGCATAAAGGCAAAACTCTGCTCAAAACCCAGCTCGTTAAAGTCGTCAAAGAACAGGCCGCCAATACCACGGGGCTCACTGCGGTGTTTTAGATAAAAATAGTCGTCGCACCACTTTTTAAAGCGCGGATAGAGGTCAGTGCCAAAGGGGTCACAGGCATCTTTGGCTGCCTGATGCCAATGGATACAGTCGTCTTCATTGCCGTAATAGGGCGTAAGGTCATAGCCACCGCCAAACCACCAGACGGGGTCTTCACCTTCTTTTTCAGCGATAAAGAAGCGCACATTGGC
>DDDD01000136.1:17084-17803 GCA_002335945.1 Porticoccaceae bacterium UBA1989
ATCCAGCTATCCTCTTGCCACTCGGCACCATCTTCGGCATGCAGCGCTGCGCAGATGCTATCTTGCAGTTCTAGAAGGTATTTCTTAACTAGGTGTTTATCGATGTGCTGCATATTATCCCGGACGGATGACCTCTGAGGTTATTAGGTTGCGAATTTCACTGGCTTGTCGCGACGACCCAACGGCACCAGGCGCTAAATAATCGATGCTCTGGCCAAAATAGCTTTTTACCTTAAGTCCATTGGTCGCCGCTGGCAAACCCTGAGGGTTCGCCGAGGTCGAAACCAGCGGGCCAGCAAATAAGGTGCACAGGGCAGCTGCCACTGGGTGCGCTGTAATACGCAGGGCGACTGTGCTGTGCTCTCCAACAATCCAATCTGGCGCTGTGCCATTATCCGGCACCAGCCAAGTGATCGGTTTACTGTAGTCCGCTAGCATTCGCGCGCAATGATCCTCATCAAGCCCCCGCAAGAAAGGGGCAAACTGATCAATATGGGAGGCAATCAAGATAAGGCCTTTGGCCTCGGCGCGACGTTTTAATCTAAGAATTTTTCCCACAGCAGCTTCGGACCATGGATCGCAACCCAGACCCCAAACTGCTTCGGTGGGATAGGCAACCACTCCCTCGTTCTGCAACAGAGTCGCAGCACGGCATACTTTGGGATGATTGCACCAGTTGATCACAGAGGTGATCAGCTATTTTTCAGCTTTTCCTGAAG
>DDDD01000104.1 GCA_002335945.1 Porticoccaceae bacterium UBA1989
GAGAGTCGTTTGCATGACCGCTTTAGTTTTCAGCGGAATGGCGATGACTGGGACATTGCCCGCCTGTCACCCTAACAGGGACCAGACAGATCGCGGCTAAACCTTAGCAGCACAGATCATGTTGAGACGGCACTAAAAAAACAGATTTTTCGTGCCGGTCTCTCTATTCACGAGAGACCATCTAGTCAATGTTATACATTCACAATCTGCGGTCGTTTAGATGCCACGGCAATCATAATGTCTTTAACATCCTCATTTTCGACGCCAGCATCTAGTAATACACTTCTAAGAAGTTCTGCGACTTTCATAAAATGATCTTCGCTGATGTTCCTGCCTGCGTGGCCTCTCGCTAACCATTCGTCTTTATATTCTTGAAAGGGCTTACCCATTGCATAGGCAAAGAACTTGCATTGGTGCTGGATGAGGTCGTTAAGATCGGTACCTTCAAAGTATGTTTTTAATGCAGGTCGTGCATAAACCTGTGCATAGAACTCTTTAATGAGCTCACGCATCACATCTATACCGCCATATTTATCGAATAAGTTATCCATCATATTTCCTTATAAGTGCTCTATCGAATGTCGGGTTTACCTAACTGCAAATAATGCCTGTTTCATTGTCAGTCTGAGAGCAAAACACAAAGGATGTCGAACTAAGGATAAATCAAGACATTCCCTTTTTGGCTCAACCAAACTATACATTAACGAATAGAATTAATGCAAGAGTTGACTATAGGGCATGCTACTGGGGACTTTGGTTGGTTTTTCTGGATTCGATAGGGATGTAAGCGGTATTTTTGATGCGCCCTAAGTAAGGCTTTAGTACCTAATAGCGGTAATGACCAAACACCGCTCTCCCGCCGGTGTTTTTACAATCACCTCATCATCAATAGATTTTCCCACCAGCGCCTGAGCCATGGGGCCGTCGATACTAATGCAGTTGAGTGCAGGGTCGATCTCATCTGAACCGACTAGGCGATACACATGTTCTTCGCCGGTATCTTCATCTTCGACAGTCACCCAGGCCGAAAAAAATACTTTCGAGGGGTCGCGGGGTTTATCTTCAACAATGGTGGCATCTTCAAGCCGCTTGGTTAGGTAACGCACACGGCCATCGATTTCTCGCAGACGTCGCTTGCCATAAATATAGTCACCGTTTTCTGAGCGGTCGCCATTCTTAGCGGCTTCATGGACCACATGGGTAACTTGCGGACGCTCCACCTTCCACAGCTGCCGAACTTCTGCGCGCATAGCAGCGGCACCGTCTGCGGTGATATAGGGTGAGCTTTTGGGGCCTGGTGGTCTATATCGTCCCATGGTTTAAGCCTTTGCCTGCAGGTTAAAAACCTCTTGGTAAAACTGTAGTTCAGATTCCATCGCCTTAATAATATTTTTGGCTTTTCTAAAACCATGGCCTTCGTCGGGGAAGGTGACATGGGCGACTTTAATGCCTTTGTCTTGCAGCAGTTTTACCATCATTTCTGCTTGGTTGGGGGGCACCACTTTATCTTCTAAGCCCTGCAAAAATATTACCGGGCAGTTAAGGCCCTCTGCATGATGTATGGGTGAGCGCTCTAGGTAGATATCTCTACGTTCTGGATAGGGGCCAATAAGGCTGTCCATATAGCGTGATTCGAATTTATGGGTGTCGGTGGCCAGTGTTTCCAAATCGCCAATGCCATACAAACTGGCGCCGGCCTTAAAGGTGTCGGTGAAGGTTAGGGCCGAGAGCACGGTGTAACCCCCGGCACTGCCGCCTCGGATAAGGCAGCGCTCTGGGTCGATTTTGTGTTGCTCGGCCAGATAGGCAATAGCTAGCTGGGTGTCTTCAACATCGGCAATACCCCAGGTGCCGGCTAATGCTTGGCGATAGGTACGGCCAAAGCCCGTGCTGCCGCGGTAGTTAATATCCACCACGGCAAAGCCTCTGTTGGTCCAGTATTGAATTTTTAGGTTGAGGCCAGAGTCTGTCGCGCCGGTTGGGCCGCCATGGCAGAGGGCGATGACTAGGGGCAGCTCGTTATCCATGCCTTGATACTGGGCATTGGTGGGCGGGTAAAAGAAGGCGTGAACCTGCGGGTTGTGGTCGCTATTTTTGAAACTGTTGCCGTCATTTGGGAACAGGGTCGATTGGGGTTGGGCTATATCGGCTTCGTCTAATGCTAGAGTAGAGGGTGCATAGACTGATTTGAGTTTACCCTCAGGGTTGATACCCACAATCTGATTAGCCAAAGAGGCTGCGCCAGCGACGGTGTACAGTTGACCCTGATGACAGCAGGCTGCGCCCAAGCTGCTGTATTGGTTATCTGTTTGGGTTAACCCCCCTGTGGCAATGTCGATAAACCCGCTGTGCCAAAGTCCCTGTTGGGTCCATAGGCAGCCAATGGTATTGGCGTCGATGAAGTCGTAGGTGCTCATGCCAAATTGCCATAATGGCGTGGCAAATTCTACTTCTTTGCTGAGGACTATTTGCCCGTCAGCTCGGTAGATATTCCACCAGTTATTTTTGTCGGACACATAGTAAAGCTGGTTGTCTGGCGACCAGCTTGGCTGAAAAATGGCTTCTTGCTTATCAGTGCCAGCACGGCCAGCAACCAGTGTTTTATCAGTGAGGGAGTCGGCACTGATATTCGCCTGCCAAAGTTGGGTGCTATCCCAGGGCATATTGGGATGCTGCCACTCTATCCAGCAAAGCTTTTTCTGATCTGGGCTAATGCGTGGGTAGGCATAAAAATCTGCGCCGCTGGCTAATGTCTTAATCTCGCCATTGGCGATACTAATACTAACGAGGGTATTTTCTGGTTCGCGATCTTCATGGTGAATTTCACAAACGGCAATAAGATGCTGGCGTGCCTGATCAATAACTAGATCGGCAAAGCGCGCGCCTGGCTTGGTGATGGCGACCGGATTTTGGCCTTCATCGAGAGCCAGCTTATAAATACACTGATCTACGGCATTCACAAAGTACAGGTGGCTGTCGTCTACCGCATAGGCCATACCGCCATATTCATGGACCTTGCTGGAATGACTAAAGGGGGCGGGCAGTAGGTCGCTTATCAGGCCCTGGCCATCCCGGCGCATAATCACACTGCGCCCAGCATCCCAGGGGCGGCCTTCCACCCAGTAAAGGCTGTCGTTGTGACTTTGCAGAAAATTAAGACTGGGTGCGGCTTTGGTGATTAGCTCTGCGCTAATGGCAGAGGGCCAGGTACCAAAGGCCTGTTTGATTTTGTTGGTCATGGTTTAACCACCCGCCAATTTGACGGTATGCCCGAGTTTTTCTAGTTCGGCTTTTAAGGTGTCGCGATGGTCGCCCTGAATTTCAATCACGCCATCTTTGATGGTGCCGCCAGTCGAGCATTTTTGTTTAAGCTGCTTGGCCAGGGTTTTTAGCGCGGCCTCGTTTAAATCAAGGCCGCTGACCAGACTCACGCCTTTGCCTTTGCGACCTTTGGTTTCGCGGCGAATGCGCACGATGCCGTCGGTCTCTATTGCCTGTGGCTTATCCGCTTGGGTAATGCGCCCGGCATCGGTTGAATAAACCAGTCTAGATTCTTTGTTCGCCATTAATCGTCTCTTTTAGCTGCTAACAATTAGCTAGTCGTTAGCAGCAGTTTGCCAATATGCTGGTTGGATTCCATCAGGGTATGGGCTTCGCTGGCCTGAGCTAGGGGAAAGCGGCTATTAATCACGGGCTTAAATTTACCCTGGGCTATTAAGGGCCAAACCTGCGACTCAACACCAGCCGCTATGCGCGCTTTATTTTCGATAGGCTGGGCGCGCAATGTGGAACCGGTAAGCACCAGCTGCTTTAACATCAGCGGCAGTAAATCGACTTCGACTTTAGAGCCGCGCAAAAAGGCGATATTAACGATGCGCGCTTTAGGGGCACAGGCAGCAAAGTTCTGCTGCACATAGTCACCGCCCACCATATCTAAAATCACGTTGACGCCAGTGCCGGTAATTTCTTGGCAAGCCTGCACAAAATCCTGTTGGCGATAGTTTATCGCTTTAACCGCGCCAAGCTTTTCGCAGGCTGCGCATTTCTCATCACTGCCCGCCGTGGCAATTACCTTAATCCCCATGGCGCTAGCCATCTGAATAGCGGTGGTACCTATACCACTGGACCCTCCATGAACAAGCAACCATTCACCCGCCTGTAATTCAGCGCGCTCAAATAAATTGTGCCATACCGTAAAGCAGGTTTCGGGGAGGGCGGCGGCATCAATTAGGGACAGACCCTCGGGAATCGGCAGGCAAATAGACTCTTCAGCCACCGCGTATTCGGCATAACCACCACCAGACAGCAGAGCACAGACCTGATCGCCAACCTTCCAGCGCTGCACCCCAGACCCAAT
>DDDD01000023.1:0-786 GCA_002335945.1 Porticoccaceae bacterium UBA1989
GAAAAAGTGGGTTCCATGGAATTCTGGAAGGTGGCGATTAAACCCGGCAAACCATTGGCCTTTGGTCATGTGGGTACTACGCCCTTTATCGGTTTACCCGGCAATCCAGCCTCAGTATTTGTCACCTTTATGATTCTGGCTCGACCGTTCCTAATGGCCAGCCAGGGTCAGTTAGCCTCATCGCCACGTCGCCTTAAAGCAGTCGCTCAGTTTGCTAAAGAGGGTGAAACGCGGGAGGTCTATCTCCGTGGTCGCATGACCGATGAAGGTGTGGAGGTGTATCCAAACCAGAGCAGTGGTGTACTTTCTTCTGCCTGCTGGGGTGATGTCTTTGTGGTGCAAAAAAGCGGCGAATCTATCCAAGTCGGTGATCTGGTTGATGTGCTACCCTACACCCACTAGTCAGCACTAAGAGTTTGCAGTGAATACGTTATTGGAAGCCCCATCTTTAATAGACCCCTTTGGCCGCACAGTCGATTACTTGCGCCTGTCGGTCACTGATCGCTGTAATTTCCGCTGCACTTACTGCATGGCTGAGGATATGACCTTTTTGCCTCGGCAGCAGATTCTAAGTCTTGAAGAACTCCGTGATGCGGCTTCAGCCTTTGTTGAATTGGGTGTACGCAAGATTCGCCTAACCGGCGGCGAGCCGCTCATTAGACGGGATATTCTTAAGTTGGTTGGCTCCTTAGCTGCCTTGCCGGGTCTTGATGAATTAACCATGACCACCAATGGTGCCTACCTGCCAAAGATGGCTCAGCCATTAAAAGACGCGGGTATGTCGCG
>DDDD01000023.1:795-2805 GCA_002335945.1 Porticoccaceae bacterium UBA1989
GGTGCTGCGCAGTTTAAAAAGATTAAATTAAATGCGGTTATTCTTGCCGGTTTTAATGATGATGAAGTTCTTGATCTGGCACAATTTGCCGTTGATCGAGGCATGGATATTTCCTTTATTGAAGAAATGCCTCTGGGAGAAATATCCTCCCATAAGCGGGTAAACACCCAGATTACCAGCAGCCAAATCCGCGAGCAGCTAGAATCAAAATTTACCCTGACCGATAGTGCCGAAACTACCGGAGGCCCCTCTCGTTATGCCCGGGTCGCCAACAGTGAATCTAAAATTGGCTTTATATCACCCATGTCGAATAATTTCTGTGAGTCCTGTAATCGAGTGCGTATGACCGCAGAAGGGCGCCTGCTTCTCTGCTTGGGTAATGAGCATAGCCTAGATTTACGCGAGATTTTACGTGCCCATCCTGGTGATGCTGAATTATTAAAAAGCAGTATTATTACCGCGATTGCCGACAAACCTGAACGTCATTATTTTGACCCCGAGCAAGTAGATATTGTGCGCTTTATGAATATGACCGGAGGCTAGAGCCGGTGGTGTTGGAATCTATTTTTGCCTTTGAATATTCCTTTTTATTGCTGTCTGCTATTGCTTTTATGGCCGTGCTTTACTCCTCTGTTGGTCATGGTGGTGCCTCAGGTTATTTGGCAGCCATGGCACTTTGGGGGCTGTTGCCTGAAGAGATGCGCCCAGCCGCATTGACCATGAATATTGTCGTTACCTCCTGGCTGCTGTTCCGATTCCAACCTTATAAATTAATGCCCACCAAGCTGTTTTGGCCTCTGGTGATAGTCTCTACGCCACTGGCGTTTGTTGGCGGTCTAATAAAAATTGATGCAGAGGCCTACCGAATTTTGGTGGGTGCCATGCTGTTTTTAGCTGCAGTGCGCATGCTGATGATTAGTAAAGCGGCTGATGTTACCCGGCAACCTGACCTGATCGTTATTGTATTGGTGGGCGCTATTCTGGGTTTTTCTGCGGGTCTAACGGGCATTGGTGGGGGAGTCTTTTTAAGCCCGATTCTGTTAATTTTTGGTTGGTGCACTATTCGCCAAAGTACTGCAGTGGCTGCGGGCTTTATCTTGCTTAACTCGATAGGTGGGTTGGCTGGCTATATTGCCAGTGATCAGTCTTGGCCTATGGGGGCAGGCTGGTTGGTGATAGCTGCCTTTGTTGGCTGTTTGTTTGGTGGTGAGCTAGCCTCTCATCGTGCGTCATCCTTAACGCTGCAAAAACTGCTGGCTGCTGTATTGGCCATTGCTGCGGTGAAAATGGTCTACACAGCGCTCTAAGCTCTTAACCCCAGCGGTTCTCTCCATAAACCCAACAGCCCCTCTCGATAAACCCATAATCCCAACACGCTATAAGCCTATAGCACTAGTACTCGAGTATGTTATTCTTCTGCTAAGTATAACTATTGAACTAATGTATTTTAGCTGACTTAATGAACTCAATTATTAGCCCTAAGCTGATGTCACCTTTCTCCAAAGGGCATCAACACCAGCGCAAGTTTCAGTCGATTCTGTCTGAGGCTGCTGGTCTATTCAATTGGCAGGGCTCTCGTGCCACCACGCTGGCTGATATTGCCGGCAGCATGCAGCTGACCAAAACCTGCGTCTATTACTACGTTAAAACCAAAGAAGATCTTATCTACCAATGCTATGTGTCGAGTTGCGATATGTGGCTGGCTCAGGCTCAGCAGGCCAATGCATTAGAGGCCAATGGGCTGGAGAAAATTGTCTCCATGGTGCGCAGACATTTTGATAAATATGTTAAGGCACTTAACGGCGAGGCTCCTCATTTTGCCATGCTCACCGAGGTTTCATCGCTGGATGATGCCCATGCCGCGGATATAAAAGCGCGTTGGGCTGAGATATTTAGCCTGTGCGAAGAAATGGTCAAGCAGGGTATTGAAGAAGGTGTGATTGAGGAGCTGGATCCCGCCGTTATCTGCTCGGGAATTTTTGCCATTCCACAGTGGTTTCCGGTATGGCT
>DDDD01000023.1:2829-3566 GCA_002335945.1 Porticoccaceae bacterium UBA1989
TTGAGTTTCCTCCACTCAATAATTTACCCCTAGACAGCTTTGACCGTGATGTACAAAACCGTATGAAGCGCGAAGCTTTCTACCGAGTGGGCTCCATTTATTTTAATCAAAAAGGCTTTAAAGGCACCTCTCTGGATGAGATTGCAAGCTCATTAGATGTGACCAAAGGCGCGTTTTACTACCATATAAAAAACAAAGAAGAGCTTCTCTACCAGTGTTTTAATCGCACGCTGGATGTTGAGAACTTACTGCTCAATAAAGCGGGACTGGTGCAGGCGACGGGCCTTAAAAAAATAGAACTGTCCCTGCGTTACCTGCTTAATGTGCAGTTTAGTGAAGAGGGTCCGCTGATTAGATATCGTGCCTTACCTTCTTTGGATAAAGAACATCGTAAGGATATTCTTAAAGCGACCAAGGCCAACAATAAGATTCTCGGTACCTATCTTGCTGAAGGGTTCGATGACGGCACATTGCGAAAAATTGATGTGGATATTGCCCAGAACGTTTTATCTGGCGCCGTTGAGGCCAGTCCCGAATTAGCAGAGTGGATGACTGATATTGATATTGCCAGCAGCGGACCGGAACTGTCGGCGACGTACTTCCATCTATTTATCAATGGACTTTCTCGACGCTCAAATAACTAAATTAAAAAAACAATAAGAGTCAGATATGAGTGATTTTCTTTTTAGTACGGTTTCCGATGTGCTGTCCGGCCCAGGGTCTTCAGCGCAGCTGGG
>DDDD01000050.1 GCA_002335945.1 Porticoccaceae bacterium UBA1989
TGGCTTGGGCGGGGTCTTTTTCTTCTTGCGGCTATCCAGAGCTGAGACCACATCGTTGATGTAGGTTCTGGTTTGGCGGGGTTCTCCGCTGACAAAAACCGATCTAGCGCGTGGCTTGTCGGCTGGCTCGCCGGTCTCACCTTGATTGTGCTGCTTTATTTCGCCGCCACGCTTAAGAAACTCTTCGGTTTTTTTCCGAAGTTCGTCGCGCATTGAGCCTTTGCTAGAACGTACTGTCACGATAAGATTACTTGTCGTTGAATCAATTGAGTATTCTATCAAAATAGCCGCCCAATTCACATAGACCCGTCCACTGTTAGCACTTAAAAGTGCATTTAATGCTGTATGGGAGGGTAAAGGCTAGTTAAATAGATCTAACTGCACAGCACGACCCTCATCTCGGGTATCCACAAAACGAACGCCCATACCCAATAAACGAACGGAACGTCCTCCTCGCTCCCAAGCTTGCAGGCATAACTCCTCAAAACTTTCTATTGGCAAACCCTTCACCACCTGCCGCTCTACCGTAGTACTCGTAAAATCACTGAACTTCATTTTAATTAATTGCTTGGTGACGAGATAATCGCTNNATCTGGTATTTTTTTCAGGCAGGCAGCCTGGTCGGCCAAATCATCAGAATAGGTGCGTTCAACACTGAGTGACTTGCGGCGGCTATTGGCGTTGACCTCACGGCTGTCCCGGCCAAAACTTAGGTCATGGAGACGCTTGCCAAATACACCAAACTTATCCACCAACTGGAGCATTGGCCACCGCTGCAAATCACCGCAGGTTTCAATACCCAGACGCCGCAGTTTTTCATTGGTGACCTTGCCCACACCAGAAATACGCTTGACCTTAAGGGTCTCAACAAAGGCATCAATTTCAGGTGGCGTAATTACATACTGACCATCGGGCTTATTGAGGTCACTGGCCACTTTGGCAAGAAATTTATTGGGCGCTATTCCTGCCGAGGCGGTGACCCCGACTTCCCGCGCTATCACCTCACGAATCTCTTGGGCAATAAGGGTGGCACTGCCTTGACATTCCGTGCAATCAGTAACATCCAGATAGGCTTCATCAAGGGACAATGGCTCGACTTTATCGGTGTATCTATAGAAAATTTGACGGATCTGTTGAGCGGCTTCGCGGTACTTGGCCATGGTGCCCGGCACCACGACCAGGTCGGGGCAGAGTTTTAGCGCCTGCCCTGTGGGCATAGCAGATCTCACCCCATATTCTCTAGCTTTGTAATTGCAGGTAGCTACCACACCGCGTCGATCTGATTTTCCCCCTATGGCTATAGGTAAATCTCGCAGAGACGGGTCATCGCGCATTTCAACTGCGGCATAAAAACAATCACAGTCACAGTGGATTATTTTTCTCAATCAGACACCAATTCCTGCTAGATCTTACTATTAGGGAAACTTGAAGTAGCCCTATAATACAGCACTAAAGGGTCAATAACTGTTTTTATAACCAGTGGTTAGTCGGCCAGATTATTATTGATCAAGAAGCCCGCCAAACAGGCAAGCCCTAACCAAAGGGCCACACCCGGCGGTGCCACCAACAATAGAAGACCTATCGCCAACACAATAAGCGCTGAAACTAGAGGTAGTTTTATTTTTTGGTTATTCGATGGCTGCCTGTCATAGGGCATAATTAACTGCACGGTGGGCGCCAGAGTAATAATTAGCAGGCACAACCATTGCAGTTTGCCTGTGCTGCTATAACCCAGCGAATAGGCACTAAACAACAGTATCAGGCAATTTAACAGCTGATAGGCAGCACGATAAATAACCTTTAATACGGGCATCTTTTTTGACCTTAATCCTCAAACCGGTGTTCTGCGACTCGGAACCCAAAACGTTTCGAGATAATCTCCGGCAATAGCAACATGGCTGGGGTCAGTAACAGGGTTAACACAGTCGACACTACCAGACCATTTACAATGGCACTGGCCAGCGGTTGCCACCAGGACGCGACCATACCGCCGATAGTGTAACTGCGATTAACCAGATCGATACTCAAACCATTAGCCAGGGGTAACAGGCCTACAATGGTGGTCACACTGGTCAACATCACGGGCCTAAAGCGAGACTTGGCCGCATTGTATACCGCATCAGCAGCAGATAATGCAGGGTTATGGAGACGCACATAGTTATAGGTATCAATCAATACGATATTGTTGTTGACCACGATACCCGCCAGCGCAACGATGCCCACACCCGTCAGGATGGTACTAAAGGTGGCCTGTGCTATTAAGAGTCCCAGCAGTACCCCGGCGGTCGACATCACCACAGAGAATAAAATAAGACCGGCCTGATAAAAGCTATTGAACTGCATCACTAGCATAATCAGCATGACCGACATGGCCAGAGAAAATGCCGTGGACAGGAAAGCTGCTGCTTTGGCCTGCTCCTCATTCGCACCGCGGAAACTAATATTCAACGAGGCATCAAAATCTTGCTGTTCCAGCCACTCAGCAATCTGTCCCGTTTGGTTGTCGGGGAGATAGCCAGCTTCCGAGTTGGCTAAAATAAAGACGGTTTCAACCATATCAAAGCGCTGAATAGCATCGACCCGTGGCTTCGCCACCCGCTCACTAAAGCTACCGATGGGCACTGCACCATTGGGCGTATTGACCCTTAGGCTATCAATCGAGGTTAGCTGTCGATCCTGCTCTGGATAACGCAGCCGAATTTCAATTTCATCGTCGGCATTATCGGGACGGAACTCACCGATCATTACACCACCAGTCACCATCTGTACCATATTGCCAACATCGGCAACGTTGACACCCAGCATAGCCGCACGCTCACGATCTACTTCGATTTCCCACTGAATACCGGCCAGGGGCAATGTATCCTGTAAATCTCTAATACCCTCTACGTTGTCGCCAACCCACTGTCGAATCTCCGCAGTGGCTCTGTACATAGCTTGGCGATCTGATGAAGATATTTGAATCTGAATATCCTTGCCTGTGGGTGGCCCGGTCTCCATCTCCATGGCACTGACATAGACACCCGGCAGAATTTTTGTAAGCTGACGAATCTCTTCGAATATCTCTGCGCTACCGCGGGTACGGTCTTCTCTAGGGTACAGCTCCACAAGGAATGAACTGATCTCATCACGACTCACATCAGAGCCATAAATGACCATACTGCCGCCCTTAGAATAGCCATACAGCTGATTTACGCCATCAATACTGGCCACCACATCCTGTACCTTAAAGGTAATATCCCGTTGCTCATCAATTGACAGATTGCCCTGAGCACGCACACCCACCATGCCGTACTGGCTTTCAATCGGGGTAAAAAACTCCTGCCCGGCATTAAACTTACCGTAGAGATTAAAGATGCCCACAAGTAGAACCATGGCAGTGATTGCCGTTATCACCGGCGACTTGATCACTGGCCGCAAAACCTTCAAATACGCATTCTGAAGCGGTTCGAATAATGTGGCCGCAGATTCCTCTGACTGGTGGTCTTCAGGCTGTTTCTTTTGCTTTCCTCGGCGACGGCCTAAAACAATACCCAGAGTAGGTGCAAAAATTAGTGCATAGGTTAATGACCAGGCCAGTACCGCAAATACGGTAATGGGTAAGTAGGACATAAAGTCCCCCGAGACTCCGGGCCAAAACAGCAATGGTAAAAAGGCGGCCAATGTTGTGCCCGTTGAGGCAATAACAGGGATAGCCATGCGCCGTACTGCCACAATATAGGCCTCTCGTGTGGCAAGGCCGGCAGCTGCCTGAGTATTGGCAAACTCAACCACCACAATGGCGCCATCGATCAGCATACCTAGGGACAGCAACAGGCCAAACATAACCATAAAGTTGAAACTGTAGCCCATCACATTAATAATAATTAGCGCGCCCAACAGACAAAAGGGAATACCAAAGCCAACCAGCAGGCCCGATTTCACCCCCAGGGTTGCCACCACCAGAATCAGAACCAGGCACATCGCGGTAATAATATTACCCTGCAGTTCATTCACCATCTGATTAGTCATCACCGACGCATCAAAGACATAGCCAATGGTCATATCAGCACTAAAATCAGGTCTGTATTGTTCGACAGTTGCTCGAGTGGCATCGACGGTGCTAATTAGATTGGCATTGAGTCGCTTGCGCACTTCAATGGCGATAGCTTTCTTACCATTGATAAAACTATAGCCCGTGGCGTCTTTAAATGTTCTTCTAACCGAGGCAACGTCACCTAGAGTAATAGATCCCTCAGCATTGGTGCGTACCGGCAGCGCACGAATATCAGCGGCGGTTTCGAGTAACGCGGGAATTTTAATACCGAAGCGACCCTGAGCCGCATCCATCTCACCGGCAGGAATCAACAAATTATTGACCTTTACAGCGCGGATTAACTCATCTATCCGCAAGCCGTACTGCTCGAGCCGAGCCGGATCGACGACAACATCGACAACCTCTTCTCTATGCCCTGATATATCGGCCTTGAGTACATCTGGCAGCATTTCTAATTCACGCTGAAAGAATTTAGCGGCGGTAAAAAGCTCACGCTCAGAGACATTTTCTCCGGAGAACGTAATAACAATAGTCGGTTCTGGGCTCGGGCTCAGCTCATTAACGATGGGTTCTTTGGTCTCAGAGGGAAACTCTGCTTTGGCACGATTAACCGCTTCCCGGACCTCGGCGACTATCTCTTTAATATTATCAGCGACTTCAAATTCCGCTGTCACCACAACCATGCTCTCTTGGGCGGTGGACTTTATTTCTTCTAATCCATCGAGGGTTTTTAGTTCTTTCTCTATTGGCCGCACCAGCAGTCTCGCGCCATCCTCTGGAGAGATACCGTCGTGCCTAACCATTACCATTACCACGGGCAGGGTGACATTAGGATTAAGCTCTACTGGCATAGAAAGCCGAGAGCCCGCACCAGCAATAAGTATCAACAACATTATTGATAAGGTTGCTCGGGAATGGTCAATAACGAGATTTAAAAATTTCATAGGGGCGTCAGACTCAGGTTTTTACTTTAGGCTGCTAACTGGAAAAGAGGGCTCAACGCGCTCACCATCAATGATGTAATTTTGGCCTACGGTGACCAACACTACCTTTTCTGGCAACCCTGTTACCCAGACCCCACCTTCCGCTTCTCCAATTGCATTAACCACTACGGAAGCGACGACCTGATCGGGGCCCAGCACTCTGACGATAGTATTTCCTAAATCACCCAAAAGAATACTGCTGGCGGGAATCAACTGAGCCGACACTGGTGCAATCTGAATATCCAGCTGAGCCGAAGCACCGGCTCTTATGGACTGATCAGCATTGCTCATCAATGCTTCTAACCTGAATCCCTTGGTCATGGCATTTGCCTGATGAGCAAGGTAGGAGACCTTCGCGCCTGAGTAGATTTCACCGGCAATAGTCACCACCGCCTCGTCACCCAGTACCAGACGACTAATTTCTGACTCTGTCACCAGGGCCTCGATCTTTAAAGGGTTCAACTCCACCACAGTGGCGCAGACCTGACCGGGCATTATAAAGTCACCCATTTCAACAGGGCGAGATTCAACAATACCGGCAAATGGCGCCTTTATCTGTAGGTTCTCAACATCGAGTTGTGCGCGTTTCAGCTGAGTTCTAGCGGTGGCTAACACGGCTTTTGCCTTGGAAATAGCCAGCTCAGACTGGTAGCCCACACTCTTTAGCTTTATGGCACCCCGATAGGCAATATTCGCATTATCTAAAGATGCCTGAGCCTGCGCCAGGCGAAGATGACGATCTTCAGCATCAATTTGGCAGATACCCTGGCCTTTTTCGACAGAACTACCCTCTTGAACTAGGACAGCAGATATTTTACCTGCCACCTGAGCCAGCACATTCACCGCTCTGTTGGGTTCTGTTTTAGCGCGCAATGAGAGCGTGCGGCTAAAGAGCTGCTGATTAAAGCTGGCAACCTGAACTTTGGTGTAGCTCTTAGCTACTTCGGTGACTGGTTCCGCCGAATCTACTGTCTTAAAAATACCACTCCCAAACCAAATGATAATAGCTAAAGCAAAGAATAGGGCGAAACGAACATTGTTATTCAAGGGGGCTTACCTTTTATGGGTTAAACGATGGAGCCATTCCATGGTCCGATTTTCTATTGTCTGATTATACGGCCAAAGCTAGTCCGGTAGTTTACTTGTTTTTCGGATTATCAAGTTAGTAAAGCAAACAGCTAATGAGACTCGCTAGTACTGAAAAAAGATACCAGGTAGCCATTTTTAAGGCTCATGCATACTTATACCAGTGCCCTATTAGCTATCATTCTAGTCAAGAAATTGTGATCAATCCGGCAAAACATACCCCTAAAACGGGATCGAGTTTGCATTTCGTACAAGGCAGCTTGCACCCTACCTAAGCTTGACTTCAATATGCCTCGTGAATTTAGGGAAAGGATCAATGTCAGCCGTTAATCTAGCGAGTAGTCTAGAGGAAGGCTGAACAATATTGAGTCATAAGGAAAGGATAACTCCCATGTTATACAACAGGATTGAAGCATTTTTAACCGATTTCGCCCACAGACCCGCTGCTGCTCTGCTTTTCTCGCTGGTTTTTGGCCTATTTTGCCCCAGCGCCTACAGTGAATTAAGCCTCAACGGCAGCGCTATCTATAAAGATCTTGGCAAACAACAGTTCGTCGCCGGATTGTTTGTCGACACAATCCAAGACAGTGCCAGCACCATACAGCTCGAAGACAGCCCCAAACGTATGGAAGTGCGCATGCTGAACAACTACTCCAAGCGCCGCTGGCTCAATCTATGGATGCAAAGCATCTCAATAAACAATGACCGCGAAAGCTTTAGCGGCTCTGCGCAAGAAGTAATAGATATTATGCAGGCGCCGAAATCAGCCCCTCAGAAAGGCGACATTATTGAATATATCTACCATCCTACAGAGGGTACATCCATGCGTTTTAATGGCACTGAGCTAGTCGCAAATTATCCTAAAAACGTCTTCAATATATTATTGAGAACCTGGATCGGGCCCATACCTCCCTCAACAACTTTCAAGGAGCAGCTTTTGGGTCTTGAGACTGCCGAAGAGGCCGGCGAAGCCGAGGGATTATTGAGCAGTATTCAGCCCACAAGCAGTCGAGTCGCACTGGCGGCATCTTGGATAGAAGTGCCCGTTATAGTTGAGGCTGCACCTGAACCGGAAGCAGAAATTATCGCTACAGTTGCCGCCTCCCCTACACCAGAAGTGGATGCTGACAGCCTGCCAGCTGAACCCAGTGATGAAAGCACCGAACTCGCTAGCACCTCAGAGCCTACAGCTGAGGAGCAGGCGGTAAAAGAGGCAGCAGAGGAAGAAATTGAATTCAATGTTGCTGAGGCGCTAGCTCAACGTGATTACACCCCATTGGTAGTGGCTCAGATATATAAGTCTATTGCCTATCCCAATCGAGCTGTACAGAAAAACCAGCAGGGTACTGTGCGTATAGGGTTGGTGGTTGATCGTTCCGGGGAACTGCTCTCTGTTACTGCCACGCAAGAATCTGATTATCGATTACTTAATCAGGCGGCCTTAAAGGCGGTTAGAAAAGCGGCCCCGTTTCCCAACTTACCCGAAGGCATAAAAGCAGACAGTTTTGAACTTAACCTGCCGATTACTTTCCGTTTGCAATAGCAGGTAGTCGAGCCTCTTTAGGTAAAGGATTTAAGGGGCCTAGGTTACAAGCCTAGCTACTGGCCAAATTTTGATCAACTAGCTATAATCCTCGGCTTCTCGGCAATGTAACCTAATGGAACTATTGAAATGAGCTACAACGACATACCTGCGGGCAAAGAACTGCCCCATGACATCAATGTAATTATTGAGATCCCAGCAAATCACGACCCTATCAAATATGAAGTAGATAAAGATAGCGATGCTATTTTTGTTGACCGATTTGTTGCTACTCCTATGTTCTACCCAGCTAACTACGGCTATGTTCCTCAGACCCTGTCTGAAGACGGTGATCCGTTAGACGTATTGGTAGTTACACCCTACCCAGTAATGCCTGGCGCAGTTATTCGCAGCCGTGTCGTCGGGGTATTGAATATGAGTGACGAGTCTGGTGTAGATGCTAAGCTTTTAGCAGTACCCCATACTAAGCTGACTAAAATTTACGATCATGTTCAAGAAGCGTCTGACCTTCCTGAACTGCTGCTTAAGCAGATTGTGCATTACTTCGAAAACTACAAAGCGCTTGAGCCCGGCAAATGGGTAAAAGTTGATGGTTGGGATAACGCAGAAGCGGCACGAGCTGAAATTATTTCCTCGAGAGAGCGCTATCTAGCAGAGTAATATCCGCTCAGAGTTTTTTGATTTGAGCTCCTTGATACAATAAAAAACCCGGCACTTGCCGGGTTTTTTATTGCTTGTGAATACTCCAACGTTACTTAACCGTCATCGAAGTCTTCAAACAACACATCACTGTTTAAACCATGTTTACGCAACACATCACGTAACCGTCGCAACGCATCTACCTGGATCTGTCTTACACGCTCACGGGTAAGACCAATTTCTCGACCCACCTGTTCAAGGGTTTCCTCCTGATGGTGCATCAGGCCAAAGCGTCTAACCAGAACTTCTCGCTGCTTTTCAGGCAGCTGTTCCAACCATTCACCGAGCATGCTCATCAGATTATCTTCTTCTATCTCATCTTCTGGACTAAACCCGTTGTTATCGGCAATGGTTTCAACCAGCGTTTTTTCTTTGTCGGCCACTGGAATATCAATTGACGAGATTCGTTCGCTAAGACTGAGAATTTTCAGAACATCAGCCACCGGCTTACCCACTTCCTCTGCGATTTCTTCAGGTGTGGGCGCATGATCAAGCTGCTGAGCTAACTTGCGTGAAGCACGCAGGTATACATTGAGTTCTTTAACCACATGAACAGGTAATCTGATGGTTCGAGTTTGATTCATCAACCCGCGCTCTATGGTTTGACGTATCCACCATGTCGCGTAAGTTGAAAAACGATAACCTAACTCTGGATCGAATTTCTCGACTGCTCGCATTAATCCGAGGTTGCCCTCTTCAATTAAATCTAACAGTTCAAGACCTCGATTGACATAACGCCGTGAGATTTTAACCACCAATCTCAGGTTACTTTCAATCATTCTATGCCGCGACTTTTCACATCCTTTTTGTAGTTTGCGGGCATAAAAAACCTCTTCGTCGGCCGTTAATAACGGCGCGAAGCCAATTTCTTTTAAATAGAGACTTGTGGCATCAATAACCTGATGACTTATCTCTGCAGTGTCTTCCTGACTTTCAGCAGATTGCACTCGCTGATCTAATACTAACGCTTGATCCGTCACGTTTTGCATCCCCTTTGCACGATCTTCCTTCATTTAGCAGCCAATCCCGGCGCTAACCCTTATTACTTAATTACCACTCCTTTACTACCTTACTAACTTACTACCTTTACCCAACCTGACCTAACCTTTTTTATTTATAGTGAAATCAGAATTACTTTATATAGAGAGAGGGATTCACTGGGTACCCATCCTTCCTTATTTCAAAATACAGCGTACCTTTAGACCCTAATTTCGCGATTATCTCCGTCTGTTTTACATTTTGTCCTTCTTTTACCAATATTTTTTCATTATGGCCGTAGGCACTTAACAGTATTTCGCTGTGCTTAATGATAACCAGCTTACCATATCCGCGCAAACCATCACCTGCATAGACCACAATTCCGGGGGCTGCAGGGCGCACCATAGATCTACTTACCCCTTTAATCCTAACGCCTTTGCGTAACTTAGCCGGACTAAACGTCTCGACGGTTTTCCCCTGAATTGGCCACCTCCACTGCCAGTTTTTACTGAAAACTTCGGGTTTAGGCTTCTTTTTAAAGGGTATTGGCGCTTTTACTGAAGGTTTTATAGCCCCTGAACTGACCACTGTAGACGGGATTTTAATCGCTTTGACAACAGTACTCGAAGAGCTAGAGGGTCTATTATTCAGGCTAATACCCGTTGTTTTTAACGTTAAACGCTGCCCAGGACTCAGGGAATAGGGTGCGCTCAAACCATTGGCCCGGGCCAATAGCCTGAAGTTCAGATCATAGCGCCAAGCAATAGAATAAAGGGACTCCCCTACTGCTACCTGATGCGTGGTAATGCGTATGCTAGGTGGCTGCGCTCTGGTGCTTACAGGCGCTGCATAATTGGAGCAAGCAGACAGCAGCATCAGGCACAGAATGCAGGACCATATTTTTTGCGGATTTAACACATCAAGCAGCCTGTGCTGTTTTTGCTGAATATTTTTGGCCAATATATTCCAGCCCTAACACCAGCACCAAACCCAATAAAAATGCCATCACACAGAGAACGGTTTGCGGATCCTGGCCACCGATCTGGGCAAATTGCTGTGGCAGTAGATTGTCGGATGCCAGCACAATAGTCTTGCCTGAATGGCTGACCACAGACTCTGTGACCTGCTTCCAGGGCCAAATAATATTTAAGCTGCCCACTAAAAACCCGCACATAGTGGCGATAACCGCAGACTGATAATGGTCTAACAACCAGGACAGCAAGCGACTGAAAGCCATAAGACCAATAACGCCGCCCAGGGCGAATACCACAAGAATATCTAGCTGGAAATTAACAATTGCGCCTATAAAGACTGGGTAAAGACCCAGCAGCACTAAAATAAATGATCCTGAGATTCCGGGTAATATCATTGCGCATAGGGCGATGGACCCCGCTAGGAACATGGTGAGGTGGTCCCCCTGTAATGTGACGGCAGGGGCAATGGATATGCCGTAGGCAATGACCACACCCAATACAAACAGCCCCTTGTCAGCCGTTCGCGTCGGTGGGTGCTGACGCATTAGGTAAATCACGGAGCCCACTATCAAGCCGGTAAAGAAGGACCACAGAGGAAGTGGGTGGGCCACCAGTAAATACTGCATTACCTTGGCCAGAGAAAACAGGCTGGTGA
>DDDD01000094.1 GCA_002335945.1 Porticoccaceae bacterium UBA1989
CCAAGGAGGCAACACCATGACGGATCCAACAGTTGACCCAAACCCTTTTGCAGATCTGACTATGATCTCCCTTGCTACGCTTAAAGAGCGCGTCGAAGAAGATCGGTCAGTGGAATTACTTAGGCGCCGCGAGATCTGTTCGGCAATCACAACAGTTGCCAAATGGCTTAATATGCCGCCTGAAATGATACCCGCTGCTATGAGCTATTTGCGGCCACGCCTGAGCCGGCTGCACCCAATACAGCTCGGCGTTAGCGAGCGCCGCATTCAAAACGTCCGGTCACTCCTGCTCTCTGCCTTTCGTATTGCGGGAATTTCTACAAAACTTGCGCCTTACATGGCTAAAATGTCTTCAAGCTGGCAGCAACTTTGGGATTTAATGGAAGGTGACCGCTATGCACGCACAGAACTAAGCCGCTTGTTCAGATATTGCTCAGCAAACGGCATTGTACCATCTGAGATGAGTGATGCTATCAGCTCTGATTTTCTCACCGCCTTGGAAGCAGAGAGCCTGATTAAAAAACCCAAGGTGCGCCATCAATCTGTTTGCCGAGTATGGAACCGGCTTGCTGGCGATCACGCTGCCTCAGGATGGCCGCAGATTGAATTGAACATCCCCAAGTATGACGACCGTCTTTACGGTGTTGATGGCAGCTTGGTGTCGGACGCCATTAAAGATGACCTTGCAGATTATCTATCTCACTTGGCCGGAACGGATCTTTTTGGGTCCATGTCAAAGCCCTTTAGGCCTAAAAGTGTTGAAATCTTCCGCGGCCATTTGTGGCGATATTTGTCTGCTCTTCATCACAGCGGTGTTGATCTTACTGAGGTGATCTCCCTGGATGAGCTCGTTGTGCCTGCAATGTTTGAGCGTGGGATGCGTTGGTTCTACGAGCGTAATGGTAAGAAAACATCAAAGCATATTGGTGAGGTAGCCTGGGCGGTTCGTTGTTATGCAATTAAGTATCGAGCCTGTGATGATGATGTGCTGGCCTTCTACCAAAGGGCTATCGAACGGCTACGGATCAAGACGCCTGGATTGAGTAATAAAAACCGCACTGCGATGGCTCAGTTCAATGATCCAAAGGCGGTCACCAGATATGTAGCACTTCCCTCTACTTTGTGGACCAGAGCTGTTGAGATCAGCCTTACGACTGAGGGTGCTAAAAAGCGGAAAGCCGCACAGATTATGGTGCAGGCAGCGATTGCGATTGAGATCATGATGTTTGCTCCTATTCGCATACATAACCTGTCTACAATCCGGCTTGATGAACATATGGGCTGGCAGGCAGATCGGCTTCGACTGTCTTTCCCCGCGCATGAAGTAAAAAACGATCAGGCGTTAGACTTCCTTTTACCAGCTGAGGCCTCAGAGCGGATTAAACGATACATCAAGGATTGGCGGTCACTGTTTATACCCGTAACAAATCCGTATTTGTTTCCGGGTCGCAATGGAAAACCAAAAGATCAATCTGCTCTGCGCAATCAGATGAAGAAGGCAATCTTTGATCACACCGGTTTGCAGATGACGCCACATCAGTTCCGCCATGCGGCAGCCAAGCTGCTGCTGGATGCAAGGCCTGGCCATTACGAAGTTGTGCGCAAATTATTGGGGCATAAATCTCTAACTACCACCTATGCCCACTACGCGGGCGCAGAGACCGATGCAGCTGTTGAACTCTATGACGATATCATCCTGCAGCTTCGACGTCCTGCGGCTATACAAAGTGCGACTGAAGCCAGCAATCACCGCACACGCTCGCAGAAAGGCAAACCTCGCAGGTTAACGGCTACCCCGAAAGAACCACCCTTTATGGATCCATTGACCCTGCTGGGTCAGAAACGGGGGAAATAAAATGGGGAAAGCCAGCAGAACTTCTATCGGGTTTATCGACTGGCCAGAGTTGGATCAAAACCTCTGGCGTTCTGCAACAACAAAGGGTGACTTCCTTTCTCCAGACGGCCGAGCAGCGCGATGGGTTCCTGAAACAAAGCTTCAAGTAGGGAAGGGCTATGGCAAATGGGTCTTCTTTTTGACGTCTATCGTAGCCCTGCCCTCCGAAAACCGTATAAGCCCGTTTGATCGTGTGACCAAAGATAGACTGCGGGCCTATGTCGATCTCTTAACCAAACAAGGTCTTGCTTCGCAAACGATCGCCTCTCGCCTGACGGATTTGTGTGAGGCTCTGCGCATTATGTGCCTTTCTTGTGATCTGACCATGATCAAGCATCTTATATCAGTGCTGAACAAACGCGCCAAACCGTCGCGCAATAAAGCTGCCAGGATAAAACACCCATTAGAAATTTGGGCTGCCGCCTTAAAAGCGATGGATGATGCCGAGACGTCTGATGAACTTACGCCACTGCATAGATCTTGTGCGTATCGTGATGCTCTAGCTTTGGGCATTTTAGCCCTTCGACCCATTCGGCTCAAGAACCTCGCACAACTGACCCTGTCAGAGCATCTTACACATGATGGGTCGCGCTGGCAGTGCAGCTTCTCTGGCTGGGAAACTAAAGACAAAAAGCCTCTACATTTTGCGCTCCCAACTGACATTGAGTTTGTCACCCGCTTCGAGCGGTACCTGACCGTGCATCGCCCCGTGCTTCTAAGAGATCTGCATAATACGTCACAAAGCAGGCCAGTATCGCAACTCACTGGACCATTGTGGATCTCGATCCGGCGCTCACGCATGTCCCGACAATCTCTCTACTGGAATACTTGCCGAATATCCGAGCGGTTGTTCAACGTCCGCCTAAATCCGCATCTAATGCGAGACTGTGCAGCAAGCGCCATGTCGAGCGACGCACCTGAATATATTCTCGCCGCAGCCCGCATTCTTGGCCACAGCACTCTCACAACCACCATTGAGCATTATGAACAGTCAAGCATGCTCGCCGCCGGCGCGCACCTAAACGACTTCATTGGACAACTTCAGGCCGAGAACAACAGCGTGGACAACAAAGAAGATCTATTTGATCTGCCTTTTGAGCAGCCGTTTGAGGAAAATGAGGAGGAACTGGAATGACGTATAATGTTGGAATTTACGCACGCTATTCGACAGAAATGCAACGAGAGGCATCAATAGAAGACCAGGTTCGTGTTTGTGATCGTCTAATCCAAAGTCGCGAGTGGCAGTCGCTTCAAGTTTACTCCGATCACGGGATGAGTGGATCAACGCACTTAAGACCTGGGTATCAAAGTTTACTAGAGGACGCACGAAAAGGTCGTTTTGAAATTGTTGTTGCAGAAAGCTTAGATCGAATAAGTCGGGACCAAGAACATATCGCTGGGTTTTACAAAATAATGCAGTTTCTTGGCATCCAAGTATTTACTGTCAGTGAAGGGCTAATAAGCGAGCTACACATTGGCCTAAAGGGCACAATGAGCGCACTGTTCCTGAAAGACTTAGCTGATAAGACGCGACGCGGCTTAGAGGGTCGCGTACGACAGGGCCGTAGCGGCGGTGGTAAAGCTTATGGCTACCGAGTGCTCAAAGGCGATGATCGTGGTGGTCGCGAAATTATTCAAGAACAAGCTGTAACCGTAAATCGGATATTTTCTGAATTTGTGGTCGGCATGTCTCCCAATCAAATAGCGCATGGGCTCAATAACGATAAGATTCCAGGTCCTAGTGGAGGGCTATGGCGAGATACGACCATCAGGGGACATATCAAGCGCGGTACAGGCATCCTCAACAATGAATTATACATCGGCCGACTAGTCTGGAACCGGCAACGCTACGTGAAAAATCCCGTCACAGGAAAACGGGTCTCACGCAGGAACGGAATTGCTAACGAAGTCGTTCACGATGTCCCACATTTAAAAATTATAGATGATGCCCTTTGGCAGTCAGTTAAATCTCGACAGAGGGCAATTTGGAAAGCAACTGAATCTGACGTAAATCCAGATAAAACGCCGCCCTATTGGACCCAACGTCGGGCGATGCACATTTTATCAAAACGTACATTCTGTGACCATTGTGGTGGATCTATAATTTCTGTCGGGAAAGACTATCTGGCTTGTAGTAACGCCCGTAAATTAAAAACCTGTTCTCAGACCAAAAGCATACGACGGCCTGATTTGGAGAATGTTGTTATTGATCTTTTGAAATATCAATTGATGCAACCGGCCGCCGTCAGTGAATTTATCACTGAATATAATAATGAGATCAAAAACCTGCGGTCGACCGTAACAAAAGAACGGGTAAAGCAGGAAAAGTACCTGCGTGATATCGAGTTAAAGCTATCGGGCCTGTATGACGCCATCGCAGACGGGCTTCGGGGCGCAGGACTGCAAAGTAAAATTGATGCCATGGAAACCGAAAAGGCTGAATTAATATCGGTATTGGAACCAGCAGCACCAGCAACCGTCAGCCTGCACCCAGCCCTGGCAGATCTTTATAAAGAAAAGATAATCAAACTTGCGAATGTCTTAAAGGATCCCAAAATATGCGACCAAGCAAAGCTGTTAATTCGCGAACTAATCGCGCGGGTCGACATAACTCATAACGGAACCCATTGGGATATATCTATTAAGGGAGAAATATCAGCCTTAGTTTCACTGGCCCAGAATGCGAAAAGCCCACCAAAAAGCGGGCTTAATCACTATGCCTTAGTCAGTTCGACTAAAGTGGTTGCGGGAGTAGGATTTGA
>DDDD01000155.1:0-4349 GCA_002335945.1 Porticoccaceae bacterium UBA1989
ATTATTAAGCCATGGCCGATTAGCTGGCTGGACAAACATGTTGGGGGCGGTTTGGGCATCATGATCGACGATGTTGTGGCGGGATTAGCCGCGGGCGTTTGCGCCTTGATCATCCAGACCCTGCTCTTGAACTAATCGGCGGCTAGCTGGTAGAAAACAAAACGAGCATATAAGTTTTAGGTACGAATGTAAGACATCCAAATAGGGTTATAACAATAATTAAAGGAACCACTGAGTGAAAGATAAATTCGTAGCCATTGGCGTGGTACTAGCTTCACTGTTTCTCGCCGTGATGATGAACGTTTTGCAGCCCGATGCCGAAAAGGCGTCGGAGCCTGAGGCGGCAATTGCTGTGAAAACAGCCATTGTTAAAAAAGCTCAGTTAGCAATGCATGTTGAGTCTCAGGGTATTGTTGCCCCGAGAACTCGCACCAGAATTATCTCAGAAGTGTCAGGTCTGGTATTAGATGTTGCAGATGCCTTTGTTGTAGGCGGCACCTTTAAATCTGGCGACATGCTGCTAAAGTTGGATCCTACCGATTACGAAGTCGCACTCCAGCGCGCCAAAGCCAAAGTGATTAGCTTTAAAGCTCTTATGGAACTTGAAAATGCACGTTCAGTGCAGGCCGAGAAAGAATGGGGCATGACCGGACGGCCCACGTCAGAGGCTCCATTACTTGCCCTACGTCGCCCTTACCTTTTAGAAGCCGAAGCTAATCTTCTTCAGGCAAAAGCTGAGGTTAGACAGGCCGAAATAAAATTATCCAAGACTATTATCCGCGCCTCTTATGCAGGAATGGTCTCACAAAAATTGGCCGACATCGGTCAATTCGTCACCATGGGCACCGCCATTGGTGAGACCTTTGCGATTGATTTTGTAGAGATAAGATTACCCCTCAGCGAAAAAGATTTAACCATGATGGACGGCCTGTCATCCCAGGCTGAACTCAGGCAGAAACAGATTACTTTGACCGGCACCGTCGACGGCATTGTGACCTCTTGGCTGGCAACTCTAGCTCGCTCTGAAGGCGTGGTTGATGAGCTTAACCGCTCTCAATATATTGTTGCCAGAGTCGCAGACCCCTATGGTCTCAGTGGAAGCGAACGGAACGTTCCCCTGCGTGTGGGCACCTTTGTTAAGGCATCTATTCAGGGCAAAGTATTGAAGGATGTTTTTAAGGTACCGCGCAGTGCACTGCTCGAAGGTTCAAGAATAGGACTGGTCGATGACCAGGCACTACTAAAGATTATTCCTGTTGAAGTCGCCTCTACGGATGACAACCATTATTACATTTCCGAGGGTCTGCAAGACGGTCATCAGATTGTGACCAGTGCCCTGGGTACGCCTATTGAAGGCTTAAAATTACGTATTAAAAATGATCCAAGCCCAGTCTTAATAGATGGATTAGCCCAGTGATGGATAACAATCCCAAAGGACTTATTGGCTGGTTTACCAGCAACCCAGTTGCGGCCAATCTAATAATGATCTTAGTGTTCTTCGCCGGCGCACTGTCTCTGAGTAATATTAGTAAAGAGATGTTTCCGCGCACAGAAATTCGCATGATCACAGTCTCTGCTCCCTATCCAGGTGCTGCCCCAGTAGAGGTGGAGAAGGGCGTTATTCTTCCTATGGAATCTGCCCTAGAAGGCTTGCAGGGCATTAAAAAAATCACCTCTTCGGCCAATCGTGATTTTGCGACCATTCGATTAGAAATCGAACCCAACGAAGATATTAATGAAGTAATGACCCAGGTTGAGAACCGCATCGACGGTATTACCAACCTCCCTGATGATCTTGAAAAACCCACCGTGCAAAGAGTGCAGCAGAATCTATGGGCCATGGGTGTTGCGGTTTATGGTGACATGACTGAGCGCCAGAAAAAGCTCGTGGGTGATGAGGTTTATGATGAGCTATTGGCGCTGGGACCGGTTAAAGAGGTCCAGCTCTGGGGCGCCGGTAAATACGAGATATCTATTGAGGTCCGCGAGGATCGACTCAAAGAACTTAACCTCACGCTGACAGAAGTGGCAGCCGCCGTTCGCGCTTCATCCTTGGATCTTCCTGCGGGTATTATAAGAACCGACAGTGGCAATGTGCTGGTGCGCACTGAGGGTAAATCCTATTACGGCAGTGACTTCGAAAATATTGTTATCCGAAGTGATTTGGACGGTACCCAATTGCTGTTATCGGATGTGGCTAATGTCCGTGATGCCTTTACCGACAGCGTGTATACCAACCGCTTTGACGGGGAAAATTCATTTACCCTCGGCGTCTTTTCGCTAGAGGGGCAGAATCTGCTCAGTATTAGTGAAGCCGTTCATAACTATGCCGCCGAGAAGCGGGATAGCCTTCCCGACGGGATCAGCATCAGCGTATTTAACGACGAGGCCTATTATCTCAATGGTCGTTTGACCATGATGTCGGAAAATCTATTAATGGGTGGCCTGCTGGTCGCCTTAGTGTTGGGAATGTTTCTTAATCTTAAAGTCGCCTTTTGGGTAATCCTGGGCATTCCTATTGCCTTTGCGGGTGCCTTTTGGTTGATGCCAATGGGCGCAGTAACCGTTAATGTATTGAGTCTATTCGCCTTTATTATGGTGCTGGGAATTGTGGTGGATGATGCCATTGTCATTGGTGAAAGTGTCTATAGCGAGGTCAAAGCCGACTACAAACAACGCAGTGCCGCGGGGCAGCTTGTGGACGGGATTTATCAGGCGCCTATAGATACGGTGGTTAGAGGTGTAAAAAGGGTGGCGACGCCATCCACCATTGGTGTACTGACCACCATGGCGGCTTTTGCTCCGATAATTTTTATTGGCGGTAGCTTTGCGGGTATTACTAAAGCCATTGGTATTGTGGTTATTCTCTGCCTGGTTTTTTCGTTAATTGAATCCAAACTTATTCTTCCTTCCCATTTAGTCGGCCTAAAATTTGGCCAGAAACCGTCTGGCGTAATGGGCGTTATCACCGGTTACCAGCGGGCGATTTCTTCGGGTCTTGAAACGTTTATTGGTAATGTCTATCAACCAATGTTGCGCAGAGCGTTGATCAATCGTTACGTTACTCTCGCAGGATTCTTGGGTGTATTGATATTGGTGCTGGGTGCAACAACTAGCGGCATTGCCAAGTTTGAATTCTTTCCCAATGTGCCCGGCGATGACGTTCGCGCGAGCATAGTGATGCAAGACGGCGCCTCTGCTGAAAGCCTCAGTGAGACCATTGAAGTTGTTGAAAGCGCCATCTACAGAATTGATCAAGAGTATCGAGACGCCAATCCCGACACTATCGGGCTGGTCGAACATGTGGCTTTCTTTGTGCTTGATGATGTCAATGTGAGCTTTAGATTAGTCCTCACCAAGGCCGAGTATCGCAGTGTTAGCGCTGTCGAGATTGCGCGGCTATGGCGTGAAGATGTTGGCCTGCTGCCCAATGTTCGCAAGCAGCGTTACTCCGCGAGTGAGGGACCCTCCGGTGCCAAAATTAGTTTATCCCTGTCGGGGACAGACCCTGATGAGTTAACCAATGCGGGTGTAGAGCTACAACAGTATCTGGCTCAGTTCCCCGGGGTTTATGATATCTACAATTCCCAGGGTTCCGGCAGCAAAGAGGTTTTGATAAAACTTAAACCCTATGCCAGCCAGGTTGGTGTCAACTTGCGGGATGTGGCGGTTCAGGTTCGTCAGGCTTTTTATGGCGAAGAGGTACAGCGTATTCAGCGTAACTCCGACACCATTAAAGTGATGGTTAGATACCCCATAGAAGATCGACAGTCCATTGCTACCCTGGAAAATATGCTGATTAGAACGGCCACAGGTCAAGCCATTGAAATAGGCCAGGTTGCCAGTATTACCCTGGGGCTGGGTCTTACGTCTATTGAGCGACTCGACCGCAAACGCACGGTCACCATCACCGCAGATGTTGAAGAAGATCGCATTCAAAGTGGCGATGTTGTCAGTGATGCTCGCACTAAATTTGTACCCAAGCTGCTAGAGAAATATCCCAGCGTAGATTTTCGACTCAGTGGCGGCACCCAGGAGCAAAGCGAATACTATTTAAAAATGGGGCTTGGCTTTGCTGTCGCGCTGTTTATGATTTATGGATTGCTGGCGGTACCACTGAGTTCATACCTGCAGCCGATCGTTATTATGTCGGTCATTCCCTTTGGCTTTATTGGAGCGGTAATCGGACATATGTTGTTCGATATGTCGGTTAACATTCTGTCGATCTTCGGCATTATTGCCCTCGCCGGCGTGGTCGTGAATGACAGTCTGATACTGGTGGAATTTGCTAACCGCGGCAAGGCCGAAGGGCTGACCTCCGAGGAGGCAATTGTCCAAGCAGGCACCGG
>DDDD01000155.1:4365-18719 GCA_002335945.1 Porticoccaceae bacterium UBA1989
AGCGTTCAGGCGCAGTTCGTTATTCCCATGGCCCTGTCACTGAGCTTTGGTATTCTGTTTGCGTCGACAATAACCCTAATTTTAATCCCCTGTCTCTACCTAGTTGTTGAGAAAAATAATCGTTTTGTCAGTCTGATACTGGCGCTACCGTTACTGATGGCCGTGGGTTACTTTGGCGTCTTTATCGGTATTTTACCCATGGCACTGTTTTTGGCGACTGTCTTGCTCCTCGTTATTGTTGGCGCGGCGCTGTTTGTGGCTAAGCTAATCGGGCGCTTCCCTGAGACTGAGGTACATTAAGGCTTAGTTAAGCGCGATACTGCGAGGTACTGGTCAGAGGTACTGGCGGTACTTCGTAGTAACCAGTAAATAACAAATTTTTATACCTATCTGCGCGGCACTTTCCCAACCAGCTGCTATAGTTATTGCACGAATTACCATCTCTAATCTTCTCAGTCAGCACGTCAATTTAACGCTTCCAGGGTTTGGAAGTAGAACTACCTAAGGATAGGGTCTCTCTTGAAAACACATTTCTTTAAAAGCCACTTCTTTACACGCCATTCAAAAAAACTGTTACCTATTGCCATTATTGGTGGCGCAGTTTTTATTTCAATGGCTATGAATCTACTGAAGCCAGCGCCCCTTAAGGCCGAATCTCCCGATACCGCCGTGGCGGTAAAGACTCAGATAATGCAGCGCACTCAAGCAACATTGTCTGTCGAGTCTCAGGGCACGGTACTGCCCCGCACAAGCACTTTGCTCACCTCTGAAGTCTCTGGCCGAGTACTGCGACTGTCGCCGCACTTTGTGGTGGGTGGGGTATTTAAAGCCAACGATGTATTACTGCAGCTAGATCCCACAGACTACGAAGTGGCTTTGCAGCGGGCCAATGCCAAGCTGATTAGCATGAATGCCCAGTTAACCTTTGAGCAGGCACGCGGTGTGCAGGCAGAAAAGGAATGGGGTATGACCGGTCGCCCAGCCGAGGAAGCGCCTCTATTGGCCTTGCGCAAGCCGTACCTTGAAGAAGCTCGAGCCAACGTTTTGCAGGCCGAGGCGGAAGTTAAGCAGGCCAAACTTAAGCTCGAGCGAGCGACCATTCGTGCTCCCTATGCCGGTATGGTGGCGACCAAGTCTGTGGATATTGGTCAGTATGTCACTGTGGGAAAAATGCTCGGTGAAACCTTTGCTATCGACTTTGCCGAAGTGCGGTTACCCCTCACTAAGAAAGACTTGTCGATGATGAATAGCTTTTCAAACGCCGACAAAAATAGCCAGCTTGACCTTATCCTTAGGGGGTCTATAGATAATACCGATCAGGTTTGGCCAGCCAAACTGGTTCGTTCAGAGGGCGTGATTAGCGAACAGAATCGTGCGCTCTATGTGGTTGCTCAGATAGACGACCCTTATGGAAGGCTTGGCTCGGGCGGTGCAACAATCCGGTCCCCCTTATTAATGGGCACTTTCGTCACGGCCACTATTGGCGGCAAGGCCATTGATGACGCCTTTGCTGTTCCCCGTCATGCATTATTGGAGGGCAACAAAGTGGCCTTGGTGGATATCGATCAGCGTTTGCATCTTAGGGTGGTTGAGCCAATCTTTGGAGATGACCAGTTTTACTATGTCACCAGTGGCCTGACAAATGGTGATGAAATTATTACTAGTGCCATGGGGGTGCCTATTGAAGGGATGAAAGTCAGCCCGGAAAAAGACCTTGATGATAACCAATCGGAAGAGGTCATCAGCCAAGTAGAAAGTCCTCTCAGTACATTGGATGGAGCCATTAATGATGCAAAGTGAAAACTATGGTCTCATCGGTTGGTTTACCAAAAATCCGGTAGCGGCCAACTTGCTGATGATCCTAGTGATTTGCGCTGGCATAATTTCCGCACTTAATATTAGTAAAAATATGTTCCCTGTTGGTGAGTTGGATCAGATTTCAATTTCAGCGTTCTATCCAGGTGCGGCACCGGTTGAGGTGGAAAAGGGCGTCATTCTGCCCATGGAGGCGGCGCTTCAGGGACTCAAGGGCATCAAAAAAATTAACTCCAGTGCGGGTCGAGATGTGGCCAGTATCAATCTTGAAATCGAGAGTAATGAAGATATTCAGGAGGTCATGTCTCAGGTTGAAAACCGTATTGATAGCATTGTTAACTTTCCCGCTGACTTAGAGCGACCCACAGTGCGCCGCGCCACCATGGATGAGGCCCGCTGGATAATGGGCATAGCTGTCTACGGCGATATGGATGAACGCACGCGCAAGGTCATGGGCCAAGAAATGCGTGACGAACTGCTATTATTACCAGAGATAAAGAGGCTTGTTTTATGGGGCGTTGATCCCTATGAAATTTCCGTTGAGGTGCAGGAAGATCGTCTCCGTGAATACAATCTCACTCTAAATGAAGTAGCCCAGGTATTGCGCAACTCCTCACTAGATTTGCCCGCGGGAATGATTCGCAGCGCTGAGGGCAATGTGTTGGTGCGCACTCAGGGTAAAGCCTATACCGGTGAAAGCTTTGCCAAAATAGTGGTCCGCAGCCAGCCCGATGGCACCAAATTACTACTCAGTGATGTGGCCACTATTCGGGATGGTTTTGCTGAATCCAATACTCTAGTGCGCTTTGATGGCAAGACCGCTTTTAACCTGGGTGTGTTTGCTGTGGAAGACCAAGATATCCTGACGATTAGTAATATCGTAAAGCAATATATTCAGGACAAACGCAAAACCCTGCCCGAGGGATTACAGATTGCCGAGTTCTTCGACACCTCGTTTCACCTCCGTGGGCGTCTTAATATGATGCTGGAGAACCTGGCTCTGGGTGCCGTGTTGGTGGCCATTGTGCTGGGACTATTTTTGAACCTCTATGTGGCAGGTTGGGTCATGCTAGGTATTCCGGTAAGTTTTTTGGGGGCCTTTTGGTTAATGCCGGTTAATCCCTATCCTGTGGATATTAACGTTCTCAGTTTGTTCGCTTTTATTATGGTGCTGGGGATTGTGGTGGATGACGCCATTGTTATTGGCGAGAGTATTTTTAGTGAGGCGAAAAAGGAATTTAAGGCGACATCAGCTACCACTTATACAACTTCAGTCGCGACGGTAATCGCTGGGGCCAAAAAGGTTGCCACTCCTTCAACTATTGGCGTACTCACGACCATGGCGGCTTTTGCGCCGATCTTATTTGTTGGCGGTGCAGCGGCACCCTTTTTTGAGTCTATTGCTGTAGTGGTGATTCTGTGCCTGATGTTTTCGCTGATTGAATCAAAGCTGATACTGCCTGCGCATTTGGTTGGACTGCAGTTGGGTAAGCCGGCTAAACCGCGAATGGCCTTTATTGAGCGCTGGCAGGGAAGTATCAGTGCTGGGCTCGGTGGGTTTATTGAAAACCGCTATCTGCCTTTTTTAAAGCGCTGCCTGCATCATCGCTATGCGACCCTGGCAGGGTTTTTAGCCCTGCTGATTATTTCGATCAGTGCAGTGAGCAGTGGTATAGCCCGATTTGAATTCTTCCCCAATGTGCCCGGTGATGGTGTGCAGGCGCAAATTATTATGCAAGATGGAACATCGGTACAAAATTTACAAGAGACTCTATCTCGTGTGGAAGCTGCGGCCTATGAGGTTGATGCGGAGTATCGCAGCAGTCACCCAGGCAGTAAGGGATTGATAGAACACAGTGTTTTTTATACTGAGTCGGATGTAAAAGCGATGTTTATGCTTTCCCTGACTCATTCTGAAGATCGTGACCTCGACGGTTTTGAAATTGAAAAACTCTGGCGGGATAAGGTGGGTAATCTGCCCAATGTACGCAAGCAGCGCTATTACGCTGGTACCAATGCCGGTGGTGGTGCGAAAATTAATCTCACTCTCTCAGGTACAGATCCAGAGCAGCTGACTTTAGCTGGAGCTGCCTTGGCGGAAAAGTTGGGTGAGTACAACGGAGTTTTTGATATCTATAACTCTCAGGGTGCAGGTAGTCGGGAAATATTGATTGGCCTAAAGCCTAATGCCAGTCAGCTGGGGATTAGCCTTGGGGATATCGCCCGTCAGGTGCGTCAGGCATTTTATGGTGAAGAGGTACAGCGTTTGCAGCGCGGGCCTGACACTCTAAAGGTTATGGTGCGCTACCCTATTGAAGAGCGCAGTTCCATTGCCACTTTGGAGAACATGCATATTCGCACAGCCAATGGCCACGCCATTACCATTGGCGAGGTAGCTGATATCCGTTTGGGACTGGGGCTTACTGCTATAACGCGCATTGATCGGGAGCGCACCGTGACCATTACTGCGGATGTTGATGCCAGCAAGGCACAGAGCGGTGCAGTGATTAAGGACTTAACCACAGAATTTATGCCGCAATTATTGGCTCGCTTTTCAGGGGTTAAATTTGGCTTAGGTGGCGCCAGCCAAGAGCAGCAAACTCTGATGCATCGGATGATTTTGGGTTTTGTCGCATCCCTGTTCCTGATTTACGGCCTGCTGGCGGTGCCATTAAAATCCTATGTGCAGCCCCTGGTGATTATGGCGGTTATTCCCTTTGGCTTTATCGGTGCAGTGGTCGGACATATTATTTTTGGGGTGTCTATCAGTATGCTGTCGATTTTCGGTTTGATAGCACTGGCCGGAGTGGTGGTCAACGATAGTTTGATTCTGGTGGAGTTTGTGAATCGGGCTCGGGAAACTGACGACTCAATTGAAGATGCCTTAGTGTCTGGGGGTCGCCAGCGTTTTAGGGCAATTCTGCTGACTACCATGACGACCTTTGTCGGGTTATTGCCCATGCTATTTGAAACTAGCACCCAGGCACAGTTTGTGATTCCCATGGCCCTGTCTCTGAGTTTTGGTATTGTGTTCGCCACTACGATTACCTTGGTTCTAATCCCCTGCCTATACAGGGTAGTCTATGATCTAAAAGAACCTAAAAGAGGCAATCTCACAGCTCAACAGACTAATTGAAACTGGCGGAAAAAGCCTGCACGCCGTGCAGGTTATCGCTACAATAGCCGACTGTTTTTAGTTAATTGTTGGAGTTAGTCTGGTGCTTCGCTTTATCGAATCGTCAAAATTACCCACCCGCTGGGGAACCTTTGATATCCATGGTTTCGAAGACCCGTTTAAGGGCAAAGAGCATATAGCGATCACCATGGGTGACTGCGGTGCTGACGAGCCTCTGCTCATTAGAATCCATTCCGAATGCCTCACCGGTGATGCCCTGGGCAGTTTGCGCTGCGACTGTGGCGAGCAGCTGCAAGAATCTATGAAGCGTATTTCTGAGTTGGGGCGCGGTGCGATTTTATATCTGCGCCAGGAAGGTCGNNGCCTATGCTAGAGCATCTGGGTGCGAAGCGCGTTAGGTTAATGACCAACAACCCGCGCAAAATTAAGGCTTTAAAAGATTTGGGCATTGATGTGGTTGAACGTGAGCCTATTCAGGCTGATAGCAACCCTCACAATGTTCAATACCTGTCTACCAAAGCGGGTAAGTTGGGCCATCTATTTAGGGAAGAAAAATGAGTCTCGCCAAACGTATTATTCCCTGTCTTGACGTGGATAAAGGCCGTGTGGTCAAGGGAGTACAGTTCGTTGATATTCGCGATGCTGGGGACCCCGTCGAAGTAGCCCGCCGTTACAACGAGCAGGGTGCCGACGAAATTACATTTCTCGATATCACTGCCAGCCACGAGGCCCGCGATACCACTCTACACCTCGTTGAGCGCATGGCCGGCGAAGTATTTATTCCACTAACGGTTGGCGGTGGTGTCCGTGAGTTGCAAGATATTCGCAATTTACTCAATGCCGGTGCCGATAAGGTTGCCATCAATTCGGCAGCTATTCATGATCCAGATTTTGTGCGTGAGGCGGCTCAGCGTTTTGGCTCGCAATGTATTGTGGTGGCTATTGATGCCAAGCAGGTAAAGCAGGGCGATAGTCCTCGCTGGGAAATATTTACCCATGGTGGCCGCAAGCCAACCGGTATTAACGCCATTGAATGGGCGGAGAAAATGACTGCCTATGGGGCTGGGGAAATTCTACTGACCAGCATGGACCGCGATGGCACCAAGAACGGTTTTGATCTAAGCCTTACCTCGCGTATTAGTGGTGCAGTCCATGTGCCGGTGATCGCCTCTGGCGGTGTGGGCAATCTGCAGCATCTGGTCGATGGTATTATCGAAGGCAAAGCAGATGCTGTATTGGCCGCGAGTATTTTTCACTTTGGTGAGCATACTGTGCCCGAAGCCAAGCGCTATATGGCTGAACGCGGTGTTAATGTTAGGCTCTAGTGCTCTGTTAATGGCATGCCTCTTTGTCTGCGCAAAAGGCCTGACATAAAAAAACCGCACTTTCGTGCGGCTTTAAAATTCTTTCTCTGCTCTCAGGACACCTACTATCTAAGCTGATAAGGCTTACATAGGGTTGATTCTCAACCAGGGCTTCATTAAAAATCCCAGTGGATTAGACAGTTTAATGGGAGCAGCCAAGGCAGATAAACAGATACATTCGCCATTTTGTGCGCCCATCGGCTGATGCACATCACCGGGCTGACGCATCAAGAAGTCGCCTTCTTTATACACGGCGCGCTCATCAGAAAAGCTACCCTTCAATACCACGGTGTATTCCACACCATTGTGATCATGTTTGGGGGTCTTGCCGCCGGCGCAGATTTTATGCAGCGCCACTTCAAATACTTTCTGGCCTGTTTTAAATTGGGCGATGTCGACTGAAGACGTTAGGCGCTTCCATGTCAGAGTCGATTCCGCATTGGCAATTAGTTTGCCAATTGAAAATGGGAACCCAGAACTAGCAGGCTGGTCTTTTACCGCAGGTTTAACCGGTTGAGGTTGGTCAATAGCTGCCATTACCGCATCTAAGGCTGAGTCAAGTGCAGCATCATCAATAGCCACCGCAGTCGCCTTGGCCATAAGTTGGGCGCCGATCTCGTTGAGGCTTAGAAGCTCAGTGCGGCATGCTTCACAAAAATGCAGATGTGCAGAAACGCAGATCGAAGGCGCGGTGTCTAGAGTGCCGGCGGAGAAATCCACCAGCATGGCGTTATCTGGATGATAATTTAATTTAGTGGTCATTTAAAAGCTCGTCTTGAAATTCCGGTGCAACCAGAATTTGCATTTTTTGGAGTGCTAAACGCACTCTTGATTTAACGGTGCCTAGAGGTAGTCCAAGTTCATTGGAGGCCTCGGCATGTGATTTTCCTTCGAGGTAAACCTTGCGGAGGATTTCATCTTGTTCTTTTGGGAGTTGGGCCAGGGAAGCCTGGACCTTTTCTTCACTGCGTTTTTGACGCAACAATGTTACGGGTGTTTCTTCATCTGGCTCGTGCCAAAAATCTTCGTTCTCAAGAGGCAGATGCTGAGTATTGCTTTTGCGGCGTAACATATCAATACGGCAGTTACGGGCAACGGTGTAAATCCAGGTGGTAGCAGAGGCCTTTTCGGGGTTGTAGCCCGCGGCTTTCTGCCAAACCTTGATCATGACTTCTTGCACAAGATCTTCGCTGAGACCAGGAAACCAACCTTCATGCCGGCTAGCCTGAGCAAAGCTTTTAAGTAAGGGGGCAAAATGTTTGAAAAGTTGCGCAAAAGCCTGGCGATCCCGATTTTCACCTACGGAAACAAGCATCAGACTCCATTGGTCTGAACGCTTTCCTGCGAGGTTTAAAACGGCAACACGACTATTTTTCTCTGTCTGTTTGTCCACGATCTCTTCTTTTTTTAAAAACATGCCTACACTGCTTTTTGCTACCTTACCATTTCTACGGAGCCTTTAATGTCTTGGATCAATCTTCTGTCGACAGAAATGATCTTTAAATGTGCGTCCAACACTGTATTATCAGGAAGATAACAACAACGGTAAATCTGCCTTGAGAAAATTACCGCCCCTAAATGCACTGCGGACTTTTGAAGCCGCTGCCCGTCTGTCCAGTTTTACGGGTGCAGCAGAGGAGCTCTGTGTCACCCATGGTGCTGTAAGCCAGCAAATTCGTACATTGGAAGGCTATTTTGGGCGGGCACTGTTTATACGGTCCCATGGCAAAGTATTTCTCAATAGCGCGGGTAGCGAACTGTTGCCAGTCATTAGCGACAGTCTCGATCGACTCGAAAAGATTACCGCTAGGCTGCTACCTGATCGCGACACCGAAATTTTAACGGTGAGCAGTACTATCTCATTTGCTTCCCAATGGTTGATTCCTCGGTTACCTGATTTTCAGAAAAATCATCCTGATATATTGGTACGTCTGGCGCCATCCCGACCTTTTTCGACGATGGGTGATGGGGTAGATGTGGCGATCCGTTGGGGGGTTACCCCTGTTGAAGGGGTAGAGATGGAAAAGCTGATCGACGTCGATACCTTTGCCGCCTGTTCTCCGTCGTTGATCTATGGCGACAAACCGTTGCGAGCGTCTCAGGATCTAGTCAATCATCCGTTGATACATGACGACGATGGCCAGGCCTGGCAAACGCTGCTAGGGGAATTGGAGGTCGATTATCCGGATCAGAGTCGCGGTCTATTTTTAGCCGATTCTGGGCTTGCCCTGCAGGTTGCAGTGGAAGGCGGCGGGGTTATCGTTGCGGGCAGTATTTTGGCTGCCAATGATCTTGCCGCCGGACGTCTGGTTATTCCTTTTGACTGCATTATTCCTCATCGAAAAAACTATAATTTCTACTATCCCAAACAGTCCTCTGATCAGCGCAAAATCGCGCTTTTTCGCAGTTGGATTCACGAGCAGGCAGCGAGGTATCAACGCCGCGCAGTCGACTATAGCCGCTACATTGTGGCCGCTTAATAATCGTTTAAATCAGTGGTTAGTTTTTCTAACAGGCTGGTGCAATAAAACTGCATTGTTTTGCTCTTATTAGCGGCAGTAAGCTAAGCGAAATCTCAGTTTATGAAGCCCACCCATGATTCAAGCCGATACACGTATTTTCCACCGTTTAATTCAGGGCCAGCTGCCAATTGCTGCCGGCGGTGATGGTGTTTATATCATCGATAAAGAGGGCAATCGTTACCTCGATGCCTGTGGTGGCGCTGCGGTGTCCTGTTTGGGCCATTCCCATGTTCGAGTGATCGATGCGATTAAGCAGCAGCTCGATCGTGTAGCCTTTGCTCACACTTCCTTTTTTACTTCAGCGCCCAGTGAAGAACTGGCGGATTTTTTGGTGCAGCGAGCGCCAAAAGGTATTGAGCATGTGTATTTTGTCTCTGGGGGTTCCGAGGCCATAGAGGCTGCGCTGAAAATGGCGCGGCAGTATTTTGTTGAATCCGGTGAGTCACAACGCAGCAAGTTTATAGCGCGACGTCAGAGTTATCACGGCAACACCTTGGGTGCGTTGGCGGTGAGTGGTAACCAATGGCGGCGTAAGCAGTTTGAGCCGATTTTGATCGACGTTGAGCATATCAGTCCCTGTTATCAGTACCGCGATCAAAAAGACGGTGAGTCCGAATTGGACTATGGCCTGCGTGTGGCCAATGAGCTGGACGAAAAAATTCAAGAAATGGGCGCAGAAAATGTAATCGCCTTTGTCGCCGAACCTATTGTTGGCGCCACTAGCGGGGTTCTGGTGCCAGTACCTGGTTACTTTAAACGCATTCGCGAAATATGCGATCACCATGGAATCTTGTTAATTCTCGACGAGGTGATGTGTGGCATGGGTCGCACTGGGTCTTTGTTTGCCTGTGAGCAAGAGGGCGTTCGTCCGGATATTGTTACTGTGGCCAAGGGTTTAGCTGCGGGTTATCAGCCGATTGGCGCCACCCTCTGTTCCGCTGAAATCTATAACAGATTTCGCGATGGCTCGGGCCTGTTCCAGCATGGTCATACCTATATAGGGCACGCCACCGCCTGTGCTGCCGCCCTGGCGGTACAGCAAACCATTGAAGACGATGGTTTGCTCGCCAACATTAATACCATGGGTGATGCCCTAGATCAGTCTCTGCGTCAGCGCTTTGGCGATCATCCCTTTGTGGGTGATATTCGTGGGCGAGGCCTTTTTCGCGGCCTAGAGCTGGTTGCCGATCGGGCCAGCAAAGCGCCTTTGCCCTATTCCCTCTCTATACACTCCTCAATTAAGCGCCATGCTATGGCTCGCGGGCTTGCCTGCTATCCAGGTGGCGGCACGATTGATGGCCAGCAGGGCAACCATATATTACTGGCACCGCCTTATATTATTGATCGCAGCCATGTGGCTGAGATCACCGAAAAGTTAGGCGATGCCGTCGATGCGGCATTGCAGGACGCGGGCCTTATGGGTGCTGGAGCGGCTGCTTGAGTGATCTGAGCCCAATGATGATTGCGGTAGCCCCCAATGGCGCGCGCAAGCAAAAAGCAGATCACCGAAGTTTGCCAATCACCCCCTTGGAGTTGGCTGGGGCGGCCGTTGAGTGCCGTGATGCGGGCGCCAGCATGATCCATCTCCATGTGCGAAATATTGAGGGGGGACATTCTTTGGACGTCTATGCTTACAGAGAGGCCATTGCGGCGGTGCGCAGTGCGGTGGGTGACGAGATGATTATTCAGGTCACTACCGAGGCGGTGGGAATTTACAGCATCGATCAGCAGATTCAGATGGTGCAGGAATTAAAGCCCGAGGCGGTATCACTGGCAGTACGCGAACTCTGCCCCTTGGCTGAGAACGAAGTTAAAGCAGCCAACTTTTTTGCCTGGCTGCAAAAGGAGCGCGTGTCAGCGCAATACATTCTTTACTCCGCTGAAGATGTTCAGCGGTTTGACGCGCTGCGCAGAAGCGGCGTGATTCCCGGAGATACTGTGTCGGCACTCTATGTATTGGGACGCTATAGCGAAGGTGGAGCCTCTTCGTCAGTGGAACTATTGCCAATGCTCGCAGCGGCAGACAGTGACGTGATTTGGTCTGTCTGTGCCTTTGGCGCAACAGAGGCGAGTTGCATGCTCGTTGCTGCAGGCCTCGGTGGCCATGCGCGAGTGGGATTTGAAAATAATATGCAGCTATTAAACGGTGATATCGCCCCAAATAACGGCGCGTTAATTAGCCAGGTTGCCAGCGGTGTTGCAAGCATGGGACGGCATGTCGCGTCCTGTTCTGAGGCGAGATCGCTTTTAGGAATGTAGTAAGTAAGCAAATTAGCAAAGCAGTAAAGATGATAGGGGGGGAGGTGAAGGGTTTTTATTCACCGAATATAAGAAAAACCGCGGTGTTAGCGGTGTTAAAAACAGTAAGTAACAAAAAAATAAACTATTAGGAGAGTAACATGACTTATTTAAAGAAAGTCTCGATATTAGCAGTGGCAATTTCAGGTGTTATCGCATCTGCACAGCCAGCATTTGCTCAGGGTGGGGAGTCTGCAACATTAGAAGAAGTTGTAGTAATGGGTAGCCGAAGCAACAAAGCGCGTTCAGCCGTTGATTCAACAGTACCTGTTGATGTGTTTTCTGAAGCGGAAATAAATGCTTTCGGTAACCAGGCAGATATTACTGATACATTAAAGTCGCTGGTACCTTCGTACACAGCAACACCTGCAACAGGTGATGGTAGTGCATTTATTCGTCCTACTTCACTGCGTGGCATGGCTCCGGATCAGGCGTTAATCCTAGTTAACGGCAAGCGTCGTCACCGTTCAGCACTGGTACAGTTCTTTGCACCTGCTGCTGGTAATGGTGCTCATGGTGTTGATATCGCCATGATTCCAGGTATTGCCCTGAAGAACATTGAAGTATTGCGTGATGGTGCTGCTGCACAGTATGGCTCTGACGCCATCGCTGGTGTAATGAACCTGCAACTGAAAGATGCTTCTGAAGGCGGCCAGATTCAAGTGCAGTACGGTGAGTTCTTTGAAGGCGAGCAGTCCACTCGCGTTGCTGCCAATGGCGGTTTTGCTCTGGGTGCTGATGGCTTCTTAAACGTAAGCTTTGAAAGCATTGATAACGATGCGCTTTCACGTGGTATTCAGCAGTCAGCTGGCCAGGCTCTGATCGATGCAGGCGTGCCTAATGTAGGCGCCGATACGCCGTTTGATGATGCGCCTTTCGCTCAGACTTGGGGTCGTCCAGAAACAAGCGGCGATCGCCTATTCTTCAACTCTGGTTTTGATTTGGGTGATGGCAAAGAAGCCTATGTCCATGGTGGCTATGCAGAAACTGACGGTCGTTACCGTTTCTTCTATCGTGCTGGCTATGACACAGATTGTTCCACAGCACACAGCTCAATTGCTGCGCTCTGCGGTTTGGGCGTTACTAGCCTACGCGCAGGTTACACGCCTTACCTAGACGGTGCTCAAAAAGATATGTCATTGGTTGCTGGCCTGAAAGGCGAGATGTCTAACGGCGTTTCCTATGATGTAAGTGTGGGTACTGGTTCTAACGAACTGAGCTACTTCCTAAATAACACCACAGCAACATCCTTGGGTGTTAATGCAGATGGCAGCTTCCAGCGTGACTTTAATATGGGTGGCTACGAGCAGGAAGAGACCAACATCAATGCTGACTTCAGCAAAGCCTTAAGTGCGAATGTAAATCTGGCCTTTGGTGCAGAATGGCGCGATGAGGTCTTTACCACTATCGCTGGTGAGCAAAATGCTTACGAGAACAATGTTAGTGGTATGACCAGTGTTACGCCGAACGATGCCGGTGAATTCTCACGGGACAACATTGCACTGTATGCCGATTTAGAGCACGACATTAGCGATGATCTTTTAGTGCAGTACGCACTGCGTTATGAAGACTTCTCTGATTTTGGCAGCACAGTAAACGGTAAGGTTGCAGGTCGTTACACAGTGAATGATTCATTCACACTGCGTGGCTCTATGTCTACGGGCTTCCATGCGCCAACACCTGGTCAGGCAAATGTAAGTACTATTATCACTACTTTTGACGGTACTACTGGTGCTCAGATTGAAGAGGGGCTGGTTCCATCGACAAGCGCCGCAGCAGTTGCTGTAGGTGGTGCTGCATTGAAAGAAGAAGAGTCATTTAATATGAGCGTTGGTTTTACGTCTCAGATTGGTGATAACGCGACTCTAACTTTTGATATGTATCAGGTTGCAGTAGATGACCGTATTTACCGTACTGGTGATATCGACAACGGTAGCGGCGGTTCAATCTCGTTCTATACCAATGCTATGGATATCGAACATCAGGGTTTTGATTTGGTTCTGTCTACTTCGTTTGAGTTAATGTCTGGTATGGAAACAACTGCCAGCCTAGCCTTTAATCACAACACAATCGAAGTGACTGGTCAGAAGTTAATTAATGGCATAGCGCCAGTAAGTGACTCACTGATCGAAGATATTGAGAACAACTACCCTGAAAATCGCTGGGTGATCAATACTATGACTCAAATCACTGATGATCTAAGCCTGATGGCACGTCTGAACTTCTATGGCGAGCACTACGATGAGCGCGGTACTATAGGTGCAGCAACATCTCCATCAGCGCAAATCGATAGCATTATCTATATGGATATCGAACTGGGTTATGATGTGAACGACAGCCTTAGAATTACAGCTGGTGGTTCCAATATCTTTGATGAGTATGTTGATGAGATTACGGCACCTAATGCCAACCGCACGGGTAATGGTCTTCAATACCCACGTCGTACGGCAGCCAACTACGAAGGTGGTTCTTGGTACTTAAGAGCTAACTACAGCTTCTAGTAACACTAGCTGAGTAGGCTTATAACAATCTAGATACAGGGTAATAGGATTTAATTATGAGTCTAACTCAGCGAATAGTTGTAGCAATGCTAATGGGCCTCCTTACGGGGGCCCTTCTTAATTTTATCTCTACTGGCGAAATTCTGTCGGTAGCGATGCAAAGTGGGCTGGATATGTATCTGGTCGACGGACTGTTTGACACAATCGGGCAAATCTTTGTTCGGTCGTTAAAACTTCTTGTAGTACCTCTGGTGTTTGTCTCGCTTATCTGTGGTGTCTCATCCCTGGGTAATAATTCCCGCATGGGTGCCGTAGCGACCAAAACCATTGCGCTGTATATGACCACCACCGCCATTGCGATTGCGCTGGCCATTATGGTGGCTGTAATAGTACAGCCTGGTGTGGGTATTGATCTGGCCATAGCCACCGAGTTTGTCGCTAAAGAAGCGCCGCCTCTCAAGACCACCATTATTAATATTTTTCCCAGCAACCCCGTTCAATCAATGGCCGATGGCAGCATACTGCAGGTGATTGTGTTCTCTTTATTGATGGGCCTGGGTATTTCCAAAAGTGGTGAAAAAGGTCAGCGTATCAGTGAGTTTTTTAATGACCTAAATGAAGTCATTATGAAAATTGTCATGATGCTGATGAAGTTGGCCCCCTATGGCATATTCTGCCTGCTCGCCAAACTGTTTTCCGATGTTGGTATTGGCATGAT
>DDDD01000155.1:18779-21640 GCA_002335945.1 Porticoccaceae bacterium UBA1989
TTTAGTACTGCTTCCAGTGGTGCCACCATGCCAGTCACGTTGCGAACTGTTGAGAAACGCCTTGGTGTGGACAACAGCGTGGCCTCATTTACTGTGCCCCTAGGTGCGACCATCAATATGGATGGCACCGCCATCATGCAGGGCGTGGCTACTGTGTTTATTGCCCAGGCCTATAATATTGGTCTTGGTCTCGATGGCTATTTAACCGTGGTATTGACTGCGACACTGGCTTCCATTGGTACCGCCGCGGTCCCAGGTGTGGGCCTTGTTATGTTGGTCATGGTGCTTAATCAGGTAGGGCTTCCGGTAGAAGGCATTGGCCTTATTATCGGTGTTGACCGCCTGCTGGATATGACCCGCACAGCAACCAATGTGACCGGCGATGCCATGGTTACTACCGTGGTGGCCAACAGCGAAAATTTCCTTGATAAAGATATATTCAATGATCCTGAGGCAGGGGTTATTCGAGAAGTTTAAACAGCTTTAAAGGCCCCATAACCTATTCAGGTTATGGGGCCTTGGCTATTTTTTCTTAAAAGAATGGCCAAAATATTCACTAAAAGAGCTACTTTCCAGGTAGGGTTTTTTCCGCCATCGGAGTCTTATAGTCTGTCTGCAGCGAAAGTCAGTCTCGATCATTTCTAAGAATATCACCTGACGTAGTTCCCGTTATATTTCAACCGCACAGCACCCAATAATGCCCATCTGTTTGTGCCACGTTTTTCGCTGCTAAATTACTTCGCCTGACCCTCCACTGAAATGTGGGGCTGTCATATATTATGGAAAAAGAGGCGCTCCAGACTTGTTTATCAGGCCCTTTGCCAGCGGTATGACAGAGGCAACCTACAACGCCACTGTGCCACTCGTTGAAGGTCTTCTTGGGTTGGTGGCCCTGTTTTGCCTGTTTGAAGCCGTATCAATGATGATGGCGGGTGCCCTGAAAGGGGCGGGAGATACATTATTTGTTGCCTGGGCCTCAATACTCTGCAGCTGGCTGTTGTTGGTTCTTCCGACAGGCATCCTAGTGATGGGTTGGGGCGGGCCTCTGTTCTGGTGCTGGGCATTTTTTGTGGTCAATGGCTTTGCGATGTTTTTGGTGCATTAGCTAAGGTTCAAGGGCGCTAAATGGAAACAACTAAAGGTTATTGCTTAGACCCGCACCGACTACAACCCAGGGCACCTGAACAGTCCCCTGGATCGATTTACGTGCTTGTCGTGTTGGTAAAAGCTCAGTCAAAGCATGCTGGTCAGTAGGGGAGTCCCTCGCTGACAGTATTATGGTTTACCTGTATTCCTAGGGCTGTGCTGCTTCGGCAGCCTGAGCGGCCATTAGAGCGGCAACCTCGGCCTCCAGTGCGGCACCATCATGGGCCTGCTTAATAACATAGGCACGCACAGCCTCAGCGTCGGTTCGACTGAGGGAGTCGGAAAAAGATACCATGCCGTTATCTGCTAGAACTCCGTCAATCACTACGGCTTGCCATGCCTCGGCACTTGCTGAAATAGATGACCAGCGTAAATCAGGTAATACGCCAGAGCTTATCGCCAGAGGACCGTGACAAACACGGCAGTTAAAGTGGTATTGCTCAAAGCCGAGTTGAATCATCTCTGCATCACCAAATCTTTCTGCTTTAGGTGTGCGCGGAGCCATGACCAAATTTGGATCTGGAATCGTTCCCGTTGCGCCCAACTTAAACGTTACCACTTTGCCAACAATAGGAGGCACAGGTTGATCATAAGCTGATCCGCCCGCCAGAGCATAGGCAGAGCCCCAACCGGTAGTTATAGTCACGTACTGGTCACCATCAATTTGGTAGGTGCCGGGACCTGAGGCCGCACCAGATTTAACGTTTTGGTGCCACAACTTCTCACCTGTTGCCGCATTATAGGCAGCAAACTCTCCCTCTAAACGCCCCTGAAATACCAGACCGCCAGCGGTGGAAAGAACGCCACCATTCCAAGCATTGCTGTGCTCTACACTCCAGCGAGCGCTCTGAGTGATTGGATCCCAGGCAATCAAGCGTCCCTTGAGCGTTGCTCTAAGGGCCATGGCTGTAGCAAGATCGAGATCCATCGGTAAACCCGCCGCGAGATTTGTGCCGGTGTTCCAGCTCTGTGAGCGCGCTTCGAATAAGCGGTCACTCGCATAAAAATCAGGCACTTCTTGTGCAGGTATGTAGGCAAGGTTTAGTTCTGGGTTAAACGCCATTGGCTGCCAATTGTGAGCGCCCAAAGGACCCGGGTTCTGCATAAACGGAGTTTCGCCATAACGCGCCTGTGGCTTTTCTATCGGACGTCCATCGGCATCTAAGCCCTCCGCCCAGTTTTGAGGTACAAAGGATTCACCAGAAATGAACTCGCCTGTGGCAGCATCTAAGAGGTAATAAAAACCATTCTTAGGCGCTTGCATGGCAACTCGCCGAGTGGCGCCATCTACACCGATTGGCAGATCGGCTAAAATAATAGTTTGGGTGGCTGTGTAGTCCCAGTTGTCACCAGGAGTGGTTTGAAAGTGCCACTTATAGGCACCCGTTGCAGCATCGACGGCGACAATGGAGGATAAGAATAAATTATCGCCTTTACCTGCATCACGAACATCACGGTTCCAGGGTGAGCCGTTTCCAACACCAAAAATAATACTATCGTTCACATCATCATAGATAATTGAATCCCAAACAGTACCGCCACCGCCGTCGGTGGTCCAGGCTCCTTCATCGCCCCAGGTTAGGTTGCCGATATCTTTAAGGGCGCTATCAGAGATCGCGCCATCAGGCTGTTTATTGGGGTTTGGTACGGTATAAAAGCGCCACACCAAATCACCTGTTGCCGCAGCGTAAGCAGATACATAGCCTCTGACACCC
>DDDD01000172.1 GCA_002335945.1 Porticoccaceae bacterium UBA1989
ACTTGTCATCCTGAGCGCAGTCGAAGGATCTCTGCTCCCTAAGCTGCAATCCTGCAGGTAGATCCTTCGGTTCGCTTTGCTCTCTCAGGATGACAGGAATGGGGCTTTAGCGGGATGACAGGAATGGGGCTTTGGCGGGGTTGCAAGCTTGAGGGTCTGGCGGGATAACCGGATTAAGGGCTCTGGGGTGGCTGGTACTCATGGGTTACCGGATTGTAAGCTCATGGATAAGCAGATTTTGTCATCCTGAGCGCAGTCGAAGGATCTCTGCCCCCTAAGCTGCAATCCTGCAGGGAGATCCTTCGGTTCGCTTTGCTCTCTCAGGATGACAGGAATGGGGCTCTGGCGGGATTGCAAATTTGACGTTCTAGCGAGGTGCCAGCGTAATAACGCGCCTAACTAGGCGTTAACCACCAAATTATCACGATGAATCAACTCATCGTCTTCGCGATAACCAAGAATCTCAGAAATAGACTCTGTGCTCTGGCCTTTAATACGCCCTGCTTCATCTGAATTGTAATTAACTAGGCCACGGGCTATCTCGGTGCCGTCGCTGTCTATACAGCTAACTAGCTCACCCCGAGTAAAGGTACCCACCACTCGGCTAACGCCAACAGCCAACAAGCTGCGGCCCTGTTCGGTTAGAACTTTAACGGCGCCGGCATCTAGAACTAGCTGGCCTTTTACTTGGAGGTGACCGGCTAACCATTGCTTGCGTGCGGCCAGGGGCTTTTGGTCGGCAGACAGCAGTGTGCCCACTTCATCGCCTGCGGCGACGGCGTGCAATATGTTTGCGTTGCGGCCACCAACAATTATGGTGTTGCAGCCTGAGCGCGCGGCTAACCTGGCTGCCTGTAACTTGGTCACCATGCCGCCACGGCCTAGCGTTCCGCTACTTCCGCCGGCTAAGGCGTCGAGGGAAGGGTCTGTCGCCATTGCTTGGCTTATTAAGGTAGCGCGGGGATCGGTATCTGGATTGGCGCTGTAGAGGCCGTCTTTATCGGTGAGAATAACTAGCATGTCGGCATCGATTAGGTTGGCGACTAGGGCGGCCAAACTGTCGTTGTCGCCAAAGCGAATCTCGTCGGTAACGACGGTATCGTTTTCGTTGACGATTGGCACTACGGCTAGGTTCATTAGGGTCTGTAATACGCCGCGGGCATTGAGGTAGCGCTGGCGGCTGGCCATGTCGTCATGGTCGAGGAGGATCTGGGCGGTGTGGTGGTCGAAGCGTTTGAAGCTGCTTTCGTAGGCCTGTATTAGGCCCATCTGCCCTACTGATGCGGCGGCTTGGAGTTCGTGAATGCTGTTGGGGCGGGTTTTCCAGCCTAGGCGCACTATGCCTTCGGCAATGGCGCCGGAGGAGACGAGTACGACTTCTTTGCCTTCGGCGAGCAATGTGGCTATTTGTTCTACCCAGCTGTCGATGGCGTTGCGATCGAGGCCTGCGCCGTCATTGGTGAGCAGCGCGCTACCAATTTTGATAACCCAGCGTTTGGCGTCCTTAGCAATCTGTCTGTTCATTAATCGCTGCTCTCTTTGAAACTGCTCTCTTGAAACTGCCGCCTTGAAACAGCGCTTAACTTACTCTGCGTAAACCACGTCTACATCATGGTCGTCGTCATCTTCATCGGTATCTTCGGTGACCTGCTTGCGCGCGTTACGGCGGTTGTCTGCCAGCTCTTGAATGCGGTCGCGGGCTTCGGCCTGAATTTCCATGCGACGCTTTTCGGACTGTTCTGCTAGTTCGGGTGCGGCTCGCTCTTCTTCTCGGTGACCGTCGATATATTCCATAATCGCGGCACAGAGTGCTTTGGTGCCCTGCGAGGCCAAACCAGAAATTCTAAACACGGGGCCCTGCCAATTGAGGTGATCGACCACTTCTTGGCAGCGGGCGTCTACTTCGTCTTCGGGTAGCAGGTCGACTTTATTGAGAACCAACCAGCGATCGCCCTCTGCTAATGTCGGGCTAAACTTGGCGAGCTCTTGCTCGATTACTTCGGCATTTTCACCGGCGGTGCTATCGTCGTAAGGCATCATGTCCACGAGATGTAATAACAGGCGTGTGCGGGTTAGGTGCTTTAGAAAGCGAATACCTAGGCCGGCCCCTTCTGAGGCACCTTCGATCAATCCGGGTATATCGGCAACCACGAAACTTTTATCGCCGCTCATGCCCACTACACCTAGGTTAGGTACCAGTGTGGTGAAGGGATAGTCGGCTACTTTGGGGCGTGCGGCTGAGACTGAGCGTATAAAGGTAGACTTGCCAGCGTTGGGTAATCCCAGCAAGCCAACATCTGCCAATACTTTTAGTTCGAGCTTAATCTCACGTACTTCGCCCTCTTGGCCGGGGGACGTTTGTCGCGGGGCACGGTTGGTGCTCGATTTATAGCGGGTGTTACCCAAGCCATGGAATCCGCCCTGAGCAATTTTTAACTGCTGGCCTAGCTCGGTAATATCGCCGAGTACATCGCCGGTCTCGTCATCGAGCACGGTGGTGCCAATGGGAACCTGCAATATGAGATCTTCTCCGCCACGGCCCGTACATTCTGCACTGCTGCCCTGCTGACCCACTTCGGCTTTAAAGTTTCTGGTGTAGCGAAAGTCGATAAGGGTGTTAAGCCCATCGGCACCTACTAGGAATACGCTGCCACCATCACCGCCGTCGCCGCCATCTGGGCCGCCTTTGGGGATGTATTTTTCACGGCGAAAACTCAAACAGCCATTGCCGCCTTTGCCTGCGTGTACCTTAATTGTTGCTTCGTCGACGAATTTCATGGGGGTAGTTTACAGTTGCCAGTAGGGTTATGTCATGGTGGGAAAAGGATGGTGCTTTATGGGGCGCATTATTACCAATGGGGGTACTACAAGCAACCACAACCGCAGGTAATTAAAGGTGTTGGCTAAGTAGCCCAATCTGATGCAGAATGCGCGATGGCCAAATGCAGGGGATTGGTCGCTGGGGGTCTAGCCCCTAGACTCGGCCATATAGCCGGTCAACCCTTTAAATTCAAGACTGTAGTGGAGTTGTAAGATGGTAGTTATTCGTTGGATTTTGGGACAGATTATTTTGGTGTTAGATTTTCTGACGTCACCTAAAGCGGTGGTGAGAGAGACGGCGGCGCAACAGGCCGTTGATGATGTGACTGCTACTATGTCGATGTATCAGTTTAAGACCTGCCCTTTCTGCGTGAAGGTTCGCCGCGAGCTTAAGCGTCATGCGCTGCATATTGAGCTGCGGGATGCGAAGAACGATGCAGAACTTAAAGCAGAGCTGGTTAATGAAGGGGGTCGCCACAAGGTGCCTTGCCTGCGAATTGAGAATGCGGATAAGTCGGTTGAGTGGCTCTATGAGTCTAGCGACATTATTGCCCGTTTGAAAAGCCAGTTTAAGCTGGCGTAGGGGCTTTTTAGTAGATGGCTCAAGGCTGTCATACCGGCAAGTCATAAAACGTAGACATAAAAAAAGCTCCCAAAGGAGCTTTTTTTTCGCCAGTCGAATCAGCTTATGCTGAAATCACCTGTGCGTATTTGCGGTTGTGCGGGCCTTTCTGTACGAATTCTACAGTGCCTGTCGAGGTTGCAAATAATGTGTGATCTTTGCCGATACCAACGTTGTTGCCCGGGTGGAATTTAGTGCCACGCTGACGAACGATGATGCTACCTGCATTAATTGCCTGACCGCCATACACCTTAACACCAAGGCGTTTGCTTTCTGAATCGCGACCGTTTCTAGTACTACCACCAGCTTTTTTGTGAGCCATTGCTATTTCCTCTCAGGATTAACTAGCGCTAATGCCAGTAATCTTAACTTCGGTATACCACTGTCTGTGGCCCTGTTGTGTGCGTGAATGCTTACGACGACGGAACTTGATAATGTTCACTTTATCGCCACGACCGTGAGACACGATCTCTGCTGTCACTTTTCCGCCTTCTACAAGGGGTGCACCAATCTTGACTTCGGCACCTTCGCCGACCATCAAGACTTCTTCAAAATCTATATTATCACCAGTCGCCAGATCAAGCTTCTCCAGACGTAAGGTTTCTCCCTCAACGACTCGATGCTGCTTTCCGCCACTTTTGATTACTGCGTACATGTTCTGCTCCAATTCATAGTGGCCTTCAGAGGCCAGATTCCGTCGCTTACAATCTTGGGGTAAATTAGCCCCTGCGAGAGGGCGGCAATTCTAATGGAACACCCCAGTCTTATCAAGTGTTTAAACGACGAAAACGCAAGTAATCCTGCTGCCGTTGCCAGCACCCAAAAAGCCCCACCATTATTAGCCTTAACAGGGGTTGTTAATTACTGTTTTCCATCCAGATAAGGGAGGCGTTGCGGCCGGTTTTACGGTCTCTGCGATAGGAATAAAACTGCTCTGGCTGAGAGAAAGTACAGCACTCACCCCCATAGACCGCAGTCACACCACTGGCTGCCAGTTCTGCGCGCGCTAAGGCATAGAGATCCGCTAGGTGCTTTCCTGCCCCTGAACTAGACACAAATGCGGCCTTAATGGCTTGCTGGTGCTCGGCGTTTTGAGCCTTGGCTAAAAAAGCCTCTAACACTTCGGCGCCCACTTCAAATGTTTGCGGACCTATGGCTGGCCCTAAATAAGCCATTATCTGACCATCATGCTGGGGAAATGTCGCTACGCTATCGCGCAAGATGCCATTGCATAATCCACGCCATCCCGCATGGGCTGCGGCAACATGGGTGCCAGATTGATTACAGAGCAATACCGGCAGACAGTCGGCAGTTAACACGGCACAGACTGTATTCGCGGTATCTGTGTAGCTACCGTCCGCACTGGGAATGCCCTGGGCCTTGGGTACACCCTTAATGTTGGGCGCATAGACAATATCGGTGCCATGAACCTGTTCTAACCACAGCGGATCACAGGGCAGGTTGAGTGCCGTGACTAGAGTCTGCCGGTTGGCTAACACATGGGCCGGATTATCTTCTACATGGAGGGCTAGGTTATTGCCATTAAAGGGAGCTTCGCTGACACCCCCAGTTCGCAGGCTGATGGCCGAGCGAACGTTTTTCGGGGCGGGCCAGTCTGGGATAAGGTAATGATTAGCCATCAGGCTTGCTCGGCGGCCAATACGGTTAACAGTGCCTGCATATCTTCAGGTAACTCAGATTCCCAGCCGATGGACTCGCCAGTGGCGGGATGAATTAATTCTAACTCTCGGGCATGCAGCGCCTGACGGCCAAACTGGCTGAGGCTGTCGCGCAATGTTTGGGATGCACCTTTATGAATGCGGAAACGTCCGGCGTAGACATCGTCACCCACGATTGGGTATCGAATATGGGCCATGTGCACGCGAATCTGATGGGTGCGACCGGTTTCTAGCTTGAGCCGCACAAATGTGTGTCCTTCAAAACGCTCTAGAACGCGATAATGGGTGCGGGCCTCTTTGCCATCGGAGATAACGGCCATTTTGGTGCGCTGTTTGGGATGTCTGCCAATTTTCTGGTTTACCAGCCCCCCACCGATCATGACGCCGCTAACCACAGCCTCGTATTCACGGCGTACGGTTCTTGCCTGTAGCTGCGACACTAAATCTGTATGTGCCTGTAGGGTTTTGGCAACCACCATCAGGCCGGTCGTATCCTTGTCGAGACGATGGACAATGCCGGCTCTGGGTACCGAGGCTAGTTGTGGGCAATGGAAGAGCAATGCATTGAGCACAGTGCCATCGCGATTACCTGCCGCTGGATGGACTACAAAATTGGCCGATTTGTTAATCACCAGAATATGGTCGTCTTCGTACACAATATTTAGGGGAATATCTTCCGCTACCCAGTCACCCTCAGCTTTAAGCTCCGCACTAATGGTTAGCACTTCGCCTCCCAGCAGTTTCTGCTTGGGCACCTGCTGCTGGTCATTGACTCTAAGCTGACCTTCTTTAATCCACTGCTGGAGCCGCGACCGGGAAAAGTCTGAGAACAGTTCCGACGCCACCTGATCGAGGCGACGCCCACAGGCGTCGTGGGGTACTTCGGCAGTCAGTTCGATAATTGACGGATCACTTGGCGTTGGGCTGGGCTGATTCACTAAAATATTCCAAAATATAGAAAGATAATTGCGGTGAGAACAATTGGTTTAAGAGAACAATTGGTTTAAAAAGTGCGCTGTGGTTAAATACCGAACTTCGTCGACTAACCACTCGATTTCGTCTCTGGCTGGGAATATTACATGAAAAGCATACCGTTTATTTTGTTGATTTTGAGTTTGTCACTGACCTCTGGCTGTTCTTGGCTTGGATGGGGTGAGGATGAGACAACTGAAGATGACGTAGATGGTTATACCGAGCGAGATTTTTATGAAAAAATTCAGTCGAGTCTGAATGCCAGCAACTGGACCGTGGCCATTACCAATCTGCAACTCCTAGAGTCTCAGTTCCCCTTTGGCAAGTATGCCGAGCAGGCTCAGCTTGAGCTTATGTTTGCCCAGCATCGATCCGGCGATAACGAATCTGCCATTGAAGCCGCCGACCGCTTTGTGCGCCTGCACCCCCAGCATCCCAATGTTGACTACGCATTTTATGTAAAAGGCCTTTCAGAAATTGCTGCCACGTCTGGTTTTTTCGATAGCTTTATGCCAACCGATAACACCCTGCGTGATATTGGTACCGCGCGCGATGCCTTTGCCACATTGACCGAGCTGCTCTCTAGATTTCCCAAGAGCCCCTATGCTGCTGATTCGCGCAAACGCCTTATCAACCTGCGTAACCAGTTAGCTCGCGCCGAGATTCATGCGGCCAATTACTATTTTGCTCGCGGTGCCTATTTGGCTGCTGCGAATCGTGGCCGCTTTGTGGTAGAAAACTTTCAGCAGTCGCCTGCCGTTCCAGATGGTCTAGCCGTGATGGTTCAAGCGTATTATATGTTGGGTATGCAAGACCTCGCGGACAACTCGATACAGGTGTTGGCGGCGAATTATCCCGAGCACCCTGCTCTCGATGAGAATGGCCTGTTCGATTATGAGGAGCGCCTGCTAAAAACTAATGATTCATTCCTGGGTAAAATTACCTTTGGTCTGATCAAAAGACCGCAGCCGCCTGCGTTTGATACCCGAAACATCTACAACAAAGCGATTCGCGATGCTGAGTTGATGGAAAATAATGGCGAAGCACAGCAACCAAAGCGCTCTATCTGGAGCTGGTTAACCTTTGGCCTGGCGGACTAATCACGGCCCTTGCAGGTCGGCTAAAGGTACAGATGAACAAACACACAATTATTGATGAGATGCGGGTCCTTCCCGATATTGACCCCGAGTTCGAGATCCAGCGTCGGGTCTCTTTTATTCAAAACCAGTTGCTAGCCTCGGGCTGCAAATCTCTGGTGTTAGGCATTAGTGGCGGTGTTGATTCTTCAACCTGTGGCCGACTGGCGCAACTCGCTGTCAATGGCCTCAATCAAACAAATAATTCAAGTGACTATCAATTTGTTGCCGTGCGCCTGCCCTATGGTGTGCAGCAAGACGAAGATGATGCTCAAACCTCACTTAGCTTTATTCAGCCCAGCAAAAGCCTAACGGTTAATATTAAAGCAGGTACTGACGCGATAAACGCCAGTGTTTGTGAGACCTTAGCCGACAACGGCCTGTTGCCTAATGAAGCGGCGGTGGACTTTGCCAAAGGCAATGTTAAAGCTAGAGCGCGCATGACCTCTCAGTATGAAATTGCCGGCATGCTCGGCGGCCTAGTTTTAGGCACGGATCATTCTGCCGAAAACATTACCGGTTTCTACACCAAATTTGGCGATGGCGCCTGCGACTTGGCGCCTCTATTTGGCCTGAGTAAACGTCAGGTACGTCAGCTTGCCAGCACTATGGGAGCACCAGACTCTCTGGTATTCAAAACCCCCAGCGCTGACCTTGAATGTCTGAGCCCGCAAAAAGAAGACGAGCAGGTGTTAGGCGTGTCTTACGAGAATATTGATAACTTTCTTGAAGGCCGAGACGTTGCAGCCGACATTGCTGAGCGCCTAATTAGCATCTACACAAAAACGCAACACAAGCGCCTCCCTATTGCCACGATCTATGACTGACATCAGCGGCCGATACTAACAGCTGGTAAGGCACCACAGCACAGTTCACAGAAAAGAGATTGAATCAGTAAAACCGCCACCTTAAGCGCTATTTATAAGCTATCTTTAAGCTAAATGCTTCAGGACGGAACCGCTGGCGTTATGCCCATCGCCGACAGACAACCCATAAAGTCGTTAGCCACAGACCTTAGCGACAGCGATATTACTATCGACCCGCGGCTTTTGCGCGTCTATGTATCCTACCGCCTACTTCTGGCCATTCTTTTTCTAGTGATTGTGCAACTGCAGCTGGCCCCTAATTATCTGGGCAGCAATAACCATCAGCTGTTCTCTTTAACCTCTAGTATCTACTGCATTATTAACATCAGCACCGTACCCCTATTTCATCTGCAGCGGTGGAAGCCCGGCGAAACTTGGGTATTTGCCATGCTGTTTGTGGACACCATCGCGCTTACTATGATGATGCATGCCTCAGGGGGCCAGGACGGCTCTCTGGGCTACTTGCTGATGGTGACGGTTGCAGCATCCGGGATATTCCAGCGCAGCATTCTGGCCCTAGCTCTGGCTGCTACCGCCAGCTGCATCTTAATTTCCATCGCCCTGACCGCCTACTTAATGGGCGACGGTGATGATGCAGCGGTGATTCGCAGTGGCGTATTTGGCATCCTTCTGTTCGCCACCGCAGTCGTATTTATCTTTCTCAGCAAACGGCTGACGGCGGCTCAGGAAATAGCCCTCGCCGAATCGAGAATTGCTCTGCAGCTTCAGCGTCTGAATAATTTGGTCATCAACAAGATGCGTACCGGAATACTGGTGTTCGATGATGACTACCGAATAGAGCAACTTAATGAACGGGCCTCCATGCTGATTGGCCCCATTGGCGGCAGTCGATTATTGGCCCGTGAAGACCAGCTGACCCGACTGCCTGAACTGGTTGCCTATCACCGAGACTGGATAGCCAACCCCCGCCGCCAATTACCCACCTATCATTCAACCCGCTCTAATATTCCCCTACAAATAAGCTTTAGTCAGGTTGAGGGGGAAGCTCACAATGACACCATTATGTTTTTGGAAGATGCGCGAACCCTCTCGCAACATGCCCAGCAATTAAAAAATAATAGCCTGGGCCGATTGACCGCCAGTATTGCCCATGAGATTCGCAACCCTCTGGGGGCCATTAGTCATGCGGCACAGTTACTCGACGAAGCAGAGCTCGGTGGCGAAGAGAAAAAGTTGATTGAAGTGGTGCTGCGCCATTCGTCGAGAGTGGATGAGCTGGTGCAAGATATCATGCAGCTCTCGCGACAGAAGATACCCAATATTCGTATTATTAGTATTTACGATATTTGTCTGGCTACCAAAACCCAGATTGAAGAGAGCGGCGAATTTAGTAACCCCCACATTGAATTGGATACACAGGGCATGGCCCTCCATGCGCCCTTTGATGCCAGCCAGTTGCAGCAGGTAATGACCAACCTACTTACCAATGCTTTGCGTCACTCTGAAAAACAAACGGATATCCCCTGGGCAAGAATTGAGTTTGCCATTCAGAGGGATATTAATCTCGCCGAAGTCAGAATCTATGACCGAGGTTCAGGCGTCACCGAAGAGAGCCGCGAAAAAATCTTTGAGCCGTTTTTTACTACCGAGAAAACCGGCACGGGACTGGGCTTATATATTGCTCGGGGTCTTTGTGAAATAAACTTCGCAACACTAAGCTATATTTATAAAACACAATCTCCCGGATACTTTCAGATAGTCTTTTCTGATCCGGCCAAGCAACTGCCAGGGAATACGGCCAATGAGTAAGCATGTTCTCGTCATTGATGACGAACAGGATCTTCGAGAACTATTAACCCTTACATTGTCACGTATGGGCATCTCTGCGACCGCCGTAGAAACCTTGACTGAAGCCAAGGATGCCTTAGAGAAATCACCGTTTGATCTCTGTTTAACGGATATGCGCCTGCCGGATGGCAATGGCCTAGACATCGTCGACCATATTCAGCACAACTATCCGCAGACCCCCGTTGCGGTAATCACAGCCTATGGTAATGTTGAGCTGGCCGTGGAAGCGCTCAAACTAGGGGCCTTTGACTTTCTCTCCAAGCCCATCGCTCTACCGAAACTAAGACAGCTTATTACCAATGCTCTAGCCAGCGGCCCTACGGACCAAAGTCAGTCCCAAAAACAGTCCCAAGCATTGCTGTTGGGTGATTCCAGCATTATGCAAAACGTCCGTGCCCAGATTGTTAAGGTGGCCCGCAGTCAGGCGCCGCTGTTTATCAGTGGCGAGTCCGGTACAGGTAAGGAGCTAGCCGCCCGCTCTATACATCAGCAGAGTCCCCGCGCCAGCAAACCCTTTGTGCCGGTTAACTGCGGTGCTATTCCCAGCGAACTCATGGAATCTGAATTTTTTGGTCATATGAAAGGCAGTTTCACTGGCGCAATTGATAACAAGGATGGGCTCTTTCAGGCGGCAGATGGCGGTACATTATTTCTCGATGAGGTAGCAGATCTACCTCTGGCCATGCAGGTAAAACTATTGCGTGCCATACAAGAAAAACGTATCCGTCCGGTAGGCTCCGAAACAGAAGTTGATATTGATGTGCGCCTAATTAGCGCTACCCATAAAAACCTCCAGCAGGCTGTCGACAAGGGCGATTTTCGCAGTGACTTATTTTATCGACTCAATGTTATTGATATCACTATGCCCAATCTGCGAGATCGCCACGATGATATAGAACTGTTGGCAAGGCATATGCTCGACCGTCTAAATGCCAGCTGCAGCAAGCAGAATATTTTACTGTCTCAGCAGGCCCTAGAAAAAATGGTGGCCTATAGTTTTCCGGGTAATGTACGAGAGCTGGAAAATATTATCGAACGCGCGTCGACACTCTGCGAAGACGGGGTTATTGGCCTGCATGATTTAAAGCTGAACCTTGGTGGTGCTCGCGACAGTATAGATATCCACGGAGACCCTAGAAATGAATCTGTAGACTCCTTGGATGATCATCTTGAAGAAATCGAAAAAGATATTTTGATGGATGCTCTGGAAAAGACCCGCTGGAATAAAACTGAGGCGGCGAAAAAGCTAGGTATTAGTTTTCGCTCAATACGCTATCGACTTAAAAAGCTGGGGTTGGATGATGAATAGTATCCCTAATAATTACACTGCTTTTTAGTCCTAAACTATTCTCTAATCATCCTGATGGTTGTAACGCCAAAGCTTGCGCCGCCCCCCCATTCCCTGATCACCAAACTGCTCTATATGAGGACCAAATAGCGCACCGCTAATAATCTTTTTCTCTGGGGCGCAGTCACCAGTCTCGCAATTTTTATCCTCAATCACCAGAGTGAATTTTGTGGGTGGTGGCAGAATACCGCCATGTTCGATCCGCCTAAATACTGTCTCGTTATCGCCGTTGCCTTTAAGGTTGAATGGATCAAATCGATAAATGCGTGCCTCGCCCAACGCATTACAGTCGTTGGCTGTGCAGGGAATATGGGTGGCGAAAGTGGTGATATTGTTTGCTGTTATTGCACGGGTAACCACTTTCTCTCCGACCTCTAGTTCCAGGTACCAGCCATTTTCAAGTTTGCTATTGTTTTTACTTTGAGTTTCATCAAACTTCAATGATCCAAAGTCTAGTGATACAGGGTCTATTGT
>DDDD01000125.1:0-296 GCA_002335945.1 Porticoccaceae bacterium UBA1989
CGTGAAGATGGCGGGCTGGGCATGCTGACTGCCCTGGCAGTGGTTATGCTTTACGTGGCTATTCGTTTTCAGCTTAAGTTTTCGATTGGTGCTGTTTTGGCCCTGGCTCACGATGTGATTATCACGCTGGGTATATTCTCTCTGGCACGGCTCGAGTTTGATCTTACGGTGCTAGCGGCAGTGCTGGCGGTGGTCGGTTACTCTCTCAACGATACCATTGTGGTCTCTGACCGTATTCGAGAAAATTTCCGCAAGATCCGTAAAGCAACCCCCATTGAAGTGATTAATGAGTCTCT
>DDDD01000125.1:370-32817 GCA_002335945.1 Porticoccaceae bacterium UBA1989
TCAATTTATGTGGCGGCTACGGTTATGTTGGCGCTCAAGGTTGATCGTGAAGATTTGCTCGAGCCTGTTGAAGGCGAATTGGTTGACGACTTACCCTAGCGTCTAGGGTGTTTACCATTGCCATGGCGCTGTTTTGGGCTGTGGCAACTTTTCTAGTCTCAAGTCCTGACAAACCATCAATCAAATTGATTAAAGAAAGTCGGTCTACCCTGTGCTACTTTTATAGCTCTAGTCCACCTTGAGTGATCATTGGAGCATTGAAGTTTGAGTAGCCACGACAAAATAAATTATCTTGAATTTCCCTCTCGGGATATTCAAAAGACCAAAGCGTTTTTTAGTGCCGTATTTGATTGGACATTTACTGACTATGGTCCGGAATACACCGCTTTTGCTAATGCGGGTATCGATGGGGGGTTTTTCCTATCAGAACAGGCCTCAACTACAGATAATGGTGGTGCACTGGTGGTTTTCTTCAGTGACTCTCTAGATCAAACCCAGGCCGCTATCGAAGCGGCTGGTGGCGCAGTCACAAGGTCTATATTCTCATTTCCCGGAGGTCGCCGCTTCCACTTTATAGACCCCAATGGTAATGAATATGCAGTCTGGTCTAACCAATAATTAATCGATTGTAAGTACTGTCTCGGTTGGGATTGACTGGTTATACTGCTACTTATCAAGAGATTAAGTATTCCGCCTTATTTTATGAAATTTATACGACCTACTATGTTACTCCCTATCTTCCTGCTTTCTGGTTGTGCGCTTATGCCCGCTGGAAGCTGGAACGGTAAGGCATGTCCCGCACCTGAAATAGCAGAGTTGCCGGCTCCACAGTGTCCAGTGCCACAGGTTATTGAGCGCATAGTGACTAAAACTGTCCCGGCTGAACTACCTCCTATAGCAACCACGGCGGGCAAGCTGCATCTGCCTATTATTGGCGCTATTGAATGGGCCAAGGTCGAGCCCTCTGGATTGCTGTTTGAGTCACGCATAGACACGGGTGCAGACACCACATCCATTCATGCCGAAAATATTCAACTGATCGAGAAAGACGGTAAGCGCTACGTCCGTTTTGTACTGATTGATGCAGACACCGGTGAAACCCTCCAGCAAGAGGTTCGCCTGCGCAGGCGAGTACTCATCAAACAAAATGAGGGTCCCCGCGAAAGGCGCTATGTGGTGCGAATGTGGGTTACTCTGGGTAAGGTTAAATCGCGGATTGATGTCAATCTTTCGGATCGATCAGATTTTGAATATCCGTTGCTTATAGGTCGCAACTTCCTAACTGACAGCATGATTGTAGATGTCAGCCGTCATCACACTCTGTTTATTGAATAGGGTTAATCGCTAGGTTTACAGGGGAATCATTTGCTCAGCTCTCGAGTGCAGGTAGTGCTAATTGCCGGATTGTTAATATCTCTGGGGTTGGGGCTGACGCTCTACAAAGCCATAAACTTGGGTTTTCCTCTGCTTCCTGGCGAATACAGTGATGTCTGGACGGTCGAGACCAAAGCCAACTTTCGACCATCGTCTAACTCTGCCGTTGAAGTGGAGTTAGTGCTGCCAAAAATGTTGGCGGGGTGGACTAATTTGGATGAGCACTTTGCATCTTCTGGCTTTGGCTTCTCAATCATTGATGATCAGGCTGATACCCGTTTAATGGCAGACAGCCGCCGTGCCCGCTGGACCAGACAAAGCCTTGATCGACCCACCACCCTCTATTACAAAATGCAGCTCTATCGCAGCGCAGACTCGACCCAATTACCCGATTTTCCAGTGTTTAATCCTGTGCAGCCGCGGCTAAAGCCAGATCAGCAGGCAGCTATGGAGCGTCTCGTGATCAAGCTAGCTGAAAAGTCCTCTGACCAAGAACGATTTACCAGTTTGCTGATACAGGAGTTCCTGCGTGATTCACCGGATCAGGATACGCTGTTTCTTATAGACTCCTATCAGGAGGATGCCCTGACGGTGATTATGGATGTACTGGCATACCGAGGTATTCCGGCTCATCAGATTCGCGGCATTTTTCTTGAAGACGGACGCCGACGCCAAACCCTTAGCGCATTGGTGGAGATTTATAATGGTGAAGGCTGGGCCATCTTAGATCCCAGAACCGGTAATAGCGGTCTTCCGCAGAATTTCTTTATCTGGCAGCGCGGTGAGGGCACTATTCTCAATGTAATTGGCGGACGAAATTCGAGTTTGGAGTTCGCTTTGGTAAGCAATAGTTTGCCGGTCAAAACCGTTGTTGGTATGGGTCAGCGCTCTGAAGAAGTGGACCTCTTAGATTTTTCTATCTATGCCTTGCCTGTCGAGCAACAGGGAATTTTTAAGGGGTTACTATTGATTCCAGTGGCCGCGCTGGTGGTAGTATTTATGCGCATTCTAGTGGGTGTGCGCACTTCCGGAACCTTTATGCCGGTATTGATTGCACTGGCGTTTATTCAAACCACCCTAATTGTAGGGCTACTAATATTTTTGGGCCTGGTGGGCGTAGGTCTGTGGATTCGCTCCTATCTCAGTCATCTAAATTTATTGCTTGTCTCTCGAGTAGCTGCTGTGATCATTGTGGTGATTTTATTGATGGCGGTGCTAGCCGTGATCAGCTACAAGCTAGGTCTGGATCAGGCATTAACCGTGACATTTTTTCCCACCGTTATTGTTGCCTGGACCATCGAACGCATGTCGATTCTATGGGAAGAAGAGGGAGGGCATGAAGTATTAATCCAGGGTGGAGGAAGTCTTATCGTTGCTGTTCTGGCCTACCTCGCTATGTCGGCTCCTATCGTTGAACATCTCACCTTTAATTTTCCTGAACTGATGTTGAGTCTGTTAGGCATAATATTATTGCTTGGTAAGTACACGGGATTTCGACTCTCTGAATTACACCGTTTTCGCGATTTAGACGTCAAATAATGTTTGGGTTAATCTCGCCATCTAACCTGCGGCGCCTCGGTATACTGGGGATGAATCGGCGCAACATAGGGTTTATTGGAGCCTACAACAAACGCAAAAATTATCGTATAGCGGACAATAAACTGGAGACCAAAAGTGCAGCCCTCAGCCGTAGCATTCCAGTGCCAGAACTCTATGGCACCATAGAGCGACAGTTTCAAGTCAAGACAATTACTGAGCAGCTTGAAGCTCGAGATAGCTTTGTGATCAAGCCAAGCCAGGGTAGTGGTGGCAAAGGTATTTTGGTGATCACTGGACGCAATGGAGATCTGTTTGTTAAGTCCAGCGGCGTAGAAATCGATAGCCGTGAAATCAAGCGTCATACCTCCAATATTCTAGCGGGTCTTTACAGTCTGGGTGGACGCAATGACAGCGCCATGATTGAAGCGCTGATTGCTTTTGATCCAGTGCTCAAAGATTACAGCTTTGAAGGTGTGCCGGATATTCGCGTGATTGTATTTCGCGGTGTGCCGGTCATGGCAATGATTCGCTGTGCCACGAGGGAGTCTGATGGTAAAGCCAATCTGCATCAGGGTGCTGTCGGCATTGGTATTGATATAGGTACGGGGCAGATTGTCTGTGCGGTTCAGCGCAACCGTATTATTACTCAGCATCCAGATACTGGCGTGGTATTTGGTGAATTAAAAATCCCTCACTGGCAGCAGATACTCGATTTAGCAGCTAGCTGCGCGAATATGACCGGACTGGATTATCTGGGTGCCGACGTCGTTATTGATCGCATCCGCGGCCCCATGTTGTTGGAGCTTAATGCCAGACCAGGCTTAGCTATTCAGGTCGCCAATCAAGCGGGTCTTCGTCATCGTCTTGCGACAGCAGATAAGATCGCTAATCTGACCAATGATCAGGATGAAAAAATCAAACTAGCGCGCGAGCAGTTTAGCCAAACCCGTGTTGGCCGTGGTCAGCTGGCGCTCGAGATTGTGTAATTCATTGTTACCCGGCGCTCTGTCGCAACCAAACCTTATGTAACTCAATGGTCAGCAATAATGACAGCGCCATCATCAGTAAGGTACCCCAATGCGCTAGCTGTACGGGGTTGACACTCAATACCTGCTGCATCAGGGGCCAGTACATGGCGGCAATATGGATACTTTGTGCCGCCAATGTCGCGGCAATCAGATAGGGATTTCTAAACAGCGGGTGAAAAAATACTGAGCGCGTTTCGGATCTACTATTGAGTACTTGAACATTTTCGAACAACACCATCAATAACAATGTGCTGTTGCGAGCACTGTCTTGATCCCAACCCTGTTCAAGCAGATAAGCGAAACATAAATAACTCATGCCGCCAACAATTAGCGCGGAGAGTAATACTCGCTCAATCATCAGTCGATTAAAGAGTGGCTCACTGGGAGGGCGAGGCGGTTTTTGCATCTCATCGCCTTCGCCAGGTTCTAAAGACAGTCCAATATGCTGAACACCACTGGTCACCAGATTGAGCCAGAGTAGCTGCACGGCGGTCAGGGGTATGGGCATTGCAAAAATAGATGCCAGCAAAAAAAGCACTACCTCTGCTGCGCCAGTGGAAATTAAAAAGAACACTACTTTACGAATATTTTGATAGGCAATTCGTCCTTCTCTAATACCGGCTACGACTGACGCAAAGTTATCATCGGTTAGCAGAAGGTCTGAGGCCTCTCGGGCAACATCGGTTCCGCGCAGACCCATGGCCACACCGACATGGCTGGCATTAAGCGCAGGGGCATCATTGACACCATCGCCGGTCACCGCGACAAACTCTCCCAGACGAATAAGCGACTCGACAATGGTTAATTTTTGTTGCGGGGTTACTCGGGCATATACCAGTCCTTTCGTTGTAAGCTCATCCACTGTGCTGGGGCCCAGTTGCTGTGCCTGAGCAAGTTGTTTGCCGGTGACTAAGGTGCTGTCGCCGTCCTCTTGGTCACTGACTAGGCCGAGCTGATGGGCAATGCTCAGTGCGGTGATAGGATGATCACCGGTGACCATGCATATTTTGATACCCGCAGCCCGGCATTCCCTAAAGGCACCCGCGGCCTCTGGTCGCAGTGGGTCAGTCATACCCACCAGTCCAAGCAGGCATAGGTTATGTAAACTGTCAGTCGTGAAAGGCTGTGCTTTGTTCCACAGAGTATCCGCCAAGGCGAGAACGCGCACGCCCTTACTTGCCAGACTCTCTATGGCTTGCATAACAACAGCTTTGTTTAAAGGAAGATCTTCATTGACACCTTCATTGCCCTCAGGACCAGCCATGCGATCGCACATGGGTAAAAGCTTTTCCACTGCGCCCTTAACCGAGACGAAATAACCGCTGTTATGTTGTTGCTGGTGCATTGTGGCGGCAAATCCTAGTGCTGGCTCATAGTGAATCTGGGCCACCGTGTCGAAGGTTGCTAATTCTGGCTTACTGGTGATCTGATAGGCCATTGCCAATAAAGCCTGGTCAACTCTGTCACCCGAGCCGCGCCATTCTCCGCTGATTGCGTCCCGCTCTACTGTTGCCTCATTGCACAACCCAGCCACCAGGCTTAGCCTTTGCAATCGCTGTTGGTCGGCATTGGTACTGGTATAGATTTCCGCTAATGGTAGGGGGCTCTCACCATCAAAGAACTGAACCTGATCTGCTGTTAGTTGATTAAGGGTTAGGGTACCGGTTTTGTCAGTTGCAATAACCGTGCATGAACCTAGGCTCTCTGTAGCCACCAGTTTGCGCACTACCACATGATGGCGGGCCATGCGTCGCATGCTTACCGACAGCACCACAGTCAGGGCAACCTCCAAGCCTTCTGGGATGGCGGCAACAGCCAAGGCAGTGACAGTCATAAACACCAGTATAAGTTCTGTACCACGCTGTAATTCAATGGCCGCCAGCACGGCAATCACCACCAACAAGCCCAATGTTAGGCGCTGGCTGAATTTTTTAATGCGCTGCATTAGCGGTGGCTGTGTCAGTTTCTGCTCGGATAACTGACTCGCCAGCTGTCCCACCTCGGTTTGCTTACCGGTGCTGACGACTAATCCACGGCCACGGCCGCTGGTGATGAGGGTGCCAGCAAACGCTTGATTGGTCCGGTCTGCCAGTATTGCCTCGGACTCTACAGTAACCTCAACTACTTTATTAACAGGTGCAGACTCACCGGTTAATAGAGACTCATCTATCTCTAAATTATCGCTGTTCAATAGTCTTATATCTGCAGGAACTCTAGCGCCAGAAACCAGTATTACGCAGTCACCAGGTACCAGAAGCTCGGCGTTTAATTTTTGAGTGCAGCCATCCCTGATGACTTGGGTATGATTTACCATAAGATTGCGCAGCGCCTGCGCACTGCGTTGAGCATGATGTTCCTGTACGGCGCCAATCAACGCATTGGCGAGCAAGATAACCCCGATGAAAGCCGCGTCGGTAAGTCTGCCAAGTGCCAGTGAAACCAGCATTGCGGCGACAAGAACATAGATAAAGGGGCTGATAAACTGACGGATGAACACCAGATAAAATGGTTTGGATTTCCCTATAGTTAATATATTCTTACCCCCGCGCTGGAGCCTTAGCTCAGCCTGTGCAGTGGTGAGGCCTTGGTCAGTGGTGTCTAACTGACTGATAACCGCTGATTGTTCGAGCCAGTGCCAAAGGGGTTTTTCATCCATATTGAAACTCTATTATTGTATTTTCTTTATAATTTTTAGACGGTTTCTATCATTGTATAAATGAAGCTCGTTAGTAGTAGGCTTTAGTCACATACTGATTAAGCATGCGTTCGGTATTGAAGTAGGAACCATTGAGCGCAATGGCATGTCGCATCACGTCTACATAGTCTTCCTGGTCCTGATAATAGAGGGGCAGAATAATCTGTTCTAATTTATCGTAGAGAGAGCCCGCTTCCTGTAGATACTGGGTGGGTGCATTTTGCAAAGTACTTGGCACACCAATGCCCCAGCCTGTTACACCTTCAATACAACCCTCTAACCACCAGCCATCCATTGTGCTCAGAGAGGGTACGCCATTGAGGGCTGCTTTCATGCCGCTGGTGCCCGAGGCTTCGAGTGGCGGTTGTGGCGTATTTAGCCAGAGGTCACAACCGCTGGTTAACAGTTTCGCTAGGGCAATATCGTAATTGTTAAGGTAAACAATATTGATATGTCGATTAAGTTTGTGACCCAAACCTATAATTTTTTGAATCAGTAACTTTCCCTCTCTGTCCTGAGGGTGGGCCTTCCCAGAAAAAATAATTTGCAGACGTACAAACTTTGCGCAGATTTTTTTAAGACGATCAATATCGGTAAATAAAAGATCAGGACGTTTATACACAGTGGATCGACGAGCAAATCCAATCGTAAACGTTTCTTCATCCATTTTTTTGTCAGGCCCTGTATGGGAACTGTTGTTAACGTACTCAATAAGGGCTTTTTTTGCGCTCTGATGAGCCTGTTGAATTGATGAGGTGGGAATATTTAATGCGCCTCGCAGGCTAAGGTTATCCATCTGCCAACCGGGCATATACTCGTCAAATAATCTCTGCATTGGCTGGCTGGTCCAGGTGGCTGCGTGTACGCCATTAGTAATTGAATCAACGCGATACCCCGCGTACATCTGCCTCGACAATTGACTGTGCTTCTTGGCAACTCCATTGATATAGCGGCTATTGGCTAGGGCCAGATAGGTCATGTTGAGTTTGTTGTTAAAGCAAAAATGATCTTCGCAGCCAGCCATTGAATACTCTGGACCCAAGACGGAGGCAATCATACTCAAAGGGAACTGGTCATGGCCTGCGGGTACTGGGGTATGAGTGGTAAACACACAGAGATCACGAACCATTTGCTCTACCTGTGCATCGCCATCTAACTTGCGCTTTTGTTCCAGCAATTCAAGAATTAGTAAGCTTGCATGGCCTTCATTCAAATGAAAACGCTGCAACTGATTATAGCCGAGCACTTTGAGCATACGCACTCCGCCAATACCCAGAACGACCTCCTGGCACAGTCGGTAATGACTGTCGCCACCATATAAAAAGTCCGCTAATGATCTGTCAAATGCGCTATTTTCTGGTAAATTAGTATCGAGAAAGTAGACAAAGACCTTATCGCCTCCACCGCCGGACAGACAGTATTTCCAGGCTCGAATAATCACTGTGCGGCCCTCAATATTGACTGAAGTGCGTGACTCAATCTCCTCCAGATAATCCTCTATTATCCAGTCTACATGGGCTTCCTGTTGCCACCCGTCATGACCCAGTTGTTGCCTAAAATAGCCTCTGCGAGGTAATAGGGATACGCCCACCATGGGAATATTCATATCTGCTGCAGAGCGCAATGTGTCACCCGCAAGGATACCCAGTCCGCCAGCATAGGTTGGCATGCCAGACTGTAATGAAATCTCCATACTGAAATACGCAATGCGGATATTGTTATTAGCCAAGACTAGATGCTCGAAGGTTATTCGTATCTAGACCCTAGATAATCAAATTTAATTGGGCATTGATAAAGATCAAATTATAATTAGTTACCGCATCACTAATAGGTAGTCTCAAGGGCAAGCTTGAGTGAGATCATTAGGCGACGTAATGAGAATGGTTTTTCAATATAATCAATAGCTCCTAGCCCCATGGCTTCAACTGCCTCCGCGGTGCAGCCACGTTGTACACCAATAAAGATAGTCGGTGGCAGGGAATTATAGATAACCAGTAATTTTTTAAAAAGTGTTATCCCGAGCATATCATCTAACTCAGTTTCGATAATTAGGCAGTTGGTTTTGTGGAGTTTGTTATCGGTAATTAGGCTGCTACCGGAGTTGTAAACTGTGGTTTCAAGATTAAGCTCGGATAGATATCCCATAACTGTGTCATGAGTAGTCATATCACTTGCTACTAGATCAATATAAAGATTGGGCTCGTCTCGGCTGAGATTCGATACCTTCACTGTGTGCTCCATTTAGAGTCCTATTTCAATAAGCAAAATATTGGCATGATGCATAGATGACCAAAATAGGTAGTTTTACCTATTTTTCCCTTTTTAATAGATAAATACAGTGAATGGAGATCCCAAAAAGGAGCCGCCAAGTGGCAGATACGTAGTTTCCGAAATAAATTACGCATCCCTCCTTATTGTTCGCCTAATTTGCTTTGCTATTCTTTACGACCCACGTTGCCGTCTAAAAAATAAAAATACCAGCGGGGATCCTAAGCAATGTTGTCAATGAAATCAGGAGTCAACATGGAACATAGAATCGGAAGTCGTTTGTCATCAAGTCTTAATGCTGAGCTTTACGTGGCCGACAAAACAGTCGGCGTTTTTCCAGTGAGCAATATTGGTATCAGTGGTATTGGGTTGGAAAACTGTCATGGTGAGTTGCATGCAGATATGTATCTTCAGGTTATTATAAAAGGCTCTGATTCAACGATGAAAGTCTATTCGGGACTAAATGCGCTGGTTATCTGGTGTCAGGACGACAGGGCTGGTCTTATGTGGGCAGGCCTAAATAATGACTTTAGCGCTGAACCAATATCAGTATCCCGTCAGGCTGCTTAGCCTGATTTCTATTTGTGACACCTTTTTAATATTGATAGTTAAAAACACTTAATAAGGAGAGGTAATCATGGAAGAACCAGAAGGTGTCGTCAAATTAAGTCGTATTCGGCCTGTCAGCTGTAGTGGTTGCCGCGCGCGAAAAACCTGCTTGATCAGTACCTTTAATGAAGATGAATATTCCGGTTTAGAAAATATTATACAGCATGAAAAGCCGATGCTTAAAGGGCAGCGCTTGTTTTTTCAGGGGGATCTATTTAAGTCATTGTATCTAATTCGGTCTGGCTGCTTTAAATCTTGTATTGTCGATGAGTCGGGTGAAAAACAGGTAACAGGATTCCATCTGTCGACAGATATTCTAGGGATAGATGGTGTTGATTCTGGTAGATATATGCGCGAAGTGGAAGCGCTAGAAACCTCTAGTGTTTGCAGTTTGCCTTTCGATTGTTTTAAGCAGGCGTCTTTACAAGGTAATGAAGAGCTTTACCGACGACTGGTCTGTGCCGTCAGTTGCATGATGTACCGGGAGAGTCATTTGATGATGGTACTGGGAAAGATGAAGGCAGAACAGCGCCTCGTCAGTTTTCTGTTGGATGTCTCCCAGCGCATGAGTGATCGGGGAGAATCGGCCCTCGAGTTCAGGTTAAGCATGGCACGTTATGATATTGCTAATTATCTGGGCCTAGCCGTGGAGACTGTCAGTCGGCTATTTAAGCGTTTGGAGGAACAAAATCTTGTCGTTGCCAACCGCCATTGGGTCCGCATCACTGACATGGGCGGCTTACATCTAGTCATGTCTGGCGGCGCGATGGAGCGCCAAGGCAATAAAGAGATAATGTATAGAGCGGCCGGTTAACCACATTACTGGGCCTCTGACTCCATAACTATATGCACTAATTGGGCAACAGTTTTTACCCGCATTTTCTCCATTGCCCGTGCACGATGTATCTCAACCGTGCGCGGGCTGATATTTAATTTATTAGCAATAATCTTGGTCATATCGCCGTCGGCGATATGGCGCATAATTTGATGTTCACGTTTAGTTAAACTGTCGATGCGGTCTTGTATCGAGCGCAGGTGCTCACGTTCATTGGTGGCCAAGTTGTTAATATATAGGGCTCGGTGGACACAGTCGATAAATTCTTGATCACGAAAAGGCTTTTGTAAAAATTCAATCGCGCCATTCTTCATGGCTTGGACAGCCATGGGGACATCGCCATGGCCGGTGACGAAGACGACAGGTAGAGTAGGGTTTTTACGTTTAATGTCGAGCTGCAATTGCAGCCCACTCATATTTGGCATGCGTACATCAAGAATGACACAGCCAATAAGCAGGGGAATATTATTGTCCAGAAAGTCCTGCCCCGAATGGTGAGTTTTTGTTGTTAAACCGGTTGATTGCAAAAGCATCGACATGGCATCTAGCACATCAGGGTCGTCGTCAACGATATAAATAGTTTGATTGTTATTCACCTTAATGATCCCCCAAAATAGGCATAACTGGTAAGGTAAAGGAGAATTCGGCGCCGTCACTATAGTTTTTGTTGGCGCATAGTTTCCCCCCGTGGTTATGAACAATTGAATGGCTAATCGCCAGGCCCATTCCCATACCATGGGTTTTGGTGGAATAAAATGGTTGGAACAATTGCTCATTGGGCTGATCGATATCAAGGCCGACACCGGTATCTCTGACAATAATGCTGATAAAGTCTTGGCAGGTTTGCTCACTAATAATACTGATAATTTTTTCCTGCGGTTTTAGATCTACCATTGCGTCGCCGGCGTTACGAATTAGATTGAGAATAACTTGTTGAATCTGTCCCGATACAATTTCTATCATCGGCAGTGTTTCAGAGCACTGGCACTTGAATGTAATAGTTCGGCACTCGATATCAACCTGGGCCAGTTCAATGGTGGAATGTATTAGGTCGTTAATATTGGTGAGCTGATGATGGGGGTCCTGTTTGCCTACAAGGGCTCTGATATTACGAATAATATCCCCGGCGCGCTGGGCCTGTTTGTCGATCCTGAGAAGGGTGGACAGTAGCGACTTTATATCCGATTTGCCATTGTCGACTAAGTTCCGACAGGCCTGGGCATACATGGAAATAGCCGTAAGGGGTTGGTTGAGTTCATGGGCAATGCCGGTCGACATCTCGCTAGCGATGTGCAGGCGATCCATATGGGCTAGCCGATCACGGGCCTGCTGGACCTCTTCTTTACTTTGCTTGAGGCGGGCTTCACTAAGTTTACGTTCACTGATATCACGCATAATGCCGGTAAAACTGCGGATCCCTGCTATGCTGATTTCGGCAACAGTGAGTTCTATAGGCAGCTGGTGGCCATCTTTATGTTTCGCGCCTAGCTCTCGGTTTATGCCAATTAGCTTGTTGCTGTCGGGCATCATATAATTCCAAAGGGTCGCTCTATAGTGCTCTAAGGGTTTTTCAGTGTCAGGAATCAAAAAGGTAATATTTTGGCCTAGCAGCTCCTCTTCTGGATACCCGAAGATTTTTTCAGTGGTTTTATTCACATGGGTGATGGTGCCCTGTGCATTGATGCTGATAATGGCTTCGATGGCATTGTCTAAGACCGCTTGATTGCGGGCGGCTGACTGCAAAAGCGCATTTTTTTCTTGTAGGGCATTATCGCGAACTTTAATGCCAGTAGAAATTGAACCGACAATGGCGCCACTCGGGCTATGGCGCTGTTCAATATGCCAGGCTAAAGGATGTTGGCGGCCATTCTTCGCGAGTACAGGATATGTATGACATTGCGGCTCCTCGTTATAGTCTGCGGAGACAGCGTCATACATTCGTTTGGTTTTCAATTGCCACCTTTGAGGGAGGCACATAGAGACCCAATTGGCACCTAAAATTTCAGATAACTCATAACCTAAAAGCTGGCAGGCCTCAATACTAAGATGTTCGATATTACCAGCGGCGTCAAGGACAAGTGCTATGGGTCTTGGCAGTTCAAGGTAGTCCATAATAATATCTTTTGTTTTCTGCATACAACGACACCTACATCAATCACGCTCCTAGACTAGGGTCCAGAAGGGTAAATAATTACGGCACAGAAGAGCAGGTTACTGTGTGACTATTTTCCAACCATTGCTGTACGGATAAATAAGTTGAGCTGTCTAAATATATAGATTAGATTGAGAATTATGTCTAATTCAGAAAAAATTAAATACGTATTTCCTAATTGAGATCAATTACTACATTTTCGGGTATAGGGGGATATTGGATTCTCTGGGATATTCATCAACGTAAAAATTGATACTTGATCTCAGTCAATTTTGTTTTCTTCAGTTCTTCTAAATTAATTGGTCCTGTGCGTTAAGCATTGACTTGTTTGGACCCATTATGCCTATCACTGAATTCAACCTAGAGGTCAAACCAAAGATTCCTGAGGCGATAGAGGGATTGAAGGAATTATCTGAAAATCTTTTGTACAGCTGGCACGGTTCAATACGTGAGTTGTTTATTACATTGGATCCCGCGCTGTGGGTTAGCTGTCAACATAACCCTAAGTTATTCTTGCGCAGGGTGGATGAAGAGCTATTAATTAGCGCCTCCAAAGATCCAGAGTATCTGCAGAGGTATCAGGATATTTTGCATTGGTCACGGGATTACTGCGCATCAGATCCAGAAGATACATCACCAGGCTGTTCACTGCCAGACCAGACACTAATTGCCTACTTTTGCGCCGAGTTCGGTTTTCATGAGAGTTTTCCTATTTATTCAGGCGGACTGGGCATACTCGCTGGGGACCACTGTAAGGCGGCCAGCGATATGGGTATCCCTTTTGTTGCTGTGGGCCTGCTTTACCATGAAGGGTACTTCACCCAGACAATTGATGCTCAGGGTCATCAAATATGCCATTACAGCAGCCAGTCCTTTGTTGATTCGCCGATTAGCGAGCTGAGAGATGATGCAGGCAATGAGATAAGCATTAGCGTGCCGATTGGCAATGATGAGGTGGTGGTTAAATTATGGAAGGTCTCTGTGGGGCGTATTCAACTAATTTTGTTGGACTCCGACGTCTCCTGCAACAGCCTAGATAATCGGAGCATTACACGCCAACTGTATGGTGGTGATCACAGCATGCGGTTGCAGCAGGAGCTGATTCTCGGTGTGGGTGGCGTTAGAGCGTTGGCGGTGCTGGGTATTAAACCAACGGTGTGGCATATCAATGAAGGTCACGCAGCCTTTTCTATTTTTCAACGTATTCTTGAACTGATGACGCAGCAGACTCTTGGTTTTGATGCTGCCCTTGAGCAAATAGCGGCAGCCACTGTGTTTACCATTCATACTCCAATTGCTGCTGGCCATGATCGGTTCGACCGCCAGCTTATCGAACACTTTGCAGGCCGCTATATCGGTGATTTAGGGCTCGATATTGATCAGTTTATGGCACTTGGCGAGGCCGCAGATGATCAATTTAATATGACTGCCCTAGCGTTGCGTGGGTCGCGGTTTCACAATGCTGTAAGTCGTATACATGGTGGTGTTGCGGCCCGCATGGAACAATATCTATGGCCCCAGATCCCCGCGGATGAAAACCCCATTACCTACATAACGAATGGTATCCATGTAGAGAGTTTCTTGCATAAGCGCTGGAGGAGGCTGTTTGATAGCCATTTTTCGGATTGCCGTCACCATCTGGATCAGTCAGGTGATTGGAATTATGTTGATCATATTGATGACGAGACCTGGTGGACCACCCACTGTGAGATCAAGAAGTCCTTATTACTTGAGATTGAACAGCGATTGCGCACTCAGCATCAGCGCAATGGCTTAAGTGAGGCTCTTATAGAGCGCTGCAGTCATTATGTTGCCGAGACCCATAGCGACATATTATTGATAGGCTTTGCGCGACGCTTTGCCACGTATAAACGCGCAGGGCTGCTGTTTTTAGAAGTCGAGCGGTTAGCTGCACTGGTTAGTAATCCGGACCGCCCAGTGGTGTTTGTCTTTGCCGGTAAAGCCCATCCTAGTGATGATGCGGGCAAACAGCTGATTAAATTACTTTACGAACGGTCTTTACAGCCCGAGTTTATAGGCAGAATTATTTTGCTTGAAGGCTACGATATTGCACAGGCCAGAATGTTGGTGGCCGGCTGTGACATCTGGTTAAACACCCCAGAGTATCCATTGGAGGCCTGTGGCACCTCTGGGCAAAAGGCTGCGGTAAATGGTGTGGTTAATCTCAGTATTCGTGACGGTTGGTGGGACGAGGGTTACAACGGGAAAAATGGCTGGGCACTTTCACCCCATGACCCAGATTGTGACCCGGGTTATAGGGATCGACAGGAAGCGATTGATTTTCTTAATATTCTGGAGAGCCAGGTTATCCCGGCTTGGTGGGAGCGAGAAAACAATGTCTACCCGGCACGATGGGTAGCAATGTCTAAGGCGTCTATGTCGTCAACGATGGCCAAATTTAGTGCTCAACGTATGGTCCGAGACTATGTGGAAACGCCCTATCTGTCTGCAGCGCAGCAGGGGGCTAGAATAGAAAAACCGGGTGTGGCTACTGCGTTGGCGGATTGGAAAAGACGCGTAGCTGCACTATGGCCTGGGGTGAAGGCGCAACGTATTGATAGTCGAACCAGTGAAGTAGAGATCCGAGAATCTATTACTCTCAGTCTTAGAGTCAATCTCAATGGCTTGGACAGTAGCGATATAGTGGTGGAATGCATCCTAGGCAAATTTTTCCAGGGGCAGTTTGTCTCTGAGAGTTGCATCAAGTTGGGCTTTCAAATTCCAGAACATGATGATGACCATGAAGAGGGCGGCGATGATCTTTTCTCGGTCGACTGGAAACCCTCTGAATGCGGTTTAAAACAGTACCGTCTGCGTGTTTATCCCTATCATGAGTTACTCAGTCATCCCTTGGAAACAGGGTGCATGCTCTGGGTATAAGACCCATAGGTTTCCTTGCCTGCTAATGTTGGTATTTCTCATGCTTACTTACCTAGCCGACACCTATTGCTTCTCAATGGTAACCACTTTGGTGACTGCATTTTCACCGGGAAAGTTATTAAACATTGCAGTGATCATATAGGGCATCACCGTGGCTATTTCTTTTGCCTTACCAATACTCTGTACTCGCCCTTCAAATAATACTTCTGCGTCTGGTCCAATACGTGAAATATTCATCTTTAATTGCCGATTGTAAACGGTATAGTTGTACTGTTCTGGCGGCCAGGTATCATAAAAACCATAGTAAAAGGGATGATAATAACGCCCATAATTGAAATGATAACGCACATAATTATTGGAGCTGCTGCGAATCTGGGTCTGCCCCTCACTGATCGAATAATCGATATTCGCTACTAACTCAGAGGGTTCGTCTCTGTCCACTACTTGGTATCCCAGCTGATTGAGTCGTTCGCCAATAAGGCTTTTGTAATGACTGAATTCAAGGCTTCTCTGCTTAACCGTATCCATGGGTGCAATGCGTATGGTGCCACTTCTGGGGAGCTTTCCTTCATGAAAGCTGACGACATCATTGCGCAAGCTCGATTTACAGCTGCTTAGCAAAATAACCAATAAGCTTAGAATAATAGGCATTGGTGATTGTTTCATAATGCAGTCCTCAGGGGTTAGGTTAAAGGCCAATTAAACAATGATAGGCTCGACTTTTAATGGTTGGTAAGAGAGCTTCTCTATAAGGTCCAGACAGCGACAGGCATAGGCATATTCGTTGTCGTACCACGCAAAGATATTGACCATATTGCTCTGTAGAACACGGGTTGCTTGGCCGTGAATAACGGCCGAATAGCTGTTGCCGATGATGTCGCTAGACACCAGCTGTTCGTCGCTATATTCAATGATATCTCGCATGGCACCTCTGGAAGCCTTTTTAAATGCGTCGTTAATAGCGTCTTTTGTCACATCACAGGAAAGCTCTGCACTAATATCAATAAGCGCCACATTAGCCACCGGCACGCGCAGGGCCAGAGCCATCACTCGATCCTTTAATTCGGGCAGGACCAGCATGGTGCAGGCATCAGCGCCAGTAGTGGTGGGGATAATATTGAGAGCGCCCGCGCGTCCTCGATGGGGTTTGTCTGCTGCCACATCCACCATGCTTTGGCTGGCTGTATAGGAATGTACCGTAGTCACTAGTGCTCGTTCGACACCGAAATCATCCATCAGGATCTTAAGCACGGGGGCCAGGCAGTTGGTGGTACAGGAAGCATTGGAAATTATAATATGTTGTTCTGGGTCAAAGTTATCTTCATTGACGCCCATCACCAGCGTAATATCCGCATCCCCTGAGGGTGCGGTTAGCACGACTCGCTCAGCACCGGCTTTAATATGTTGCATAACGCGATTGTGATGGCGATATTGGCCGCTGCATTCGAGTACAAAGTCAATCTTAGGCTCGTCCCATGGCAAGCTTTCAGCATCAGGTTTGTCGTACAGCGCGAAGGACTGGTCATCAACACAAAGAGTATGGTCGGTAATGCTGACCTCCCGCTGCAGTGGTCCATGGACAGAATCATATTTGAGTAAATAGTGGAGGTTGTGTAAGGGCATAGGGTCATTGATGGCAACAATACTGAAATTTCTGTAACCACCCTCAATATAGCGACGCAAGATAAGTCGCCCGACACGACCAAGACCATTGATGGCAATTTTTTTCATTATTCAATACCCCCTCGTCAAAACGATCAATTTATGGAGAACTATAAAAACAATGATGTGAAGGCTGTGGCTTGATGTCCGTCAATTTTGGGCAGGGTTAGGTATAATTAATCACAGCGATTGTGGACATAATTAAGTGCTCGATACTGCTGTGCAACTTCAATTGAGAGCTGCGGCCATTCGAAGTGCCACAGCCAGTTATTACAAGTTGTGCCCGGTGTATTGGTGCGATGCTCAGAGTTAAGCCGAAGCATATCCTGTAGTGGAAGTACTACTAGGCGGGCTACGGAAGCCAGCGCAGCCTCAATTAGTGCCTCGGGTACATTGTCAATATCAGACTGTAGATAGTCTGTAACAACAGTGCGCTGATGATCCGAAAGCGACAGATACCAGCCAAGGCTAGTGTCATTATCATGGGTGCCGGTATAGAGCACGGTATTTTGATTAAGGTTGTGGGGCAGGTAGGGATTGTGGTCGTCACTGTCGAAAGCAAACTGCAGTACGGCCATACCCGGCAGCCGAAAATGATGCCTTAGAGCGATTACTTCGGGGGTTATCAAACCTAAATCCTCGGCTACTAATGGCAGATTAGGTAGTGCTTTAATAAGGGCGTCGAGTAACGCTGCCCCCGGTGCTGTTTGCCAGTGACCCTGTTTCGCAGTGTTGCTTGAGGCGGGTATTTCCCATGCACTTTCCAGGCCCCTAAAGTGATCAATTCGCAGGAGATCATACATCTGCAGATGAAGCCGAATACGCTGAATCCACCAGCTGAAATCATCTTCCTGCAGAGTTTGCCAATTGTAATGAGGGTTCCCCCAGCGCTGTCCATCAGGACTAAAATAATCCGGCGGCACGCCAGCAACCACCAAGGGTAGGCCATCTTCTTCAAGTTTAAAATAACGCCTATTAGCCCATACATCCGCGCTGTTGTAGGCGACAAATAAAGGCATATCACCGAATAGAAAAATCCCCTTACTATGGGCATATTGACGAATCTCTGCCCACTGTTTAAAAAACAAAAATTGATAAAATTTAAGTCGCGAAATAGGTCGATACAGAGTTTGTTGTGCTCTGTTAACTGCCTTGGCATGGCGGTCACGAAGCTCGGTTGGCCAGCGGTTCCAGGGTTGATTGCTCTGCTGGCTACGCAGTGCCATAAACAGTGCGAAGTTATCTAACCAGGGTTGAGACTCTGCGCAAAAACGGTGGTATTGCAGGTGCCAGCTACTGTTATCCGACATCTGGGTGAACTCTGTATAAGCCATTTCAAGGGACTTAGCATGGCAAGCTGAGTTGTTCATTAACGAGTTACATGGCTTCAGTAAGCCGCTCTGCTGCAACCAGTGCAATCCAATATTATCAGTGTTCCCTGCCAGAGAAGATAGGCACAGGTAGGGGGACCTATCAGACTGAGTGGGCCCTAGAGGGAGTAGCTGCCATACAGTAATGCCAGCAGATTGCGCCCAGTCAATAAATTGATAGGCACTGTCAAAGGCCCCGTATCTATTTATTTTTGAGGGTATTTTTACTGGGAGCGCGGTAATTGGCAGCAGTACGCCACAGCGACGCCGTTGGAAAATAGTTTGCTGAGCAACCCTGTCAGGCATTGCTTGAGCTGATACTTTATTCACTACTGAGATGTGCGCATAACACCACCGAGGGGCATTTCCGCACCTGTGCCGTCGCCGGATATGGCATGGGTAAAAGGGCGATCCAAATAATCTGGTGCTGTCCGCCCCAGCGTTCCATAAAGGGCTTTTAAGTGCATGCGAAACAGTTGGTCAAAAGATGCAATGCTATCTGGTGGGTTTTCTCCCCCAGGCCACCAGAACCAATCTGAGCCTTCACAGATTGCCAGCTGTAGTTCGGCAGCCTGCCGCTGTTGTTCGGTTAATGCATGGCTTTGCATTACCTCATCAAAGCAGTATTTAGCCTTTATAAGCATATCCCAGGCGCGGTTTTTGTCGGGCTGACCAATCCAGGTAGTGAGATTGCCATGCACCCAGCTGCCGGCGGTTAGACGATCAAGTGGTGCGGACGGGCCTTTAATACACTGTGCAAAAGTGGTCAGATTTAGATCTGGGTGCAAAGCTAGACGTCGATACAGCTCGCGGATAAAAAAGAAGCCATTTTGATGGTAGTGCTCCCAGGCATTTTCCCCGTCCATAATAATACTGATAACGGGTTCAGTAAGAGATTGCTGGGCACAGAGTCCGGCTATGTCCTCTAGCCGGTGTATGAGATTGGCCACTGCGTCATCACCGTGCCATGAAGAGTAGGTAAAACCAATTAGATCCGACAGGTGATCGTCACGAAAGAAACACCGAATATCTCGATTGGGTAGTTGGTAGCTCCTATAAAGAGTGCCGTTACTGTCGCTGTCGTTATGTGCTTGGTGTGAGTCGCTGAGACTATTATTGAGTACCCCTGCGCCAGAGGCAGTCCAAAGAAATCCGCTATCATTTAAGACAGTCACGCAGGCTTCACTAAGGGCACCTTCCGCAGGCCAACAGCCAATAGGGGACCGGCCAAAATGTTGTAGAAAAAGTTTTTTGCCGGCGTTGATATGCCAATCTAGCCGCTCTCTTCCTCCGGGATATTCTGCTGCATCGGGCATGGGAATATTGTTACTGGCCTCTTCTGCACTGTGTAAATTTAGCAGTAATGGCCCTATGGGGTGAGCGTAGGGCGTCATGGACAACTCTATGCAATCGTCTGCGGCTAGTGCTCGATAACGGGGGATTATTTGGGTGATTTGTTCGCTGATAATACGCACTAGTTGAATGCGTTCTAACATCGAATAGCGTCTAGCGCGAGAGATCAAGGCCTGGGCTCTGGGGTCATCCCGGCGGACGGTCTCACCCAACCAGGTAAGGTGGAACCATACTATTAGGTCAGTGAAAAAGGCATCGCAGACATAATCTAGGTGACCTGGATTGTCGAGAATATGGCGGCCGATATTGGTCAGGGCAACATATTGTTCAAACGTCTCTCCACTCTTGAAGTTGTGATATTTTAAACATTGCTCTACTAGATGGTATCTATAGTCATGGTCGCTGTTAATGGCTGGCTCGACCAATGCTGCCAAAAGAGGATCCTCAGGACTTTGGTTGTCGATAAAATAACGGTCAAATTGATTAGTGTAATCCTCAATTTGTTTTAGTAGTACTGGACTGAAATTAATAACCGCGCGGCTGTTAGGCACCTGTTCTAAATGAGCGGCCATGTCAGTGTAGTCTTTAATAGTGCGCAAATAGGTCCAGGGGAGATTGGATACTACGCTGACGGGGTCGCGGTATTCCGGTTGGTGCATATGCCAACAGAGTACGACATTTAACCTTTCGGATGGTAAGGGGTCATTATTAGCGGGCATGATGTAATACCTGTCCCAGCATGTCTGGGGTGACGAGAACCACTCCACCTGGGCTGATGGTAAAGCGTTTGGCATCCTGTTTGGCATCAATACCAATAGCACTGTTGTCCGGCAGCATCACGCCCTTATCAATCACGGCATTTTTGATGCGGCAATGCTTACCAATACTGACTTCCGGCAGGATCACTGCGTTCTCTATTTTGCTGCCTTCGTCGACAGTGACATTGTCAAAAAGCAGGGAGTGGCGAATAACCGCACCAGAAATAATGCATCCGCTGGATACCATAGAGTCAATCGCGCAACCGCAACGGTCTGGCTCATCAAAAACAAATTTTGCCGGTGGCGTCTGTTCCCGGTAACTCCAAATAGGCCATTCCTTATCATATAAATTAAGATCAGGAGTTACCCCGATTAGCTCAAGATTCGAGCGCCAGTATGCATCCACTGTGCCTACATCTCGCCAGTAGGCTTGGCGATGCTGAACCGTATCTCGAAATGGATAGGCGTAAACCCTATGTGCTTTTATTAGTCTAGGAATTAGATCTTTGCCAAAGTCATGGCTGGAATCAGCACGGTCTGCGTCGCCAATTAACTGATTAATTAAAAACTTGCTGTCGAATATGTAGATTCCCATGGATATCAGTGAGGTATCGGGCAGGCCTAAAATAGATGCTGGGTTATTCGGTTTTTCAACAAAGTCCATGACTTGATTACTGCTGTCAACAGTCATTACACCAAAATCACTGGCCTTATCTCGTGGGGTTTCAATGCAGCCAATCGTTAGCTGTGCACCCGTTTCAACATGCTGGGCTAGCATAGGACCATAATCCATTTTATAAATATGGTCACCGGCCAAAATCAATACATAGCGGGGATTGTGATTGCGAAGAATGTCAATATTCTGATAGACCGCGTCGGCGGTTCCTAGATACCAGCTGCTCTCAACACGCTGTTGCGCGGGCAATAACTCAACAAATTCATCGAACTCCCCATGTAAAAATCCCCAACCCCGCTGAATATGCCTAATGAGTGAATGTGCCTTGTACTGTGTTAATACTCCAATGCGGCGAATACCAGAGTTAACGCAGTTAGACAGTGTGAAATCAATAATTCTAAATTGACCACCGAATGGCACTGCTGGTTTCGCACGCCACTGGGTTAATTGGTGTAATCGTGATCCGCTGCCACCGGCCAGAATTAGACCTAGTGTGCTTTTGGTTAGTCGGCTGATAAAACGCATATTGGACGCTTCCCGAGCGTTTCTTTCAGCGGTGTCTTTATGATTCGAGAACTGATTCATCACTATCCTTAGGTCAATTCAATGGGCAATAAAATTTGACCACTGCTGGGACTGTGAAATCTTGACAGGGGTCAATACTCATCAGGCTAATTTCTATAATGATTAAATAAAGTTCGTGACCGCGAACTCATGATAGGAGTGAAAGAACAATGAACGTAAAAGATATGATGACAACTCAGGTGTATAGCTGCGAGTCCAACACACCCTTAAACACCGTGGCTATGACCATGTGGAATAATGACTGCGGCTCTGTGCCTATTGTTGATCAGGAACATAAACCGATTGGCATGATTACGGATCGTGATATCGCCATGGGCGCGGCACTCCAGAAAAAGCCCCTGTGGGAATTAACGGCGCAGGATGTTTCCAATAGTCAGCTGTTATACAAATGTGATGTTGAGGATGATGTGCAGCAGGCTCTTGACTTGATGCGTGAGTACGGAGTGCGCCGACTGCCTGTGGTCAATAGTCATGGCACGTTGGCGGGCATAGTGACCTCCGGAGATATTATTGCCCAAGCTGACAGCGCCGAAGATGCTGACTTTCCATTCCATCGGACCGAACAAATGTTGAAGTCGATCACTGGGCATCACGCGCCCATGCCGTTGATTGCTTAGGACGACCTATCAAAAGCCATGGGCCCAAGCTTGATAGAGGGCAAAAGAAAGCATCAAACAAAGCATTAAACAAAGAGCCAAGTACTGTAGTGAGCGAAGGTAAAGCGTGCAACGCAGAGCAGCAAGCCAACCCTAACAGTTCAATTTCCGAGCCGATTCAGCGGCTGTTAGAAATGCGCCACCACGACCCCTTTAGTATTTTGGGTCGTCACTGGGTCGGTGATAGCCATTGGCGGATCTGCGCGCTTTTACCCAATGCTTACAGCGCCGCAATCGAAGATCCGTCTCTGCCAATGCAGCGCATAGGCAATACGGATCTATTTGCTTGGACAGGCACCGAAGTGGTTCCCCCGCATTATCTGATTCGCTGGGTCGATCACCAGGGTGCCTGTCACTATATCTGCGACCCGTACAGTTTTCCGGCTCAGTTAAGTGATCTTGACCTACACCTCTTTACCGAGGGGGCCCATGAGCATATCTACCAAAAGCTGGGCGCTCATATACATAGAGTTGACCATATCAATGGCGTGCTATTTGCGGTCTGGGCGCCACAGGCAGAGCGGGTAAGCGTGGTGGGCGATCATAACCACTGGGATGGGCGCATCCATCCCATGCGATCACGGGGTAGCAGTGGCGTTTGGGAACTTTTTATTCCAGGGCTGGGAGTCAATACCTGTTACAAATATGAGATTCGTCATCGGGGCTCGAGCACAGTGTCACTAAAAGCAGATCCCTATGCCCAGAGTGCCGAGCTGAGGCCAGATACTGCATCCCTAGTGGCTGGAGATAATACCTTTAATTGGTCAGATCACCTGTGGCTGGAGCGCCGACGTCAATGGGATTGGCAGCAGACACCGGTGTCCGTCTACGAGGTGCATGCTGGATCTTGGCAGAGAGCTGAAGATGGCGACTTCTTGAACTGGAAAACCCTAGCCCACCGTCTGATCCCCTATGTTAAGGGACTGGGTTTTACTCATATAGAATTAATGCCAGTGGCAGAACACCCGTTAGATGAATCCTGGGGATATCAGTGCACAGGTTATTATTTGCCCACCAGTAGGTTAGGTTCGGCAGACGATTTCCGCTATTTTATTGATGTTGCCCATCGCTACAATATTGGCATATTGCTTGATTGGGTAGCAGGGCACTTTCCCAAAGATGCGCATGGATTGGCGCAGTTTGATGGCTCTGCCCTCTACGAACATGAGGATCCCCGGGTTTCTGAGCACCCTGATTGGGGTACCCTAACCTTTAATTTTGCACGCAATGAAGTGAAAAACTTCCTATCTGCTAATGCGCTTTTCTGGCTTCGGGAATTTCATATTGATGGTCTACGTGTCGATGCCGTGGCCTCCATGATCTATTTGGATTATTCCCGCGAAGACGGACAATGGCAGCCGAACAAATACGGTGGCAACGAAAATCTTGAAGCTATCGAATTCCTGCGCGAGCTGAATGTGGTGGCCCATGAACAGTTTCCAGGGGTAATGATGATTGCCGAGGAGTCCACCCAATGGCCTCAGGTGAGTCGGCCAACATGGGTGGGTGGTCTTGGGTTTTCCATGAAATGGAATATGGGCTGGATGCATGACAGTCTCGCTTACCTGAGCAAAGACCCCATTTATCGCCGTTATCACCATGAGCTATTAACCTTTAGTGCACTGTATGCTCACCATGAGAATTTTATGCTGGCACTCTCACACGACGAAGTGGTGCATGAAAAAAAGTCACTACTTGAAAAAATGGCGGGTGACGATTGGCAAAAGTTTGCCAATCTTAGATTGCTCTATGTATTTTTATTTACCTGGCCAGGCAAAAAACTGCTCTTTATGGGCAGTGAATTTGCCCAGCAACAAGAATGGCGAAGCAACCAGTCTCTAGACTGGCACCTGCTAGATGAACCGACGCCATGTGCGGATAGGCGTCAGGGTATAAGCCGTTTAGTGACCGACCTCAATCAATTATATCGCCACTATCCTGCGCTACATCGCTACGATTTTGAGGCTCAGGGTTTTACTTGGGTAGACTGCCATGACAGTCAACAATCGGTACTCAGTTATAGGCGCGACAGTGATAAACAGACAGTGTTGGTGATACTGAACTTGACCCCACAACCGCGTAATCAATATCGTATTGGTATTGGCCAAAAAGGCCGTTACCTAGAATTACTCAACTCAGATTCAGTTTTTTATACCGGCACCAATACAGGTAATGGCGGTGAAGTTAATAGTCAAGATGTCAGCTGCATGGGCCAGCCATATTCACTGGTTTTACAGTTGCCGCCACTGGCGGGCATTGTCTTAATTAGAACAGGCCCATGAATATTTTATTTGCTTGCAGTGAACTCTATCCGCTGATTAAAACTGGGGGCCTGGCAGATGTAGCCTACAATTTACCCGCTGCCTTGCGCCGACAAGGTCATGATATACGCATTGTGTTACCTTCCTATAGTGGTCTTGCGGAGGCCCATCACAAATGGCTGGATTACAGTGCTGAGGTCATGGGATATCCCGTTGGTTTATTGCAGGCGCATCTCAAAGGCACTGATATACCGGTCTATTTGGTTGACTGCCCTCAGCTATTTGACCGTCCAGGTGGGCCTTACGGCGAGTATGCAGACCAGCCCTGGACTGACAATGCCCAGCGGTTCGGACTATTCTGTCGGGTCAGTGAGAAAATTGCCCTAAATCAGGTCGGCCTTGCATGGCACCCAGATACTGTCCATTGCAATGATTGGCATACAGGCCTGCTACCACTCTTGCTGGCAAGCCATAATAAGCGGCCTCAATGTCTATTTACCATTCACAATCTTGCCTATCAGGGTCTGTTTGATCGTATAGATTTTGAGGCGTTAGACTTACCCGCCACAGTGGATGGCAAAGTTCTTTGGGATTATCAGGCCTTGGAATACTATGGGATGATGTCATTTATGAAGGCGGGTATCGTGTTTGCCGATGCCGTTAACACCGTTAGCGTAGGCTATGCAAAAGAGGTGCTTAGCAAAGAGTTTGGTTGTGGCTTAGAGGGCCTATTACGGAGTCTGGGCGAGGGTTTTTCTGGTATTACTAATGGTATTGACACTCAGTTATGGGACCCCAGCAATGACCCAATGATACAAACCATTTATGGTAGCCACAGCCTCCATCGCAAGGTTTTTAATAAGTTGGCGCTGTTGGCAGAATTTCAACTATTGGGACATCAGGACCGATTGCTGTTGGGGATTGTCTCGCGTTTAACGGAGCAGAAGGGCATTGACCTATTGATTGAGGCGCTGCCACTTATTATGCAATTACCAGTCGATTTAGTGGTTCTGGGTAACGGTGATAAGGTACTTGAGAAAGCCTTGTTGGAAGTAGAAAAGCAATATCCAATGCGTATTAGTGTTAAGCCAGCCTACGATGAAAGGGCCGCCCACCTTGTAATAGCAGGTGCCGATGCGCTGCTAATTCCCTCCCGCTATGAGCCCTGCGGCTTGACGCAAATGTATGCTCAACGCTATGGAACCATACCGGTTGCCCACGGGGTGGGTGGCCTTGCTGATACCATTATTGATATAGCGCCCTTTTCAGAAAATATTGCTGATTCGACCGGCGTATTGTTTTGGGACTTCACCCCGGATGCGCTGATTGATGCGTTGCAGCGCCTACATTTCGTCTATGACAATCTGTTGCTATGGCGGGACCTCCAGCGCTCAGGGATGGGCGAAGACTTCTCCTGGGACATCAGTGCGACAGGTTACAGTAATCTCTACCAATCACTGATAAGCCAAAAATACTAACCCCCTAAAAAGCCTCTGCACAATATGATGGGCAGAGGCTATAGAATACTCCGTCTATGGGAGGAGTGGCGGTATTACGGCCGTTAATTAGGACTGAATATTAATCAACGTTGGCTTTGCGGTTTTGCGCTTACTCAGGGTAATTGTCAAAACACCGTCTTTATCCTTAGCAACAATTTTGTCTGGGTCCGCTGAATCAGGCAAGCTAAAACGTCTATGAAAAATGCCATGGGAGCATTCAGTGCGATAGTAGCCATTATGCTCCTCATTCTTCTCGATTTTACGCTCACCTCTAATCGATAAAACGCCATTAGCCATGCTGATCTCAATGTCTTTGCGATTGACGCCGGGAATATCTGCTTTGATCACAAATTCATTATCGCCTTCTTGGATATCTACCGGGGGCATCCATTGGCTGGTTATAACATTGCTATCCTCATCTCTTATTCCAAGCGATCTATCTCCAAAGGATCGGAATAAATTATTAAAATCGTCTTGAAATCGATCGAGTAAATGGGTGGGTTCTCTTAATACTGGAATCATTTTAATACTCCTTTGTAATGATAATATTGCTGTTTACCTACCAATCGGAATTGGTATCTCAGCCACGGGCTAGGCTGCTATAGAACTATAGGTAAATGGCATATTGCAAAGTTGACGACTATCAATATGCACCATAAAAAATTATTTAATATTGGAGGGTATTAAAGTAGATGCCCAAATGGCAGTTCAGTTTTGTAGCATATAGGTTTGAGTGAGAAACTGCTTTTAATATGATCTATACCATCGAATGCAGTGAGTTTGTCATCGAGAAAAGTTTGATAAGACTGCAGATCTGGAGTCACCACTCGCATCAAATAATCAAAATCCCCAGTCATTAAATAGCACTCCATCACCTCAGGCCAGTTGAGTACCTGCTGGGCGAAATGGTCGAGATCCTTTTTTACTTGATGGTGCAGGGTGACCTGAATAAAAACGGTGACTGGCAGCCCCGCTTTCTTGGGGTCAATTAATGTGACTCGACGGAGAATATAACCCAGCTGTTCCAAGTTTTTTACCCGCCGGGAGCACGGAGAGGGCGACAAACAAACTTTTTCAGACAATTCTAGATTAGAAATACCCGCATCAGATTGAAGAAGATCAAGAATCTTCCAATCAATGGCATCCAGTTTGTACTCAATCATAATAGTTCTCCAAGCTCTTCTATACTTAAGCTATAAACTCACTAAACAGGCTGGTTTTCATTGTAGCTCTCTCACCTAGCTGCACGCTACTAATGGGTGTTAATTTGGTGCCTGAGCAAGTAATAAGCCATATGGCGCAATAATTCTCTTTTATAAGGGACTATGACGCAATAATAAGTTTTATTGGCTAAATCAAAACCATGAGTTTGGCAGGATTCTCCAAGCCCCAGCATGGTAATTTTACCTTCATAGATGAGGGTTAATAATAACAAGATAACATCCAGTATCGACCCTTAAAAATGGAATTATAAGAGGTGTCCCATGGCAGTTAAAAGTCCCCCAACAGTTGCCCCTGTTTTTGACGATGGCTCTACAGTACAGATTCCGACTCTGCGTATATTACAGGCTGACGGTACTCTTATTTCAGGGGCACAGACTCCAGAGCTAGCGAAAGAGCTGGCCCACAAAATCTATAGGGATATGGTTTATACGCGCATACTCGATGAGCGCATGGTGGGCGCCCAGCGCCAGGGCCGCCTCAGTTTTTATTTGACCTGTACTGGGGAGGAGGCATCAGTAGCAGGCACAGTGGCGGCGTTTAAGCAAGACGATATGATCATGGGGCAGTATCGAGAGCAGGTTGCATTACGCTTCCGTGGTTTTAGTACTGAGCAGTTTATGAATCAGCTGTTTAGTAATGCGAAAGATTTGGGCAAAGGTCGACAGATGCCAGTTCACTACGGTAGCCGGGATCTGCACTTTATGACGATTCGGTCGCCTTTAGCGACACAGATCCCTCAGGCCGCTGGCTATGCCTATGGCCAAAAACTGGCCGGTAATAACGCCTGTACTCTATGTTATTTCGGAGACGGCGCCGCCTCTGAGGGTGACTTTCATGCGGGCCTAAATATGGCTGCTGTATTGAAAAGCCCGGTTGTTTTTGTAGCGCGCAATAATGGTTATGCAATTTCAACCCCCTCTTCCGAGCAGTATGCCGGTAATGGCATAGCTGCCAGAGGTTTGGGTTATGGTATTAAAACTATTCGTGTTGATGGCAATGACATTCTGGCGGTCTATGCCGCGGCCGTTGCGGCGCGCAACATTGCCGTAAACGAGCAGAGACCGGTGCTGATAGAGACCATGAGCTATCGCCTTGGTGCTCATTCCACATCAGATGACCCCAGTGGTTATCGCAGTGCTGAAGAAGAAGATGAGTGGCGTCAAAAAGACCCCATTAGCAGAATGAAAAACTGGCTGATTAACCAAAAATGGTGGGACGAAAGCCGCGATGAAGATCTACAGAGCAACTACCGTAAAGAGATTTTAGCAGAGTTGAAGCTGGCAGAAAAACGTCCGAAACCACCTCTTTTAGACCTTATTACTGATGTGTACAAAGATACGCCAGCCCATCTCCTTGAACAGTTCGAGTCTCTAGAAAAGCATGTGGCTAAATATCCAGACAGTTATAAAGCTCATGGGGAGAACTCATAATGACTGATGTAACTCGCATGAATTTATTACAGGCGGTCAATAATGGCTTGGATACTGCTATGGCTGCGGATGAAAGAGTTGTTTGTCTCGGAGAAGATATAGGTAAGTTTGGTGGCGTCTTTAGAGCCACGAGTAACCTCCAAGAAAAATATGGTCGACCACGCTGTTTTAATACTCCGCTCACGGAGCAGGGTATTGCCGGCTTTGCCATTGGCTTAGCAGCGCAGGGTTCTGTTGCCGTCGCTGAGATCCAATTTGCAGATTATATCTTTCCTGCATTTGATCAAATTGTTAATGAAGCAGCCAAGTTTCGCTATCGCAGCGGTGATGAATTTAACTGTGGTGGCCTCACTATTCGAGCTCCCTATGGTGGCGGTATTGACGGCGGCCTGTATCATTCTCAGTCGCCCGAAGCCTATTTTTGTCATACCCCAGGCCTTAAGGTCGTTATCCCCAGTAATGCCTATCAGGCCAAGGGTCTTTTGTTGGCGGCTATTCGTGATCCAGATCCGGTTATTTTCTTCGAACCAAAAGCTATTTACCGTGCCTCTGTCGGAGATGTGCCTAACCATGACTATGAGCTTAAACTGGGCCTGGCCGAGGTCGTTCAGGCAGGCACAGACATTACGTTGCTTGGCTGGGGTGCACAGATGATTCAAATCGGCAAAGCCGCAGAGCTTGCTGCGGCTGAGGGTATTTCATGTGAAGTCATTGACCTCCGCACCCTGCTCCCCTGGGATAGAGATACTGTGGCTGAGTCGGTGAACAAAACCGGCCGTCTTCTGATTAGCCACGAAGCGCCATTGACCGGTGGCTTTGCCGGTGAAATTGCTGCCAGCATTCAAGAGCGTTGTTTTCTAAGCCTGGAAGCCCCCATCACGCGAGTGACAGGAATAGACACACCATTTCCGCTGATACAGGAAAAGCAGTATCTTCCGGACCATCTAAAAATTTATGAAGCCATCAAATCGAGTCTGGCCTACTAGAGCCTGGAGGGTTACGCACCATGAAAAAAGATTTTATATTACCGGATATTGGCGAAGGTATTGTTGAGTGTGAAGTGATCGAATGGAAGGTCAAGGAGGGCGATATTATTGTCGAAGACCAAATCATCGTCGATGTCAGCACCGATAAAGCCATTGTTGAAATCCCCTCTATGTACAACGGCCGTGTCACCAAACTCTATTATGCTGAGGGAGATATTGCCAAGGTGCACCAGCCGCTATTTGCCCTTGAGGTAGAGGGTACAGAAAGTATTGGAGACGAAAAGACGGCAGCCCCAGAGACTTTGGTTGAGGTGGCTGTAGCGACCTCCCTAGATACAGAGTCTGAAGTGTCTGCAACTTCCGAGGCAATGATAGCCTCCGCCTCAGCAGATCTCTCGTTTACCAGTAAGGTTCTAACAACCCCAGCGGTCCGTAAAATGGCCCGCGAGCATGAACTCGATCTTTCTAGCATTAACGGCTCGGGTAAGCAGGGACGCGTACTAAAGGAGGATGTACTAGGGTTTCTTTCGAACGGCAGAGGTTCAAATGAAGACAGGGGCGCGAGTGACAACAGTGTGTCTAATGCCCAGCTAATTAAGACTACTGCTGAGGACCGAGTGGAACCTATCAGGGGTGTGCGCAAAATAATGGCCGAACGCATGAGTGCAGCGGTCTCGACCATCCCCCACTTTACCTATGTGGATGAAATGGATGTGACTGCGTTGATGGAAATTCGTCAAACGCTCAAGGATACCTATGCCACAGACAGCCTTAAAATCACCCTAATGCCGTTATTTATCAAAGCGCTGTCTCTAGCTATAAAGCAGTTCCCCATAATAAACAGTCACCCGAATGCAGATTTTACAGAACTAACCTATGTTGCCAGTCACAATATTGGCATGGCGGTAGATGGTAAGACTGGCTTATTGGTACCCAATATTAAAAATGTCCAAGACCTGAGCCTATTAGATATAGCGACTGAGGTCACACGCCTAACCCAAGCTGCTCGCAGTGGTAAAATCAATCCCCAGGAACTGTCTGGAGGTACCATTACCATTTCCAACATTGGCGCCATTGGTGGCACGGCAGCAACCCCCATTATTAATAAACCCGAGGTAGCCATTGTGGCGCTGGGCAAAATCCAGACATTACCCCGGTTTGATGAACAGGGTAACCTGGTCCCACGAAAAATAATGACAGTAAGCTGGTCTGGGGATCATCGCGTTATTGATGGCGGTACTATTGCCAGATTCAATAATGTTTGGATGGGATACCTTAAAAGTCCAACTACTATGCTGGCTGCTATGATTTAGGCGTTAATTGCGACATGACTTAGGCACTTATCATTATGGGGTTGCTCGAAAGTAAAAACTTACAGCACTTTTACATCAATGAAGAGCAATCTTTTTACCTGCTTAGTCATCAGGATGCCCGAAAATTAAAGGATTGGCTGAGTCTTTGTGAATCCCAGCTCAAACGTCTTGGGTATAATGATATTGAGATGGTGGGTAAAGGCGCCTATGGCTTTGTTTTTTCTGGCACTAATCAGAAGGGGCAGCAATATGTCTTTAAGTTTGCCCGTATTACATTACCTCAGCATGTTCAGGAACGCCTAGAAGAAGAGGGCTTTATGCTCAATCAGCTAGGGCATTCTGGTATTCCTAAATTTGTAGATTTTCAACATGTCAGCGGCCAGTCCATTCTTATGATGGAGCGAGCACCGGGTATCAACCTCGAACAGCTGTCTCGCCAAACCGGAAAATTGGAACCCCGCCTAATCCTAAAAATTGCAGCCCAGATGTCCAATATACTGCTGTACTTACGGCGTCAGTCAGAGTCCACAGTAAGTAGCCTAATTGTTCATGGCGATATTAAGCCTTCGAATATTATGTTTGATCCAGACACCGAGACGGTCGCCCTGATCGACTGGGGTGCAGCAGTTTTTGCCCAATGTGATGCCCAGCATCAACGTATTGACGGATTTGGTCTCGATGCGATTAATTCAGATTTCGGCAAGACCAATGCAAAGCTCGGGGATGTCTATTTTATCGGTGATGATCAGTTAAAGGCTGAACTCTCTTCTCCGCGTTTTGATGAGCAGGGTCTAGCAGGCACTCTGTATGCACTGTCTTCAGGGCAGGGTAGCCGTTTTGGGAAGGATGTTATCACGCCAGAATCACTGGGTCTGCCTATCGAGTTCGCAAAAACTCTGGCCGGCATGCTAGACGAGGACTCAGAAGTTCGAGAGAGGGCAGGAGACTACTTTTTCGATAATATGCGCTATATGAAGCATATTGTGAGTACATCAACGCCTGAAACATCCAATCCTAGTTTGCCACTCATTCCATTTGTAATAACTAGCTCGGATGCTAATGAGCAATTGGAGACAGTGGTGTACAGCTCTAGAAAAAGCTTTTTACGGGCAGAAATTGGCGCTGATAAATTTGATGCCCAAGCAGCGCGTGACGTCGATGCTGCAGACTATGGGCATTATAAGAATTATCTCAGTGGTATGGGAGACACAGAAAAGGCCTTTATTATTGCGGTGAGTCACCTTGGCCGTTACCCCGTAGTGGGTGGTCTGGC
>DDDD01000159.1:0-4354 GCA_002335945.1 Porticoccaceae bacterium UBA1989
ATGACCAGTTAAATTGCTCTGTCGTGATGACAACTTAAAAGGCTCTCGCGGGATGAAAACTTAAAAGAGGCTGCATTTCTGCAGCCCCTTTTTTATGTCTACCACCCCTCAGATTAAAGAGCTTGAAAGTCTGCCGCTAGTATCTCTTCGGCATAATTTGACTCTGTAACCACGCTGGCCACATAGGCGAGATTACGGGTTAATATTTGACTAGAAAAGAATGTTGCAGTTTTTATTTTCTGACCGTAATAAGGGTTATCTGAACCCTGATCAATATGCCTCTGTGCCGCTGCCGCTAATTTAACTAGCAACCAAAAAGACACACTGTTACCAAATAGCATCATGTAGTTGTAAGCCAGGGAAGGTGATTTTTCACTGTGGCTCAAAACATAATCCAACGCCTGCTGGCACTGTTCAGCGGTCGTTGATAACGCCGTAGCCAAACCCTTAACGGCTCCGGTCGAGGATGAGAGATCAGCAACCGTCTGGCGCATCCCGGTAATTAAACGCGACACAACTTCGCCGCCATCACGGAGACATTTGCGGCCGGTAAAGTCCAGGGCCTGAATACCATTGGTGCCTTCGTAAATAGGCAGGATTCGCGCATCGCGCATATGCTGTGCTGCGCCGGTCTCTTCAATAAAGCCCATACCACCATGCACCTGAACACCCAGCGAGGTTACCTCCATGGCCACTTCAGTACACCAGCCTTTTACTAGCGGGGTCATCACTTCAACTAATTCTGCATCAACTTTACGCTGGTTAGCATCTGGATGACGATGACTGCGATCTTCTGCGGCAATGGTAAAGAACGACATGGCACGACCGGCTTCGTTCATGGAACGCATCTGCATCAGCATGCGCTTTACATCGGGGTGATTAATAATTGGGGCGTTACCTTCAATACCCTGCACCTTGCCCTGCACTCGATCTGAAGCATAGGCTACCGCTTGCTGATAGGCGCGCTCGCCCACACCAATACCCTGATGGCCCACACTCAAGCGGGCATTGTTCATCATGCTGAACATGCACATCAGACCCTTGTTTTCTGGGCCCACCAAATAACCCACTGCGCCGCCGTTGTCACCAAAGGCCATGGTGCAGGTGGGGCTGCTGTGAATGCCAAGTTTGTGCTCAACACCAACGGCTTTTACATCGTTGCGTTCACCGAGGCTGCCGTCTGCATTAACCAGAAACTTAGGCACCAAAAATAATGAAATACCATGGTTACCGGCTGGTGCATCTGGTAATCGTGCCAGTACCAGATGGATTACGTTTTCGGCAAGGTCATGGTCGCCCCAGGTAATATATATTTTCTGCCCACTGACTAAGAAGTGATCACCTTCTGGGACAGCTTTCGTTTTTACAGCCGAGAGATCAGTGCCCGCCTGGGGCTCTGTCAGGTTCATGGTGCCAGACCAGACGCCAGAAATAAGATTTCCCAGATATACGTCTTTTTGATCACCGGTTCCATACAGATTCAGTGCATGAATAACGCCGCGGGTTAACATTGGCAGCAAGCTGAAGCCCAGATTGGCTGACTGCAGCATCTCTTGCACCGCAACATCAACCACCCCGGGGAAACCGGCTCCGTCGTAATCTGAATCGCCACTGAGACAGCACCAGCCGCCAGCAACCATCTGTTCGTAAATACCATCTAAGGCAGGCGAGGTTATGACTTTGCCATTATCTAGATGTGCTGCCTGCTCATTGCACGCCCAGTTTGTGGGGGCCACTACCTCTTCAAAGAATCGCGCCGCTTCAGGCAAAATAGCCTGCACCATATCGCTGCTGGCTTCTTCGTAGCCGGGCATTTTGCAATGCTCGTCGTAACCGACTAGCTCTTCTAAAATAAATGACAGTTCCTGCTGCGGGGCTTTGTAAACAGACATAGTGTTTTGGCTCAGTAATCAACTTGTAGGGAGCAAGTATCATAAGACTCAGAGCCTGTGTAAACCCAAAAAAATGACTACCCGTCCACTTGTTGAATCTATATGGTCGATCTGTTGTCATAGAGAGAAGCTGCCATTGAAGGCAGCCGTTTTACAGCCATAGGGAAATACCATGAATACGGATATTCAGCCATCACAGGATAGAGATGCCAGTGCTACTTCTAGCTCTACTTCTAGCACTAAAGACACAAATATCACCAATAATGTCAAAGCCTATTACGGTTCTGTTCTCGACACCAATGAAGACCTTAAAACCAGCGCCTGCTGCCCTTCTGAGGCGCCCCCGCCGCATATTCAGGCCCTACTCAACAATATCCATCCCGCTGTTCAGGAGAAGTTCTACGGCTGTGGCTCGCCGCTACCGGTTGCCGCTGAGGGCTGCACCATTCTCGACCTTGGCTGCGGCAGTGGCCGCGACGTTTACCTCCTCAGCCAGCTAGTGGGTGAACAGGGCGAAGTTATTGGTATTGATATGACCGAGGAGCAACTCACCGTCGCCCGAGATCATATTGACTGGCACACGGAAAAGTTCGGCTATGAGTCCCCTAATGTACGTTTTAAGCAGGGCTATATCGAAGACCTAACCAGTATCGGTATCAAAGACGACAGCGTGGATATTATTATTTCCAACTGTGTGATCAACCTATCCGCCAATAAGGAGGCTGTGTTTAAAGAAATCTTTCGGGTATTGAAACCTGGGGGCGAGCTGTTCTTCTCCGATGTGTTTGCCGATCGCCGTATTCCTGAAAAATTGCAACTTAACCCCACATTACTGGGCGAATGCCTCGGTGGCGCTCTATATCTGGGGGACTTTCAGCGTCTAATGGAAAGAGTGGGTCTGAGCGACAGTCGAATAATCAGTCAACGGGAACTCAGCATTGATGACCCAGACATTAAAGCTATGGCGGGTATGATCACTTTCTATTCAGTGACCGTTCGCGCCTTTAAGCTTAACCTTGATGAAAGTCGGGAAAACTTCGCTCAGGTGGCCCGTTATCTAGGCACTATTCCCGAGTGCCCTGAAGGCTTTATTCTCGACGCCGACCTGCAGTTTGCCACGGAAGAGCCTGTGCCAATCTGCAGTAATACCGCCATGATGCTAAGTAAAACCCGACTGGCAAAACATTTTAAGGTCCATGGTGACTGTGCCATTCATTACGGCGCATTTGACCCCAGCCCTAAACCCGAAACCGATATCAACCTTGAACAGCCCTCTACAGGTTGCTGCTAAATGTTGGCACTTATCGGCGGCTCTGGACTTTATAGTCTTGAGGGCCTTGAGATTGAAGAGCAACTTGTCCTCGATACACCCTTTGGCAAACCCTCAACGGCAATTAGTCGTGGGATCTATCAGGGCCAATCAATTTTATTTCTCCCCCGCCATGGCGTAGCCCATCAATTTTTACCCCATGAGGTGAACTACAGAGCCAATATTTTTGCCCTTAAAAAGCTTGGTGCTACCAAGGTTTTTTCAATCTCTGCGGCGGGCAGTTTGCGCGATGATATTAGGCCCGGTGATTTAGCGCTCGTATCCCAATACTTTGATCACACCCGAGGTCAACGCCAACAGACCTTTTTTGGCCAGGGGCTCTCTGCGCATATTGCCACGGCAAATCCCTGCTGCCCTGCCCTGTCAGCAGATATTGTGGATGCCGCCAGCTGTATTGATCAGCATCTACATACAGAAAAAACCTATGCCTGCGTTGAGGGTCCCAGACTGGGCACCAGAGCCGAAAGTCATTTTTTACGCGGTGCGGCCAACTGTGATTTAGTGGGTATGACCAATGTACCCGAAGCTTTTTTAGCCCGCGAGGCCCAGATGGCATACTGCTCTATCTGCCTAGTCACCGACTACGACTGCTGGATGGACAACAGCAGCCAACATGCCAGCATGGATCAATTTTTTGCCACTTACGGCGCAGCATTAACGAAAGCCCAAGCTTTGTTAGCAACGCTTATTCGATCACCTCTGCGCGATACCCCACAAGCAATTCGCCACTCATTGGAAAATGCCATGTTAACGCCACCACAAAATATGAATGCCGAACAGCGACAGTGGTTTAAAATTCTATGTCTGTAGATATCAGTATTATTATTCCTCTCGCTGTGTCGGAAACCCAGCAGCATCGATTGCTCAAAGACCTGAGCGACATTCCCACACTTAAGGGGGAAGTGATTCAGTGTTGCAAAGGCAACCGCGCCATTAGCTTGAACAAAGGCGCTGCTCAGGCGTCTGGGCAATGGTTGTGGTTTCTGCATGCCGACAGCCGCATTACTACGGCCAATGTTCAGGCGCTGCAACAGCAACTTACGCGGCGTCCAGAGGCTTTACATTACTTCAAGCTGGGCTTTGATAAAAACCCGAAACAGTTCGGATTAACCTGCCTTAATGCCTGGGGTGC
>DDDD01000159.1:4419-5641 GCA_002335945.1 Porticoccaceae bacterium UBA1989
TACTACTGGTATGGAAGGCACGCAAGACAGGTATAAAACTCAATAGAATTGCCTCAACGCTGCTCACTAGCCCGCGTAAATATCAAGACTATGGCTGGCTAAAACTCACCTTACTATTTCAGTGGCGCTACCTCTCACTGAGATTCAAAAGGAAGCAGTATTGAATAGCACCGGGATTGGCATCTTTGTAAAAACACCCGAGCTGTCTTCTGTAAAAACCCGCCTCGCCGCCACCATTGGCAGCGAAAAAGCAGAGCAATTTTATCGACTTGCGGTGAATGCCATTGAGCAAACTGTGGCGACAGTCTGTGCCGATAAACTAATCACGCCCTACTGGGCCGTCGCAGAAAAACAAGCCTTAGACAGGCCTATCTGGTCTGGCTTTACCTGCCTGTATGGCGGTTCCGAAAACCTCGGACTGAGCCAAAACCGTATTTACAAAAAGCTTCTTGAGAGCCATCAGCGTGCTATTTTAATCGGCGTGGATTCTCCACAACTCTCTCCTGACCTTTTACTGCAAGCGATCAATAGTCTCGACGACAATAACTTTGCCATTGGCCCTGCGCTAGATGGTGGCTATTATTTGTTTGCGGGAAAAACCGCAATCGATCAGAAGGTTTGGACCTCCGTAAAATACAGCTGCGCAACGACTGCATCACAATTAAGTTATGCGCTGCCCTCTGCACCAGTTCAGTTAATGAGGTTAACGGATGTAGATCGAGAAGATGATTTAGTGCTGCTACTGGAGCAACTATGCCCAGTTTGGAGTAATCAAGCTCAGCTATTGCTTAGAGACTGGCTGGTAAGCTTAAATAAATAGCACTTAACTCATAATGGCGGTTTCACCGGAGTCTCGCCTTGAACAGGAGCCTCCACCCAACACACAGAAGTTTGCACAATGATGATGATTTAGCTGCACTGTTGAACTGGCCTCTGCAAGAGTTGCACCCAACACAAATTGATCCTCATAGGGTATTAGGGTGCAAGCAGTGACCACAGGTCGAGAATCACCTTTGCGCTTAATAACCATACGCGAAGAGGCACACATCAAATTATTCGGATCGACCCCCAGAGTATCCCAGCAATCAACCGTAATTTCTGGGACTGCAACCTGTTCGTTCATTTCTGGAAATAAGAGAACCTGTGTTTTATTCGTGGCATCAACGGCGATATGTTGTTCTTGAAACAGAGCATCAAAGCCATCCCGCAATGCCTCTTCATC
>DDDD01000170.1 GCA_002335945.1 Porticoccaceae bacterium UBA1989
ACCCACTTATATTGCGCCGGGGTGATGGTGACGCGTTCACTAAAGTTGGCGTTGAGTTCCATTTATAGATGTGCCTCTGGGGGTGCGGTTTGGCCAACGATCATGGTGCCTGTTTCTCTATTAGAATCTGGTTCCGCACTATAACCATCATTGGCTATTCCTGGCGACTCTAATCGGGCCTTTTACCCGGAAAACTAACCCTTTTGAATATCCCAGTAACAGTTGCACAGGGCCCTCAGATCATTACACTGAATACTAAGACGGCCATAGAGCTGTGATCTAAATTGGGGAGATACATCATGATCAATATCGAAGCGCTAAGCTGCGTCGCAGATATTAGCCGCTATCAATCACGTATAAATGGCGACAAAACGGCGCTGGTTTTTGAAGGCCGCGAAACTACTTATGCGGAGGTTGAAAAACGAGCCTGCCAGATTGCTAACGGCCTTATTAATGAGCAATGTAGTCCCGGTAGCCGAATTGGTTATTTGGGCAAAAACAGTGACTCCTACTTTGAAGTATTAAGCGGTACTGCAAGAGCCAATACGGTTATTGCGGGCGCCAACTGGCGGCTCGCCGCGCCTGAATTGGAATATGTGCTGAATAATGCGGAGACAGAGGTTCTTTTTGTCGGTGCTGAGTTCTACGACGTCATTGAGCTGATACGCTCTAGCCTTACCTCTGTGCGTAAGGTTATTGCGATTGACGGCGGCCACAGTGAATGGCAAGCCCTAGCGGAATGGCGCGATGCACAGAGCGACATCGACCCAATGGTACCCATTGACATTGACGATGACGTAGTACAAATGTACACCAGCGGAACTACCGGTCACCCCAAGGGTGTTCAGCTCACTAATGGTAACTATCTTGCGCTGTTAAATCAGGCAGCTAATGGTGGCTGGGCTGACTGGCAGAGTGGCGAGTCGGTTATTGTGGCTATGCCTACCTTCCATGTGTCTGGGTCCAACTTGGGTGTTTTGGGTATGGCTCAGGGTCTTAAGAATATTATTGTTAAAGATGTTGATCCCGTGGTTATTCTCGACCTTCTGGAACAGTATCGCGTGCGCTATGCCTTTTTTGTACCGGCGGTTATCTTATTTCTAAATTCAATTCCCGGTGTACAAAATAGAGATTTTTCTAATCTAGAAATGATTCTCTACGGTGCCAGCCCTATTTCTCAAGATGTGCTTTCAACCGCTCAAGGTATTTTTAAATGTAAGTTTTGTCAGGTGTATGGCCTTACCGAAACCGGCGGTGCTGGTACCGTATTACTGCCGGAAGACCATGAGCCATCTCGGGGTAAATTAAACTCCTGTGGTAAAGCCGGGCCTGGTTCGCAGGTGCGTATTATTGGTGCGCAGGCTGTAGATGCCGCGCCCAATGTAGTGGGCGAAATAGCCTACGCCTCTGCCTGCCTAATGAAGGGTTATTGGAAAAATGATGAGGCAACGGCCAAGGCTATTGTTGATGGTTGGTTCTATACCGGCGACGCCGGCTACCTAGACGAGGACGGCTTTCTTTATATTCATGACAGAATCAAAGACATGATTGTCTCTGGCGGTGAAAATGTGTATCCCGCTGAAGTTGAAAACGCTCTTGCCGATCACCCCGCCGTTGCCGATGTTGCGGTTATTGGTGTGCCCGACGAGAAATGGGGCGAAGCGGTTAAAGCGGTGGTGGTATTAAAGCCCGGTGAAAAGGTTAACGAAGCAGATATTATTCAGTACACGAAACGTAAAATTGCTGGTTATAAAACTCCAAAAAGTATCGATTTTGTTGATGTGCTACCACGCAATCCAACGGGAAAACTACTTAAGCGAGAGCTTCGAGCACCCTATTGGGAAAATCAAGAACGGCAGATAAACTAAAATATATTCTAAGAGGTTCAGCTATGACCCAAGAGATGATCCAAGACATTACTCAATCTCTAGAAGCCTGCGCCAGCCATTATGGCCAAGATGCGGATGCTGTTCGGAACTATTTAATTCAGGGCCAAAAGCGAGCCCTCGCCCTACCCAACCGAGGGCCTATTCGCTTTGACGAAAACGGTGATATACATCCTGATATACTTACCACCTACGCTAAATATGGCTTTTATGTTTTTAAAAATGTACTGGGCGAAGAAGAGCNNGACATTCATGCTGACTTGGAAATGCTGCGGGATAACTTCCCCACCCATATGGGTGCAGCAACAGATGCACAGGGTCGGCCTGCGCTGGGCGCAGACAGTAAGGCGATGGCATTGCAATGGGCAAAACCCTTGTCGGACCCACTAGGCGGAACTTCCATCGCTAATGGCCGACATCAGGTTAAATTATTTGAGCCTGAAGCCAAACATGATGCTCCCCAGACCACCCCGTTTTATCTGGCTGGGTCTCTACAGTTTTCTCCAGCCTGCCTGCGCACCTATGCGCATCCACAGCTATTAAAAATGGCCGAGGCGATTAACGGCAAAGACTTCACACCCTTTCATGAAGGGTTATTTATTAAAGATGCTGGTCTGGGTGCAGCAGTTTCTTGGCATCAGGATGGCGACACCCATTGGGACAATCCAGAGCATGACGAGGATATCCATGGTTTTAATTTTATGGGCCAGGCTTACGGCAGCACCGCAGTTAATGGCGTTTGGGTGGTACCGGGCAGCCATAAAGATGGCCGTATCGATATTGTTAAAATGGTCGCCGACGCCGGTAGCGAACGCCTACCAGACGCAGTGCCGATTATTTGTAATGCGGGTGATGTGGTGATTAACAATCGGCAGATCTTGCATGGGTCATTTGCCAACACCGGCTTTGAACCTAGGCTCTCGGTGAACTTTGGTTTTCACCGTCGCTCTTCTGTTTTAGATGTTCGTGGTGCGGGCATTCATGCCGAGGCCGCTACCTTTGATGCCACGTTTATTAAGAAGCGCTCCGAGACTATCGGTCTGGCGATTAGTGCAAGGCAGCAACGATTTCCAAATGAAACACCCTATGCCTATCAACCCAAT
>DDDD01000171.1:0-1475 GCA_002335945.1 Porticoccaceae bacterium UBA1989
CGTTTTGAATCGCTGCGGGAAACCTTGGAACTTGAGCAGACCCCAGAGCGTCTAGAGTGCTTCGATATCAGCCACAGTAGCGGTGAAGCCGTAGTGGCATCCTGTGTGGTATTTGACTCCAGCGGAGCCCTCAAAAGTGACTATCGGCGTTTTAATATTGAAGGTATTACCGGTGGCGACGACTATGCCGCCATGGAACAGGCCATTCGCCGCCGCTATGTTCGCCTGATGAAGGGCGAAGGTAAGCTGCCAGACATCCTATTAATAGATGGTGGTAAGGGCCAGATTGGCGTGGCCAAGGCCGTGTTGAGCGACCTCGGCGTAGTAGGCGTAATGATTATTGGCGTAGCCAAGGGCACGACGCGCAAGCCAGGCATGGAAACCTTGATTCTGGCCGACCAAAATAACCGCATTGTTGGTCGCCCTCAGGAACCCGCATTGCACCTAATTCAGCAAATTCGCGATGAAGCTCACCGCTTTGCGATCACAGGCCACAAGGCGCGGCGGGACAAAAAACGACGCACCTCACCCCTAGAAGGTATTCCCGGTGTTGGCCCAACCCGGCGCCGCGACCTGCTTAAACATTTTGGTGGTATCGTCGAAGTGCGCAAGGCCAGCGTGGCGGATCTAATGAAAGTTGATAATATAAATAAAAAGGTAGCTGAAGCTATTTACAGTGCACTGTACAATGAGTAACTTGAACTCGCTGTACCCGCCATCAATTACGGAAAATTATATTTAGCTATGTGGAATCTGCCCAATATTATAACCCTGCTGCGTATCGCCTTGATTCCAGTCTTTATCGTTGTCTATTACCTGCCCTGGGAATGGCACCATTTTGCCTCAGCGGCCATCTTTGGCTTGGCGGCACTGACTGACTGGGTAGATGGCTACCTAGCACGCAAGCTTAATCAGGTGACTCCCTTTGGCGCATTTCTGGATCCTGTGGCCGACAAATTAATCGTGGTTGCAGCCCTAGTATTGCTGCTAGAAGTTCATGCAAGCCCCTGGTTTGCACTGCCGGTGATAGTGATTATTGGCCGGGAGTTGGTGATATCAGCGCTACGAGAGTGGATGTCAGAGCTGGGATCAAGAGACAGCGTTGCCGTCTCCATGATGGGTAAAGTAAAAACCTGGGTACAGATGATTGCCGTGGCTATTTTGTTGCTGGCAAAACCCGAGCAGGAGCTCATGACCATGATTGGATTTGTGGCCATTTATGCCGCAGCACTGCTGACACTCTGGTCAATGGTGGTCTATCTTATGCAGGCTTGGCCGCAATTGAGTGCAGAAGCTGATAAGTAGTTGATTTATTGTCAACATTCCCTAGAATAGCGGCCTCTGAGCAGCTGTACCCATAAGCCTCAGTGAATGGCGTAACGTAATTGAAAGAAATTTGAAAAAGTTGAATGACAGAATAAAGGCGCGGTAGCAAAGTGGTAATGCAGTGGACTGCAACTCCGCGATCGTCGGTT
>DDDD01000171.1:1535-9719 GCA_002335945.1 Porticoccaceae bacterium UBA1989
ATTTACTCGCTGACCAAATTGCTGACTCAATAGTCCTACTTTGAGCTGATATGCATTGTTGTATCTGCTAATCTTGGCGGCTTAATAATAACGATAAACAACAGGGATACCCTTATGCCAGAAATTACATTGTTCGGTTGGTTTCACACCATAGTCGGCATTGCCGCCCTCGTATTCGGCGTTTACTCGCTCGCCAAATTCAAAGTAATCCAATCCTCAGAATTCACCGGCAAGGTCTATCTCGCCTGTACATTAATCGCGGCGATTTCAGCCCTATTTATTTATCATCGTGATGGTTTCGGACCGGCGCATATGTTGGCTGTACTAACCTTGCTTGCGGTACTGGTAGGTGCTGTTGCAGAAAAGACTAACGTCTTCGGTAAGTTCTCGCCGTACCTGCAAGCCGTAAGCTACACAGGTACCTTCCTGTTTCATATGATTCCAGCGATTACAGATGGCCTAACGCGTCTGCCAGTCGATGCGCCCATAGTGACTAGCATCGAAGACCCCCTATTATTGGGTTTCTATATGGCCTTTTTGTCTACCTATGTTCTTGGTGTTATCGCACAGATTATCTGGCTACGTAAGCGCTCGAGCTAAGGTATTCGAAAAAAGGTAATAGATAGTAGGTACTTGATAGTAGGTACTAGACAGCAGGTACCAGATAGCAATCTGCCATGGCCCGCGAAAGCAGACCATGGCAGACTTCTTAAATCATAGTCTTAAGCAGAACCCTGTTCAGGCTCCTGTTTCAAAAACTCCGATCCCGCCAAATACAAGTAATGCACATGACGCTCATACTGAGTAATCGCATCGGCAATAATCTGTTCCTGGCTGTAGCTCAAAATATCGTACTGCTGACCACCTCGAAGTAAGAACACCTCGGCACGGTAGTAGTCATCATTCTTGTCATCCGCATAGTTGGGCATAGCAAAGTGGCGCAGTCTAATCTGATAGTTAAAGTTCTCAGCATCTTCAATATTAATAATTAACCGCACGCTATCAGTTTCCGCGGCTAATTCAGCGTGAATACCATTGAGCTCAAATTCGGCAACTAGCTGCTCAAGAGCAGGTAGGGCAGAATTAGCAATAAACTTTTCAGCTTGACCAAGTTCAGGATGCGCGGTTAAAGAGGCCAACTGCTTTTTCCAATTGGCTTTTGAAAACTGCTGAATAGTACTGTGATGCTGCACACTGTCCTGCAGCATATAGTCTGCTTTGAGTGCCTTAAATAGGCTGTAACAAAATATCAGCAACACAAACATAAACGGAAACGCAGAGGCAATGGTCAATGTCTGCAGAGCACCCAAACCGCCCACAGACAGCAGTAACGCAGCAATAACGCCGATTACCGAGGTCCAAAAAATACGCTGCCATACCGGAGTGTCTTCCTCACCACCAGACGTCAGAGTATCAATCACCAGCGCACCAGAGTCGGCCGACGTAATAAAAAACGTAGTAATCAGGCAGATAGCAATGGTAGACAGCAACGAAGACAGAGGGAACTGCTCAAAGAACACAAACAGCGCCACAGGCACATTAGCACCAACCGCCTCAGCCAGATTGGATGCCGGATTAGTGGCAATCTCATTGATCGCCGTATTACCAAAGACAGTCATCCACAAGAATGTAAATCCAGCCGGTATAAAGAGTACCCCAACAATGAATTCACGGATGGTACGGCCCTTCGAAACCCGGGCGATAAACATACCGACAAACGGCGACCAGGATACCCACCAGCCCCAGTATAGAAGCGTCCAGCCACCGATCCAGTCATCTTTCTTATCATAGGCATAAAGGTTAAACGTACTGCTAACAATCTCACTTATATAGGCACCCGTGTTCTGCACAAAAATTTGTAGCAGAAGAATGGTAGGCCCGAAAAACAGCACGAACAGCATAAGAGCCACAGCCAGTGTCATATTGAGATTAGAGAGACGTTTAATTCCGCGATCCAGACCCAGCACAACAGACATAGTGGCCAGCATAGTAATGCCAATAATCAGCGTTATCTGCATCCCAGTGGCCTCAGGAACACCCACTAAATAATGTAAACCAGCATTAAGCTGCTGCACCCCAAAGCCCATAGACGTGGCAACGCCGAAAATAGTGCCAACCACCGCAAAGGTATCAACCGTATGGCCAATACCGCCATAGATACGGTCGCCAATCAGAGGATATAGGGCAGAGCGGGGCAGCAAAGGCAAGCCATGGCGATAGGAAAAGTAGGCCAGAGTTAGCGCCACGATGGTATAGATTCCCCAGGCATGGAGGCCCCAGTGGAAAAAGGTAATACGCATCGCCTCTTTGGCAGAAGCAACGGTAGCCGCATCACCGACAGGGGGTGACATGTAGTGCATCACCGGCTCAGCAACACCAAAGAACATCAAACCAATGCCCATGCCCGCAGAAAACAACATCGAAAACCAAGATAGCCGAGTATAAGCCGGCGCATCATGGTCCATGCCAAGCTTTATATCACCCAGTCTGCTGATCATAATGAAAATAACAAACAGCAGAAATATAGCCACCGAGAGCACATAGATCCAACTGACCTTAGTGACCAAAAAGCCCTGCAGTTGCGTAAAATGCTGAGTAGCGACCTCAGGCCAAATCGCCGTGAACAGAGCAAAAAATATGGTTGTAAATAGAGAAGCCACAAATACAGGTGGGTTTATCTTAGTTGCCGGTAACATAAAGGGGGTCGCTTTGGTCAGTGGCGCCCGCAAACCCATTAGGGCGGGGACGATGACTGGTGAAACCAGTCAATATTTGGTGCCTAGTACGACCTACCTATAGGCCTGACACCTTATTTTTTATTTTTGATCCTTGAGTCTAACAAAGTTTTTCAGTGATTTCAGAGCTGTGGCGTGATCCGGTAATTACTGGGCAAAAAACCCCGTAAAACCGCTGGATTGCTTCCCATTTTGGAGATTGATCATGTATACTTCTCGCCGCTAGAATCTGACCGGTGAAAGGTTGAGCAACTAGCAGGCCGGTCGGCAAGACTGGCAGGATCATCGTTAAGCAAAGATGGTTCAAAGCCCACCTAGTTACACGCCCGGGTGGCGAAATTGGTAGACGCAAGGGACTTAAAATCCCTCGGTGGCAACACCGTGTCGGTTCAAGTCCGACCCCGGGCACCATAATCCCTATGGATCCTCAGCATAACGCACTGTTAAATCTCCAGCTCCTTCAGATAACTCGAGGTACAGCAGACACAAAACTATTTCAAATATACCTTTACCAAAGGTACAGTGTATTGCTCCTCAAACGCTATTCCTCACCATTTACAACATCACCAGAGTAAACGACGAATAGTCTTGGTACAGAGCATAAAAAGCGCCTCTAATAACGTAAAAGTTACGTTATTATGAGGTTTCATAGCGGAGATAATCATGCGATACACCCTTTTTACCACGCCCATACTCAGCCCTATACTCCGAGTGATTTCTAGGATTATCTTAAAAATAATTCGCTGGCGAGTGGTCGGATCAATCCCAACAGATCAGCGAAAATATGTACTTATAGTAGCGCCGCACACTTCAAACTGGGATTTTGTATTGTTTGTTTTGGCCGTCTCTGTGTTGCGTCTAAAACCCAGCGTACTCATCAAAAGCACTCTCTTTATAGGTCCTTTGGGCTGGTTCTTGCGTTACTGTGGAGCCATCCCCGTGAATCGCTCTCAGGCAAACTCATTAGTCAGTTACATTGCCTCTATCTACCAAGAGCATGAGGATTTCGTATTAATTGTCACGCCTGAGGGAACCCGCAGTCCGAACGCTAACTGGAAACGCGGGTTTCATCATGTTGCAACAGCCGCACAGGTGCCTATCCTGATTGTCTATGTAGATAGCGTTATAAAGACTATTGGCATAGAAGGGGTGATGGAGCCCACTGACGATATAGAGGGAGATATAATTAAGCTCAAAAAGTTTTTTGATACAAAAAGCGGCTTAAAGCCAAAAAATTATGCCTCTTAAGGCCTTCGGGTTTAATCCCGTCACGCTGGGGGCTCGCCAAAAGATTCCAGCCTTCGCTGGAATGACGGAGTTCATGGTTCCAAGTAAGGTCTGTCACGGTACCCGAGCCCATATCCCGTGACCCCAGCCCAAGTCCCGTCACCCCAGCGTAGGCTGGGGTCTCGCGAAAAGATTCCAGCCTTCGCTGGAATGACGGAGTTCATGGATTTAAGGAAGATCTGTCACGCTACCCGAGCCCTAATCTCGTGACCACAGCCCTTATCTCGTCACCTCAGCCCAAATCCCGTCACCCCAGCGTAGGCTGGGGTCTCGTGAAAAGATTCCAGCCTACGCTGGAATGACTTAGCTACGCTGGAATGACTTAGCTTCGCTGGAATGACGCGGTTCCGCTGAAGAGACGTGGTTCCGCTGAAAAGACATGACTTCGCTGGGACGACGTTCCTACGCTGGAATCATATACCTTCGTTGGAATTACACAGGCTCAATCAGCAATGGTTTTGTCATTTACTCTCCGGTACCACTACTATACTCTCGAGCTTTGGCATCCTTGCTAATTTACGTGCTGTATCCTGGCACATTAGAGCAGTCTAATAATGAAAACAGACCCGCAAAGTATTGTGATTGGTGCCGGTATCGTCGGTATCTGCACTGCTCTTTATCTTCAGGAGAAGGGCCGCCAGGTCACGTTGATCGATCGGATGGCACCGGGAGAGGGTACCAGCTCCGGTAACGCAGGCATTATTTCAGTGGGCTCTGTGCACCCTGAAGCCATGCCCGGTATCTGGAAAGAAATCCCCCATATGCTATTGCAGCGCCGAGCGCCTATTAGTTTGCGGCCGGCTTATCTGCCACACATTATTCCGTGGTTTGCGAGTTTTCTTGCCAGCAGTTCAGTGGCCAGGGCAGATCAGTCATCTGTCGGCATCAGTGCCCTCAGCATTCGTGCTCTAGATTTTTTACAACCGTTGGTTCAGAAGGCCAACGCCACGGCACTACTGCAGCAGGAAGGCTCGATCTACGTCTCTGAGACTGCAGCGCAGTTTGCTGCAGCCAAACGTAACTGCGCCTACTACGACCGACGGGGTGTGGACTATCAGATTATCGAGGGTGGCGAACTCATCGAACTCGAACCCAGTTTACGCCCTGGTCTTGCCGGTGGTGTGCTGGTGCATGCTGGCGGCAATAGCGTTTCGCCACTGGCGTTGTCTCAGAGTCTGTTTAGCCTTTTTCAAAAGCAAGGCGGGCAATTTATACAGGCTGAGGTAACCGGCTTTAAAACTGAGTGTAATCGGGTGACGGCGGTGCAGACGGATTCGGACCTGCCTTGCCTCGAAGTATGTGTCACCGCGGGGGCCTATTCCAAGACATTGGCTAAACAGCTGGGGAGTGCGGTTTTATTAGACACGGAACGGGGTTACAACATCCAATTACCGACCCCGGGCATTAAATTAAAGCGGCCCTTGCTGTTTGGTGCCCGTGCCTTTGCGGTAACCAGTATGCAAGACGGATTGCGCTTGGCAGGCACGGTTGAGTTTGCGGGTCTCAAGGCAAAGCCTAATTACAAACGCGCGTATATGCTCGCAGAGCAGGCTGCTTATCTATTCCCAAAACTTAATACTGAGGGTGGAGAGCCCTGGATGGGATACCGGCCGAGTATGCCGGATACGGTGCCGGTTATCTCTGCCTCGCCCAATTACGCCAATGTATTCTTTGGCTTTGGTCATGGGCACCTAGGGTTAACCCAGGCGGGGGTCACAGGTGCTATGCTGTCTGCACTGGCCACGGGTGATGAACCTCCTGTTGCAGTGGAGCAGTTTCGAATTGATCGAGGTTTTTTTAAAGATAGGGTTTAGACGAGGTGTTTTATAGGGGCCGTTTTATTAGAGCTTTCTTATTAGAGCTGTCTTATTAGAGCTACTTTAATAGAGCCCTCGATCCAATATAAAAATTATAAGAATAATAAAATGACCGCAACCTTTCCAGATAATAATCAAACGCGCCAGTGGATTAATCCCACAGGTAAACTCGCGTCAGATTTAAACGGAACGCTCTAATGGAAGTCACAGACTATATTGGGCCGCTCTCACTAGTGCCAGCCGGCGTGGCTGTACTGTTGGCATTCACAACGCGCAATACTGTATTTTCTCTTGCTGTCGCCTGCCTGATTGGCGTGCTAGTGGCGGGCGAGGGGTTGCTGGGATTTCCAAACTTGTTGGTAGGGGCACTGGGTAACGAAGGCTTCTCGTGGATATTATTACTCGAGTTTTTTATCGGCATACTCCTGGCCTTTTTTCAGCGCACGGGAGCCACGGTCAACTTTTCCAATTTTATTGAACGCAAACAGATGAACCGCAAGCGAGTCCAGTTAATCTCCTGGGGCATGGGCATGTTTGTGTATTTTAGTGATTACTTCAGTCCGCTGTTTGTGGGTTCGACCATGCGCAGCCTGTCAGATCGCTACAAAATCTCCCGAGAAAAGCTCGCCTATATCTGCGACTCGACGTCAGCGCCCATGAGTATTCTAGTGCCCTTTACAGGCTGGGCTGTGTTTGTCGCGGGCCTCACCATTGGCATGGGGCCAGTAGCGGGAGCGGGTGATGCGATGAGCTTCTTTATGGCAGCTATCCCCTTTAATATTTATCCGATTCTCACCATCATTATGGTCGGTCTGATTGCCTCCGGCATGGTGCCAGACTTTGGTCCTATGAAAACTGCGGAACGTCGCGCCATGGAAGAGGGCAAAGTGGTTCGTGATGGTGGCGAGCCGCTTATGGCGGATGAGCTCACAGGAATCGAACCCTCGCCAGGAATTCGTACCAGCCTGTTTTGGAATTTCGTTTTTCCTGTGATGCTGGTGATTGGTTTTGCATTGGGGTCGGTGTATATGACCGACAGTGCCAAGCCTCTAGAAGCCTTTATGCTGGCCGTCTTTGTGTTAGCCATCATTATGCGTATACAGGGTGTGGCTCTGGATGAGATTACCTCCACAGCGATGCTAGGTATCAAAGGTATTATGCCGGCTGTAGTCATTCTTGCCTTTGCCTATGCGCTCAACGATCTGTCGGCTGCACTCAATACGGCAGACTACATTGTGTCGGTAACGTCGAGCTGGTTGACCCCGGCGCTACTGCCGGTACTGGTGTTTATTATCTCTGGCATTATTGCTTTTTCAACCGGCACCTCCTGGGGTACCTACGCGATTATGATTCCTATTTCCGTGCCCCTGGCCTTTACGTTTTCCGGCGACGAACTGTCGACACTGGTTTACGCAACATTAGCGGCTACAGCAGGTGGCGGCGTATTTGGCGACCATTGTTCACCACTGTCGGACACCTCAATATTAGCCTCCACCGGAGCAGCATCGGACCACATAGACCACGTTAAAACCCAGATGCCTTACTCTTTAGTAGTGGGTGTTATTACCGTTCTGGCCTATCTCTGGTTGGGAATGAGCCTGTAGAATAGACTCTGCTATCATCAACCCACAATAACGCACCAAGGTATTAGCTCATCGACGAAACGATCTTAAATCTGCTGGAAGCCAACAAGCACAATGCCTGGAAAATCATTCCCATTCTGGCTTTTCTGGAAGCCTGTCCGGGGCTGGGCATCTTTGCCTCCGGTGTTATTTTGTTATCGGTGGCCACGTTTCTGTATGCAGAGCAGCTCGCTACTCTTTATCAAATTCTTCCGTTGGCCTTTGTGGGTGCCTGTTTGGCAGATCATCTGGGGTTCTATGTGGGTCGCTGGTACGGACCAAAATTGCATCACACGGCCTTTGCAAAAAAGAGAGCCAAGCTACTGGCCAAGGCTGAAACCTTTATTCTTAATCATGGTGCCAGCGCCATAATCTTTGGCCGGCTGATGACAGCGATTAGAAGTATTGTGCCAATACTGGTTGGAATCAGTGGAACCTCAAGACTGAGATTCACTGTCATCGATATACTTGCCTGTGCTATCTGGTCTTCCGGACTAGGGTTATTGGTGGTGGGCTTAGATACATTTTACCCCGCATAAACTTCAGGCCTCTTGATTAAGAGGCTTTTTAGCGGCTCACATTCTCAAATTTCCACATCCTCAAATACCTAGGCACTTAAATACTCAGATCCATAAGATTGTAATCTTTTAACGCAGCCTGAGCGGCTTCGCTCCAGACGGGTTTATCCCCAGACTCTTCATTGGGTTGATAGGCATAGGGTGT
>DDDD01000105.1 GCA_002335945.1 Porticoccaceae bacterium UBA1989
CCACCCATTAACTCAATAATCTGTTTGCTGATCGCCAAGCCTAGCCCAGTTCCTTGATAGCCTTTGGTATTCGAGGAATCTACCTGTGTAAACGCTTCAAATATCCGCGCCTGATCGTGAGGCGCAATGCCTATGCCGGTATCCTCAACGACAAATTTGAGCCGCACAACTGAACCCGGGGTGGAGTGATCGTGCTCTATGCTGGGATCAAATGCTGCATCCTCCTGGACGCTGATACGAATTGACACCTCACCACGGTCAGTAAACTTAATCGCATTACCGGCCAGATTGACCAGCAACTGACGAATTCTATCGCCATCCGCATGCAATGCTTTGGGAACATCATCGTCAATGAGATAACCAATATTGAGATGCTTTTTAAGTGCGGTACTAGAGAGCAGGCTGACAACATCATCGAGATTTTTATGCAGTAGATAATCGCGATTAGTAATAGTGATTTTTCCGGCATCCGCTTCCGAAAAATTTAAAATATCATCGATAAGTGCCAAAAGGTTTTCACCGGATGATTTGGCAGTTTGCACATACTCTTTTTGTTTGAGACTGACACCCATGGTCAACAAAAGGTCCAACATCCCCAACACTGCATTCATTGGCGTGCGCAATTCATGGGTCACATTAGCGGCAAACTCTACCTTCATCTCCGCCGAGGTTAGAGCCGTTTTCATTGCTCGCTTCAAGTCACGTCGTCGGTTCTCCAGCACCTGCATCATGCGATTGAATGATTCCTGCATTTCGGTGATATCGACTGGCCCTTCGATCTCCGCGCGTATTTTCTCTTCGCCACTCTGCGCCCTTTTCATAACAGCCGACAATCGCTCAATAGGCGTTGTCAGACGACGAGAAAAATAGAGCAGCACGAACAAGAGAAGAACAGCGCCGAGAAATGATGCAATCAGATTATTTTTTAACGTGCTCTGCTGCATCTTATGCAGGGTATCCTTTCCGACTAGCACGGTAATGTAACCCAACAGCACTTTTGACGGAGCGGCAGTATTCATCACACTCTCGCCATCGTTATCACTGGCATAGATTGGTGATGAAAATTTCCATAGATCCGCGTTTTCTGCCATCAGGCTAAGTTTCGTTGGTTTTTGATCTATAGCATTTTTCGATGATAGCGACGCTGCAGCGCCAAACTCGACGTCTTCGACAATAAATTTTTCGCCAGTGCCAAACAGCACATCAGACTTTTCAGTCTCAATAATGATTCCCTTGATGCCAGGAAAATTGAGCGCATTTTCTCCGATATCTCTGGCCGCCTCAGTGCTTTGATAGAGCAGTGCGATCTCGCTGCGGCGTCCCAGAGATTCTGTCATCTGCATACCCTGCAGTATTTCATGCTCCTCAATAATCACCGTGGATATCTTGCTCACCATGACCGAAGTAGCAAAAGCCAACACTAAAATACCGCCAATAAAGACTAACGATAACTGAGATTTGAATTTCAGCTTGTCGAACCAACCTTTTCTTATAGTTTCTCTCAAAGGTCACCTCGCCGGCAGGACTAAATCAATCTGTGCCCGCACATCCTCTGTTAGATTGACTCCCAAATGATTACTGGTGCGCTCATTGACCGTTACAAAAATATCGTCCAGCGATTGCATTTTCTGCTCAGCGGGCACGCCCTGAACAACATCTTGAGCAAGGCGACCAAGACTTAACCCCATTTTATAATTGTTTGGGTATACTGAAAAAAGCGCCCCACGCTTCACATGCACCGGATTAGATGAGAACACCACAAAGCGTTTCTTCCATGATTCCTGAAGCAGAATTGACAGCATTGGGTTATTCACAAATGAGCCACTGGGAAGAATCCAAATCGCATCATCCTCATCGAAATCATGCATAAGCTTACGATAGGTGCCAGCAGCCATCCTTAAATTGTCTGCTTCATGCACCAGCAGCGTAATACCCCGACTCAGAAAAGCCTCTTTGGCAAGCTTAAAATCAGTCAACCCGCTGTTAGCACCGGCAATAACATGGACCTGTTTAATAGCTGGCACTAATAATGACAGTTTGCTGGTAAGTAAATCGAAGTTTGGCGTAAGGGTAATGCCAAATACATTAGTAAAGCCTGTGTTGACTGCACCAACAATTACGTTGTGTTCTTTGTTATTCTCAGACACCTGCCGTGCTAATCGGTTGCCAAGTACTAGCACCGGAGATTGCCGATCGACAACATGAACAAAATCAACAGGCGATTGATTCTCTGCCAGAGGCACACGCTGAACGCTGTGCTGATAGCCATCTTCTGCGCCTCTAACAATTTCTTCAAATACTCGCGCAAAGGGCTCACGCACCTGAGGGTAAATAACAATTAATTCAGTCGTGCTAGCGCTGATACTGTTACACAGCGCCAGTACCGAACTGCAAATTACAGATACCCCCATGATCCCTGAAATCTTTATAGCACTACCTCCTGTACTGCCGTAAAAAGAGCCAGCAAGTTCTTTATGCACTTCGCTGGCTCATATCCTTCTACACATTAATAGTAGTTCAAAAACTATAACGAATCTCACCCAAGACAGTCCGGCCCGAGAGCGGCAAGTCATTTGGGATAAAAGGCATTGGATCAGAGTTGGGACTTGGCTCACGCGCATCCTCGCCAAATAGATTATTCACGGTCAAAGCAAGCTCAAGTGAATTGTTAAGTACCTTCCGAACGGACAAATCAACCAGTGCATAGTCGTCTATGGCTGGACGTAAGTCAGCGCTGATACGGTTGCGCCCCATTACCCAGTTTGCCTGCAGATTGACTCGCCAATCACTGGCCAAGTTCCAGTCAGCGCGAAGGTAAAGCTGTTTTTCAGGCGATTTGGCTGCCGGGGCATCAAGCGTTTCATCGGTCGACTTTTGAAGCGCAAAATTACTCGTGAGTGTCAGCTTTTCAGTAGCCTGCCAGATGGCTTCAAACTCAACACCACAACCGCTCTGCTCACCTGCGTTTTGCGCCGTGCGGGTACTGCCATTGGCATCAGGAATAAACTGGATAATATCTGTCCAGTCATAATAGAAAAAGTTAGTCATCAGCGTGAGCTGATAATTGGGTCGGTAATCAAACGCCAGTTCATAGCTCTTTATCTGTTCTGGCTGGAGCGCGATATTGCCGAGAATTAACGGATTATTAATTGCTCGCGTCTGGGCAAATGAAGGCGCTCGAAATGCCTCACCATAGAGAAACTTAGTGGTCAGGTTATAACTGGTCGACCACACTAGCGCCAACCTTGGATTGGTGGTGGCACCAAAATCTGAATAGTTGTCATAGCGCAGGCCTGCAGTGAGTTCCCAGTCATTGGCGAGGAGCCAAACATCCTGAAAAAATAGGTAGCGATTGTCGCGGCTGTCTTCGGTGAGAAACACATAGGCAGTATCAGATACATCTACCAATGCATCACCGGGTAGAATTGGCAGCCCAGTCTGCGGGTTGATACCAAAATTTTTCCACTCAGTTATTTTGTCAATTTCACCATGGTAATAGCCACCGCCAACACTGATTTGGTGCTTATTAATACCAGTATGCTCCATACGTAACCCAACACGAGTATGACGCTCAAAGATTTCTGGATTGCCGATTACACCTTCAGGGAAAGGTCCAAAAACCGGCACACCGAATGGGTCAAGGAATGGGCCAGTCGAACCAGCTGGATAGACAATAAAGTTACCCTCCACTTCCTGAGAAGTATCAAAATAACTGGTCTGAAATTCAATCGAGGTATCTTCAAGTAGTTCTTCTTCGGTATAAGTTAGATCGATATTAAATCTTTGACTGGAAAATCTATTGTCTGGATTAAGAGTTTCCGCAGGCCCGGCCCCATCGCCCCAGTCATTTCTAATTTGTCCACCGGCTCTCAATCTCAGCTTTTTGTAGCCAAGCTCAAATCTAAGATCAACATTATTCCTTTCTAAATTTACAGAACCCGGTGCATTTGAAACAGCAGTTCCAGTAATCAAATCAAGTAAGCTTTGCGCATCACTATCGATCTGAGAATCGGAGCCATCGGTTTTGGTTAATTCAAGACTGGCGAAATAATCTAGATCACCTTGTTTACCTGCGCCGGTAAACCAGATATCCGTGGTATTAAAATTGCCGATCCGTGCGCCTGCCGAATTATGTTGCACCTCCTTCGGCGTCTTGGTGACTATATTAATCACCCCAGCAAAGGCATC
>DDDD01000158.1:0-11059 GCA_002335945.1 Porticoccaceae bacterium UBA1989
GGCGCATTGGCGCTGGGTGCCGCTCTGGGTGTGGTGGCGGTAATCGTCCGCCAAGAGATAGTACTTTTTATTATGGGCGGTGTGTTTGTCATCGAAACGGTCTCGGTCATCTTGCAGGTCGCGTCATTTAAGTTGACGGGCAAGCGTATTTTCCGCATGGCCCCATTGCACCACCACTACGAATTAAAAGGCTGGCCAGAGCCGCGCGTGATTGTGCGCTTCTGGATTATTACCGTTGTACTGGTTCTGATTGGCCTAGCAACATTGAAACTGCGTTAAAGACTATGGAAGTAGCAATGACAGACGTAATCGCGACTAACCGCAACACAGCAATCCTTGGCATGGGCGCCACGGGACTGTCTGTGGCGCGCTTTTTGTCGTCGATTGGTAAGCCATTTGTATTTGCTGACAGCCGCGCAGAGCCGCCGCATTTGCAAGATGTCATGAGAGATTATCCAGATGTGCCATTAGTATTGGGCGCCTTTGATGAACAGCTATTTGCCAATATTGATCAGGTGATTGTCAGCCCTGGTATCTCATTGCAAGAGCCAGCATTGGTGGCAGCCCGTGCGGCTGGTGTTACTTTGTTAGGTGATGTTGAACTGTTTCTCGAACATGCCAAGGCGCCCGTTATCGCCATCACAGGGTCCAACGGCAAGAGTACGGTAACCACATTGCTTGGCGAGATGGCTGCAGCCAGTGGACTCAGTGTCGGCATTGGCGGCAATCTGGGCACGCCGATGTTGGACCTTCTCGACGACAAGCATCAGCTCTACGTTCTTGAGCTTTCCAGCTTCCAGCTTGAGCTGCTCAATGATACTCGCGGTGCCGTGAGTACATTGCTAAATATCAGTCCCGATCATATGGATCGCTATACTGGTTTGCAGCAATACCATGCGGCCAAACACCGAATTTTCCGCGGCGCGGGCAAGGTGGTGGTCAACCGTGAAGACCCCTTAACTCGGCCTCTATTGCCGAGTGCCACGCCAATGGTTAGCTTTGGTCTCAATCAACCTGATCTGGGTAGTTTTGGTCTACTGCAGGGGCCCGTAGAGGGTTACCTGGCATTGGGTGCTGAGCGACTTATGTCGGTTAAAGATGTGGCCATAAAAGGTACTCATAACCTAGCCAATGCGCTTGCAGCCTTAGCCCTCGGCTATTCCGCTGACCTCCCAATGGAGGCCATGCTCGACACCTTAAAAACCTATACGGGCCTGCCCCATCGCTGCGAGAATATCGCCGAGATCAATGGCGCGCTCTATATCGACGATTCCAAGGGCACCAATGTTGGCGCTACTCTAGCGGCGATTAAAGGCTTCGGCGACGCAGACCATAAAAACCTTATTTTAATTGCTGGTGGTCAGGGCAAGGGACAGGACTTCTCCGATCTGCAACCCGCAGCCAGCGATTTTGTAAAACACAGTATTCTGTTTGGTGAGGATGCGGCACAGATTGCAGAAACCCTAAATACCGTGGTGGATACACGTATCGTTGAGTCTCTTGATGCAGCGGTTGAGCAGGCCCATCAGCTAGCGGCAGCAGGGGATATTGTACTGCTCTCGCCGGCCTGCGCTAGCTTCGATATGTTTAGCGGCTTTGAAGAACGTGGTCGCAGTTTTCAAAAAGCCGTGCACCGACTTGGAGGCAGCGATGAATATTAGCCTGCCCCTACAGTACTTACCGGTTAAGCGCAGAGAATGGTATGTGGATATGCCGTTGCTACTGCCTGTCTTAGCCCTGATCTCCATCGGCTTGATTATGATCGCCTCGGCCTCATTTAGCTTTGCCGATTACCGCTATAACAATGAGCTGTATTTTGTCACCCGTCATCTTGTGTACATGTTAGTTGGTGCAGGCGCTATGGCTGTAGGGTTTTTTGTTCCGCCCGCTATCTGGGCCCAGTACGGACGACTGTGGATTCTACTATCAGTGGTGCTGTTAGTGCTGGTTCTAGTGCCGGGCATAGGCCGCGAAGTAAACGGTTCACGGCGCTGGTTAAGTGCTGGTGGCTTTACTCTGCAGGTCTCTGAGTTAGTTAAAGTCGCCACGGTGGTTTTCCTCGCGGCTCATTTACAGAAGCATCGGGATACCCTGGCAGACAATTGGCAAGAGTTCGCTAAGCTCTTATTGGTTATTGCTCTGCTCTCCGTATTACTTATTTTGGAACCAGATTTTGGTTCTGTCGTGGTGTTGGCTGCAACCTTTATGGCCATGCTGTTTTTGGGCGGCACCAATCTTCGTCAATATATGCTGGTGGTTCTGGTTGTTGGTGTGCTGCTTTACTGGATGGCAGAGTCAGCGCCCTATCGCGTTGCGCGACTCACCACCTTTATGGATCCCTGGTCTGATCAGTTTAATGCCGGTTATCAGCTTACCCAGTCATTGATCGCCTTTGGTCGCGGTGAATGGTTTGGCGTAGGCCTAGGTCAGTCAGTACAGAAAATGATGTACTTGCCAGAAGCCCATACCGACTTTGTATTTGCTATTTATGCCGAAGAATTTGGCTTTATGGGTGTGATTGCGCTGCTGGGTCTGTATGTATTTATGGTGATGCGCATCTTACAGCTGGCCAAATTAGCGATTGCGCAAAAGTACTGGTATGGCGCCTTTGTGCTGCTCGGTTTTGGTTTGCTCATTAGTGGCCAAACCTTTATTAATCTGGGCGTTAACGCAGGACTGTTGCCAACCAAGGGCCTGACGCTACCGTTTGTTAGCTATGGCGGCAGCAGCCTCATGGTGTGCTGCGCCATGGTGGGCATGATGTTGCGCATCAGCCACGAATTGCACACAGAGACAGTTCCTGTGCGGAGGCCTCGCTATGACCGATAACCTTCGCGTATTGATTATGGCTGGTGGCACTGGCGGGCACGTATTCCCGGCACTGGCCGTTGCCGATCAGCTGCGCAGCGCCGACGCTAAAATTTCCTGGTTGGGTACCCGCCGAGGCATTGAGTCTGAGCTAGTACCAAGCCATGGCATCGAAATTAACTACATAGATATCGAAGGTATCCGCGGTCGCGGACTGGTCGCTTTATTAAAAGCGCCAATACTGCTGTTGAAATCTATTGGTCAGGCACTGGCCGTCTTGGGTGAATTTAAACCTCAGGTGGTCCTGGGTATGGGTGGTTTTGCCTCAGGTCCCGGTGCTGTTGCTGCCAAGCTCAAAGGCATTCCTGTGGTTATTCACGAACAAAATTCTGTTGCTGGCACCACCAATAAATTGTCTGCGCTTATCGCCACCCGTGTTATGCAGGGCTTCCCCGATACCTTAAAAGACGGTGAATGGTGTGGTAATCCGGTACGACCGGCCATTGCTAACTTAGCACCTCCCCAGCAGCGTTTCGCCAAACGCAGTGGCAACACCAAATTATTGATACTGGGCGGCAGTCGCGGCGCTTTGGCCATTAACCGCCTGTTGCCAAAAGCATTGGCACAGATTGATAAACGTGTTCGCCCCGAGGTGATTCACCAGACTGGCAAGGCACACCTCCAGGCCACGCTCGATGATTACAAAAAGCGCGGACTCAATGTAAAGAACGGCAAAATTAATGTGGTGGCCTTTATTGACGCTATGGAAGACGCCTATGACTGGGCTGACTTTGTGATCTGTCGCGCCGGCGCCCTCACTGTTGCTGAATTAACGGCCGCAGGGCTGGGTTCATTATTGATTCCATTCCCCTTTGCTATCGACGATCACCAAACCTCCAATGGCCAGCTATTAGTAGACCAGGGAGCGGCAACGCTGTTTCAGCAATCCAAATTAACGCCAGAGATCTTGGCCAACGAGATTAATAGTATTTGTAATCACGCAGAGCAGCGACTCAATATGGCCATGTCCGCCCGTGAGTTAGCCAAAAATGATGCAGCCCAAGCAGTCGCCAACGTCTGCATGGAGGTCGCCAATGGTCAATAGCCTGAATTTCCAACCGCCAGAAATGCGCCGTATTCGTCGTATCCACTTTGTGGGTATTGGTGGCAGCGGCATGTGCGGTATTGCCGAGGTATTGCTAAACCAGGGTTACGAAATTTCCGGTTCCGATATCAGCGCCAACCCAAGTGTTAAGCGTCTGACCAAGGCGGGTGCCATTGTCTTTATCGGCCACGACGAAAGTAACATCGACGGCGCCAATGTAGTCGTCAAATCCTCCGCGGTGACTATAGAGAACCCAGAGATCGCCAGCGCTCATACCCGAGGTATTCCGGTAGTACGTCGTGCCGAAATGCTCGCCGAGCTGATGCGCTACCGTCATGGCATCGCCATTGCCGGCACCCACGGCAAAACCACCACCACCAGTTTAATCACAGCTATCCTGGCCGAAGCGGGCCGCGATCCCACCTTTGTTGTGGGTGGGCGAGTCAACAGTGTTGGCACCAATGCCAAGCTTGGAGGCAGTCGTTATCTGGTTGCTGAGGCTGACGAGAGTGATGCGTCCTTCTTGCATTTACAGCCCATGGTGTCAGTGGTGACCAACATCGAAGCAGACCATATGCAAACCTATGGTTTTGACTTTGAGGTCATGAAAAAAACCTATATAGAATTTTTGCACAACCTGCCGTTTTACGGCTTGGCTGTGATGTGCATTGATGATGATGTAATTCGTGGGCTTCTAGTCGACGTTGCACGGCCATTACTAACCTATGGGTTTAGCGAAGATGCAGGCTATCGCCTGAGAGACCTGCGCGCCGAAAAGCGTCAGTGTCACTTTATGATTGATCGTCCAGATGGCCAGTCTTCACTGCAGATCAGCTTAAACATCCCCGGTCGCCACAATGCCCTAAATGCTGCAGCCGCGATTGCCGTGGCCAGCGACGAGGGGATTTCCGATCAGGCCATTATTGACGGACTGTCCAAGTTTGGTGGTGTTGGTCGACGCTTTGAAGTGATTGGCGAATACCCTGTGACCGGTGGCGACGCCATGTTGGTTGATGACTATGGTCACCATCCCACAGAGGTTAAGGCGACCATTCAGGCCATTCGCGATGGCTGGCCAGAAAAACGTCTAGTCATGGTTTTTCAGCCACACAGATATACCCGTACTCGCGATCTCTACGAAGACTTCGTCCAGGTACTGGCCGAGGTTGATGTGCTGTTAGTACTCGATGTTTATAGCGCCGGCGAAGAGCCTATCCCCGGTGCGGGCAGCAAAAATCTATGCGGCAGTATCCGCCAGCGCGGCGGCATAGATCCTATTTATGTCGAGTCCATTGAAGCAGTCCCATACCTATTAGGTGAGCTAGTACGGGGTGATGACTTTGTAATGACCCAGGGTGCTGGCAGCGTAAGCAAGCTCGTTGCCATGTTGGCCGACAGCGAACTCCAGCCCGTGCCGGAGGTTAAAAAATGACTGCATCCAGCATGCGTAAATTTGGCCGTGTCGGACTGCTCTATGGCGGCACCTCTTCAGAGCGCGAAGTCTCACTTATGAGCGGCGCAGCTGTGCATCAGGCACTGCAGAATCTCGGCGTCGATGTAGTGTTGATTGACGCCCAGAACGACCTGTTACAGACATTGCCCAGCCACAACCTAGACCGAGTATTTATTGCCCTTCATGGCCCCGGCGGTGAAGACGGCACCCTGCAGGGCGCATTGGAATATCTAGGCCTGCCTTACACCGGCAGCGGCGTTCTGGCCTCGGCTCTGGCAATGGACAAGCTGCGCTGCAAGCAGATGTGGCAGGGCATAGGTCTGGCCACTGCAGAGTTTTCGGTTCTCGATAGCCAGTCTGACTGGACCGGCATTATGCAGTGCCTAGGGGGCAAGGCCATGGTTAAGCCAGCGAGCGAAGGCTCCAGCATAGGCATGAGCCGCGCCGAAACCCCCGAGCAGCTCAAGTTAGCGTGGAAGCAGGCCGCCGAATTTGATATGACCGTGATTGCCGAGCCTCTATTAGAGGGTGCGGAATACACCGTCGCAATTCTGGGTGATCAGGCACTGCCCTCCATTCGCATCCATACCGACGAAGTCTTTTACGACTATCAGGCCAAGTACTTTTCCGATGCGACCCAGTATCAATGTCCCAGTGATCTCTCCCCCGAGCGCGAGACCGAGATACGCCAGCTCTCCATGGATGCCTTCAATACAGTGGGCTGTCGTGGCTGGGGTCGGGTAGATCTGATGGTCGATAGCAATGACAAATTTCAGCTGTTGGAAGTAAACACTTCCCCAGGGATGACCAGCCATAGCCTAGTGCCCATGGCGGCCAAGGCCGCAGGCCTAGATTTCGATCAGCTAGTGCTCGCCATATTAGAGGAGTCTCTCTAATGGCGACTCAGAATCGTCGCAACGCGTCTAATAAGGGCGTTAGCAAGAATACTAACGAGAGCAGTAACAGCGCCCTGATGGAGAATTTTTCACGGCTATTAATGGTGGGACTGTTTGCCGTAGTGATCTACGGCGGCAATCTGATGTACCAGCAGGTAGACAGGCCCCTGACTCAAATAATGATCGGTGGTGATTTTAACTACCTGCAACAGCAAGATCTGACGCGCCTCGTGAATGAGCAGATCAATGGTGGTTTTTTAAGCGTCGACCTGAATAATTTAAGTCAGGTGCTACAGGACGACCCCTGGGTTGATGAAGTCAGCGTTAGACGCCAATGGCCCTCCACATTAAAAGTGGAAGTTCAGGAAGAAGTGCCCATCGCACGCTGGGGCAAAGCGGGTTTTCTAAACCGTCTAGGGGAAGAATTGACCATTGCTGATAACAGCAAGTTAGCGGCGCTGCCAGTATTGCGCGCCAGGTACGGCACCTCGAGAGAGATGATGAAGGAGTACCAAACTATGGCTGATCTGCTGATTCCCACCGGTTTAAAGCTGGTTGAGCTGCAGCGCGATAGTTTGGGTGCCTGGCGAGTTGATACCGCCTCTGGCATACGTCTGGTATTGGGTCGCGACCAGATTGGCGAAAAAATTAGGCGGTTTGCTCTGGTATGGAAGTCCGGACTGAATCAACAGATAAATAGTATTAAAACTATCGATCTGCGTTACCCCAATGGATTAGCCGTAGCTTGGAAAGACGGCGTATTAATTGGCGCGCAGCACGACACTGAGGTAAATACAGCTCAATCTGTTTAGCAACAAGCAGGAGCTGCTGAGGAAAAATTATGGCTAGTGCAAATGAAGAGAACATGATCGTCGGACTGGATATTGGCACCTCTAAAGTGGTGGCAATTGTCGGTGCCATAGGCGCCAACGGAGATCTAGAAATAGTGGGTACCGGAATGCATGTGTCCTCGGGCCTTAAAAAAGGTGTGGTGGTGAATATTGAAGCCACGGTTAACTCAATTCAGCGTGCAGTAGAAGAAGCTGAACTGATGGCCGGCTGTTCAATTCACTCAGTCTATGCCGGCATTGCTGGCAGTCATATTCGCAGCCTTAACTCTCACGGCATCGTGGCGATACGCGACCGCGAAGTGCAGCAGCTGGATGTAGAGCGGGTTATCGATGCAGCGAGAGCCGTCGCCATTCCCGCCGACCAAGAAATTCTCCATGTGCTGCCCCAGCAATACATTATCGACGACCAGGAAGGGGTTCACGAACCTGTTGGTATGTCGGGAGTGCGCCTTGAAGCCAAGGTTCATTTAGTGACCTGTGCCGCTAACGCCGCACAGAACATCAAAAAATGTATCCGTCGCTGTGGTCTAGATGTCGACGACATCGTGTTAGAGCAGCTGGCCTCAAGCTATGCAGTGCTCACCGAAGATGAGAAGCAACTTGGTGTAGCCCTCGTAGATATTGGCGGCGGCACCACGGATATCGCCATTTTTACGGAAGGTGCCATTCGCCACACCGGCGTGATTCCAATTGCGGGTGACCAGGTCACCAACGACATCGCCATGGCGCTGCGTACACCAACGCCCCATGCCGAAGATCTCAAGATCAAATATGCCTGTGCGCTGGCCAAGCTGGCCCGTCCAGAGGAGACCGTAAAGGTCCCCAGCGTTGGCGATCGCGAACCGCGGGACATGTCGCGCCAGTTGCTGGCCGAAGTGGTTGAGCCCCGCTATGACGAATTATTTACCCTGGTTCAGGCAGAACTTCGCCGCAGTGGTTTTGAAGAATTGATTGCAGCTGGTGTGGTACTCACCGGAGGTACATCAAAAATGGAAGGTGTGACCGAACTGGCGGAAGAAATATTCCATATGCCAGTGCGAATCGGTACGCCGGTCAATGTAAAAGGCCTGTCAGATATTGTTAACAATCCAATTTATTCGACAGGTGTTGGTCTGCTGCACTTCGGTGTTCAGCAACAGCGTAGAGAGGGTCGCCGCGACACCAGCAAGACAGGTGGCGATAGCAGCTGGGACAAGATCAAAGGTTTTTTCCAGGGTGGACTGTAAGGGTCACAACTGTGGCTATGAAATTTAATTGTGAGGCGCAAACAAGGGGTTACATATGTTCGAATTAGTAGACAGCATTCCAAAGAATGCAGAGATTAAAGTAGTAGGCGTTGGCGGGGGCGGCGGCAATGCCGTTCGCCACATGATGGCGAGTAATATCGATGGGGTGCACTTTATCTGCGCCAACACCGATGCTCAGTCACTCAACGACCTAGAAAACGCCACTGTATTGCAGCTGGGCGGCAGTTTGACCAAAGGTCTTGGCGCAGGCGCCAATCCAGAAGTCGGTCGTCAGGCAGCCCTCGAAGACAAAGAGCGTATTGCTCAGGTTCTTGAAGGCGCAGATATGGTCTTTATTACTGCAGGTATGGGCGGGGGCACCGGTACTGGTGGCGCACCTGTTATAGCCGAAGTAGCCAAGCAGATGGGCATCCTGACAGTTGGTGTGGTTACGCGACCGTTTTCTTTTGAAGGCCGCAAGCGCATGGCCATTGCCGATGCCGGTATCGCTCAGTTAAAAGAGCGTGTTGATTCATTGATTATTGTTCCCAATGAAAAGCTTATGCAGGTTCTGGGCAAAGACATGACCGTGATCAACGCCTTTAAACAGGCCAATGATGTGCTATTCGGCGCTGTTCAGGGCATTACTGACCTGATTATGCTCGATGGCCTGATCAATGTGGATTTCGCCGATGTACGTACCGTAATGGCCGAGATGGGAATGGCTATGATGGGCACTGGTGAAGCCAGCGGAACGGATCGCGCCAAAGTGGCTGCCGAAGCTGCTATCAAATGTCCTCTACTCGAAGATATCAATCTTCAGGGTGCCAAAGGTATTCTGGTAAACATCACCAGTGGTTACGACCTTACTCTGGGTGAGTTTGAAGACGTTGGCGACACCATTCGCAGCTTTGCAGACGAAGATGCCACCATTATTGTCGGTAGCGTGTTTGAACCCGAACTGGAAGACCAGTTGCGCGTAACAGTAGTTGCCACAGGCCTTCGTGGCGCAGCCATGAAAACTGGTCCGCGCGGCGTGGTAGACAATGCCCCCGTTCGCAGAGCCAGTGGTGATATCGACTACGGTCGTCTAGATAAGCCAACAATCAACCGTCGCACCACCGTATCAGACGGTTCAACAGCCCGTAAAATGGATGTTCATGCAGATCCAGAAATGGACTATTTAGATGTACCGGCATTCTTGCGTAAGCAAGCCGACTAATTACCCCAATTAGTTAATGGTAAGAAGCCTTCTATCACCACGCCTCAGATTATAAAATCTTGGTGATAGAGGGCTTGTCTGTTAGAATTTGCACCTATTAAATCAGGGGTGTAGCCATGATCAGGCAGCGCACGTTAAAAAATGTAATACGTGCTACTGGCGTGGGATTACACACCGGAGAAAAAGTCTATCTGACTTTGCATCCCGCCGACCCCGATACCGGCATTATTTTCCGTCGTACAGACCTTGATCCAATGGTCGAAATCGCTGCCAAAGCAGAGAACGTCGGCGACACTACCCTCTCTACAACCATTGTCAATGGTGACGTTCGCGTCTCTACCGTTGAACACCTGCTCTCAGCTATGGCCGGTCTGGGCATCGACAATGCTCTTATTGATGTGTCAGCGCCCGAAATTCCAATTATGGATGGCAGTGCAGGCCCCTTTGTCTTTTTATTGCAGTCCGCCGGTATTTTTGAGCAGGACGCCCCCAAGAAATTTATCCGTATTAAGCGCGACGTCACCGTAAAACAAGACGATAAAAGCGCTACCTTCAGGCCTTTCGAAGGGTTTAAAGTTAATTTTGCTATTGACTTTGATCACCCAGTGTTCAAACATCAGGCCCTGAATGGGAGCATCGATTTTTCGAGCACCTCATTTGTTAAAGAAGTCAGCAGAGCCAGGACATTTGGCTTTATGCGAGAATTTGAATATCTCCGCTCACAGGGATTAGCGCGGGGCGGAAGCTTAGAAAACGCCATAGTTGTTGACGAGTTTCAAATTTTGAACGAAGACGGCTTGCGTTACGACGATGAATTCGTCAAACATAAGATCCTGGACGCCATCGGCGACCTCTATTTGCTGGGAAACAGCTTAATTGGAGAGTTCGATGCGTATAAATCAGGGCATGCACTAAATAATGCGTCATTACGCGCATTAATCGCAGACACGGATGCCTGGGAAGTAGTCACTTTTATTGATAATCCGGAAGATGTACCTATATCGTACATGCAGCCGAATTAATCTTTTTAGTAGTTTTTGAGTGAGAGAAGGCATAATCCTCCAGTGAAAATAATTCTTATCAGCAGTCGAGCGGAAAAGGTTAGAACACTTAGCCTTAATAGCTGGGCCAAAGGTCTGTTGTCAGTGGTGCTTCTGGGTATTCCCGTTGCAGCCGGCACCATGCTGGGCGTTAAGATAGCCGATGGGCGCTGGGAACTCTTGTTTGATAATAGTATTAGCGAAATGCAGCACCAGATCGTTGTTCAGCAGGAAGAAGTGGATGCTGGCCGTGATCAGTTAGCCGGTTCTCTCTCGGCAATGACCGTCAAATTAGCTCAGATGCGCTCTCGACTGGTTCGATTAGACGCGCTTGGCGAGCAACTTACCCAGATAGCCAGCCTAGAAGACGGCGAATTCGATTTCTCCGTTAACCCAGGTTTAGGTGGTCCAGATACCAATTTAGTCACAGAGACAGCCAGCACCATCGATATCCAAGA
>DDDD01000158.1:11228-11717 GCA_002335945.1 Porticoccaceae bacterium UBA1989
TGTTGATTTCGCCGGAAGACAGGGTGCCGATGTTATCGCCGTTGCCTCAGGTGTTGTTACCTGGTCAGGGGAACGCAGTGGTTACGGACAGATGGTTGAAATCAACCACAGCGACGGATTTGTTACACGCTACGCCCACAACGAAAAGAACATTGCCCGATTAGGCGCCATTGTTAAAAAAGGCGAGCTAATAGCCAGTATGGGTAGTTCCGGCCGATCTACAGGCCCCCATGTTCACTTCGAAGTCTACAAAAATGGTCGCACAGTCGATCCAGCCTCCTATATCAAACGCACCAGCCGCTAAACCTCGCTTAACGTCTAAATGGTTTACTGGAGAGCAGGATAGCTCTCTGTTTCTTTCGCTTATATTTACGGAAAAACACAATGTTTGGCAAAATTCTAAAAAAAGTATTCGGCACCAGCAATGATCGTGAACTGCGCGGTATGCGCAAAATAGTCACTAAGATAAATGCGCTGGAAGAAGGCCTT
>DDDD01000145.1:0-23278 GCA_002335945.1 Porticoccaceae bacterium UBA1989
TACCGGGTTGTTGGCGACTCCCGCTGCCCCATTGTTGATACCTGGTGGCAAACCGAAACCGGTGGCCATATGTTGACTCCACTGCCTGGTGTCACAGATCTTAAGCCGGGCTCTGCGAGCCAACCATTTTTTGGTGTAGAGCCGGTACTACTGGATACCGAGGGTAATGAGATTGAGGGTGCAGGTGAGGGGCTGCTGATGATTAAGTCTTCATGGCCGAGCCAGATTCGCACGGTCTATGGTGACCACAAACGCTGTATTGAAACCTATTTCAGTGCCTATCCCGGTTATTACTTTACCGGTGACGGTGCCCGTCGGGATGAGGGTGGATACTACTGGATTACTGGGCGGGTCGATGATGTGCTCAATGTTTCTGGCCACCGAATGGGGACTGCTGAGGTAGAGAGTGCTCTCGTATTACATACAAAGGTTGCTGAGGCTGCGGTGGTGGGATATCCCCATGATATAAAGGGGCAGGGTATCTACTGTTATGTCACATTGATGTCCGATGTCGAACTCAATGAGGCGCAGCATGATGATTTGCGCAAAGAGCTGATCGCACTCTGCGTGAGGGAGATTGGCCCTATCGCCAAGCCGGATATTATTCAGTGGGCGCCAGGCTTACCAAAAACCCGCTCGGCGAAAATTATGCGCCGTATTCTGCGCAAGGTTGCTGCCAATGAGCTTGATAGTTTGGGGGACACCTCAACGTTGGCCGACCCTTCTGTTGTGGAGGAGCTGATTGCCAACCGCCACAATCGATAATTCGACGGGTATGATGTGACTGTTTAAAAGCGTATAGTCTCGCCATAAAAATAAAAAAATCAGGTGCCCATGTTCATACGTGTCTTTTGTTCAGTTATTGGCTGTATTGTTCTCGCTTATATTTTATTACTTATGCTGCCTATTTATAATCGGGTGGCACCCACGGCCTATTACCAAACAAATACTTTCGATATTTTGGCGCATCGCAATGGCGGGGCTCTGTTACCGGGCAATACAATTGAAGCCGGTGTGAATGCATTGGCTGTTGGTGCAGATGTTCTGGAGTTAGATGTGCATCTAACGGAGGACAATGTGCTGATTTTGCGTCACGATGCCACTATCGATAGCACCACTAGTGGCTCAGGCCGTATTGCCGAGATGACATTGGCTGAAATTCAGGCCTTTGATGTTGGTTTTCATGAAATCGATTATCCAGATTTGGTGGCAGCCCCAGGCATTAAAGTGCCGGCGCTAAGGTCTCTGTTCGAGCGCTTGCCTGCCAGTCGTTTTCTGATTGAACTGAAACCCTCGAATACTGCCCCTGCGGATGAGCTCTGCCGTCTAATTAAAGAATATGGTTTGGTCAATCAGGTTGTGGTTGGCTCTTTTCACGACTCGGTATTAGATCATTTTCGAGAAATGTGCCCTACGGTGCCCACTTCTTTGGGGGAATCGGAAGCTACATGGCTAGTTTTGCTGGGGAAATTTGGTCTTGGTCACCTCTATGATACACCGGGTTACTCAGTGCAGCTGCCGATGGGCGAGGACGGGTTTATAGTAACCCCCTCTCTGGTCAAAGCTATTCATCAATTAAATATGCGTATTGAGGTGTGGACCATTAACGATCCGCAGACTATGCAGAATCTTATGGATATGGGCGTAGACGGTATTATTACGGACAGGCCGGACGTCTTGGAGGGTTTAGTGAATCCACAGAGATAGAAAAAACGTTTCTAAACCAAGTATTTTCATCTAACTGTTCGCTTTTATAGGAAGAATGATCTAAAAATAATACGATGGTAGATAAAAATGGGCGCATAATACTACGATGAAATTAGATATCAGCAAACAACTCGCAAAATTGATGCGTGACCAACACCTCTCTCAGAGTGCACTTTCGCGTGCCACCGGTGTACCTCAGCCTACAATTAACCGTATTCTCAGTGAAGTTACTCGTGAGCCGCGTCGCGACTCAGTTGTACGCATTGCAAATTACTTTGGCGTAACACCTGAGTCTCTCTATGAGAGCTCTAGTAAAAAAACCAATAGTGAAATCACTGCGGAGAGCACCGTAGAACAGCTTTATCTGCGTATCACCTCATTAAGCCAGGCCGAACGCGCTGAGCTTTTTGCGAGGGTTGCAGCCACTTTCAATCAGTAGTGCGCAACACAGATAAGCTCTTCTTCAATTGCATCAAGTAAATGCAAGCGTTGCTCTTTTGGCAGCGCAATAATGTGCTGTTCAAAGTTTTTTATTCCGCCGTTAAAGGCATCTTCCAATGAAACTTTCGTAATCTGCAGTTCATTTTCAGCAGTGGATACGACTTGGATAGCCATAAAGACCCCTAATACTGTGATCTTCCTGAGGAGACCGCAGGACAAACCAAAAATACAGTGAATTTTTGCATCCTTTCTCAAACAACCCATCTTGTGATGTCTGCTATATCTTCCTTGGTGCTAAGGATCAATAAACTCTCCAAGCTTGGCTAGTTTAATGATCCCTGAACGGTTTTAAATAATGCTTAAGGACTAATACTTTAGTATTAGTTGTTTGACAGGCTAGGATTTAAAATTTAACTTGTTTTATCCTGTCAGGACTGTATAAAACGTCCATGAATTTACTCTTTGACAGCAGTATGACCGGTGCTTTTTGGGCTTCTGTGACGCTTGCCTGCCTATTTGGTGCAATGTCGCCTGGTCCCAGCTTGGCGATCATTGTTAATCACACATTGTCTCAGGGCAGGATAGCGGGCCTAATTGCGGGACTGTCCCATGGGGTTGCTGTGGGGCTTTTCGCCTTTGTTACCGCCTCTGGTTTGTCTGTGGCCATCAATAACAACCCAATGCTGTTTGATGGCATACAGATTTTTGGCAGTCTTTTCCTGTTATTTATGGCGATCAAATTGCTGTTAGCGCCTCTAAGAAAAGAAGTAGAGGTTCCTTTAGCTGTGCATTCCTCGAATTGGCGAGCGGCCCGCGATGGTTTTCTGATTGCGCTGGTCAACCCTAAGGTTCTACTCTTCTTTACCGCACTGTTTAGCCAGTTTGTCGGTGTTGAAACCGCGCTGTGGGAAAAAGTTGCTCTGGGTCTTATCGCGGGGGGTGTCGATGCCCTCTGGTATATGTTGGTGGCGCTGATGTTTAGCCATTCAGGCACGCTTATTCGATTCCAGCGCAGTAGCTGGTGGCTGGATAAGTTGTTTAGTGCTGTGCTGTTCGTTATCGCATCAGGGTTTATTATTGACCTGCTGGAACGGGCTGGTTATTCGCTATAATCAATCGCAGCTGTTTATAAACGCTCTCTTTGTAACAACGCACGAATCTACCTGAGAAGGACTTTCCTACAATGACCTCTTTTAAAGCTCTGTATAAGCTGGCAGCGGCAAACCATGGTGGCAGCGAAATGCTTGAGGCCAGGCTTCCCAGTGCCGCGACGCCCAAGCAGTTAGTCGCGCAAACCGATGATCGCTACCTGTCTATGATGACGCGCTGTATTTTTCGTGCGGGTTTTGTATGGCGCGTGATTGATAATAAATGGCCTGGGTTTGAAAAGGCTTTTGCCAACTTTAATCCATTGGCTGTGGCGCATTTCAGTGACGAGCGTCTTGAGGAGCTGGGGCAAGATACGAGTATTGTGCGTAACTTTACCAAAATAGTCGCCGTGCGAAATAATGCGATGTATGTATTGGACAGGCAGCATAGCCATGGCAGCTTCGGAAAATTTATTGCCGAGTGGCCTGAAGACAATATCACGGGTCTGTGGTTGGAACTCAAAAAGCAGGGCTGCCGATTGGGCGGTAACTCTGGCCCAAATATGCTGCGCAGTATGGGCAAGGATACTTTTTTACTGACCCAAGATGTTTGTGATGCACTGGTCAATCAGGGGTATATGGAAAAATTTAGCCCCACGGCGCAACGAGATTTAAAGCGGGTTGAGCAGGTGTTTAACGACCTGCGTGCCGAGTCGGGGCGCTCCCTCTGTGAAATAAGTAGGATTCTGGCCTGTACTGTTTGAGTTAGTCAGCTAGGGATGCTGCTACCCAGGCTTTAACATTGTCCTCAAGAATATACAGAGGCACTGACCCATCTTTTAGCACCACATCATGAAACTGGCGTATATCAAACCTCTCTCCCAGAGCCGCTGTAGCATCGCTGCGTAACTGCTGAATTTTAAGCATGCCAATCTTGTAGGCAGTGGCCTGAGAGGGCATCACAATATAGCGTTCGATCTGACGCACGTTATAGCCTTCTGAATGGGGCACATTCGCGGCCATATAGTTCAGAGCCTTCTGTCGTGACCACTGCTGGGCGTGTATGCCTGTATCTACGACCAGGCGACAGGCTCGGTAGAGTTCACCAGACAGGCGACCAAAGTCAGAGTAGGGGTCTTCGTAGAGCCCAATCTCTTTGGGAACCAGTTCAGAATAGAGTCCCCAGCCTTCAATAAATGCCGTGTGTCCGCCATAGAGACGAAACTTAGGAATATTCTTTAACTCCTGAGCAATGGATATCTGCATATGGTGGCCGGGAAGACCCTCGTGATAGGCAAGAGATTCAAGCTGATATTTGGCCATATCACTCATGCGATAAAGGTTGGCAAAGTAGGTGCCCGGGCGACTGCCATCTGGCGCGGGACTCTGATAAAACGCTTGGCCGGCCGAGGCTTCACGAAAGGGTTCGACGGCTTTAACTTGCAGAGGGGCTTTGGGTTTGGTGATAAAGAGTTCGTCGAGGCGACTTTGCATACGATCTATTACCTCTGTTGCTCTGTCGAGATAGGCCTGCTTGCCTGCCGCGGTATCTGGGTAGTAAAACTGCTTGTCATTGCGGGTAAAGTTAAAGAAAGCTTTGAGATCGCCATCGAAAACTAGGGTTTTCATAATGGCCCGCATCTCGTTCTGAATACGCTCAACTTCTGTCAGGCCAATCTGGTGGATTTCATCGGCTGTTAAATCAGTGGTAGTCGTGCGCCTAAGAGCAAAGTTATAAAACGCCTCGCCGTCGGGGAATTTCCATACCCCATGTCGCTGGTCAGCGTTGGCTTGCAGCGCCGACATATAGTTATGGATACGTTGGTAGCCGGGGGCCAGATAGTCCCGCAGGGCATTATTAGCCTCTGCTAGTAGCTGCTCCTGCTCCGGTTTGGAAAGTTCCGCCGCCGCTATTTTGGCGCGAAAGTCGGCAAGAATAGTGCTGTCCTTAATATCCTCGTTAGGTTGCTCATCAGCAGCATCAAAGGGCGCACCGGAGAGAATATTATCAATGGATTTAAGCACCCGAGGGAAAACAAATTGCGGCGGAATAATGCCTTTCTCTTCACGGGTTTTTAGCTGGACTAAAAGTTGCTCCATGAGTAGCGCCGAGTTCTTAATGCGACCAATGTAGGCTTCGGCTTCCTGGTAGTTAGCGATTAGATGCTGGTTGATTAAAAACGATGGCACCATGCTGTGAACGCCGCGCATCTGATTGACTGGGTAATTGTGATGACGCCACTGGTGTCCAGCGATTGACTGCTCGGACTGTTCAATAAACATTCTGACACTGAGCTTGGCGGACGCATTGAGCGCTGAGGTATCTATTGCTTTGACCTGGGCGAGATGTCGCTGAGTCATTACTAAGCCGCGCTCTGAGGCGGCATCAGAGATGTCGTTCCACTCGTCGTAGCGTTCCCGCATACCCAGGTAGGTCAGGTATTCGGGACTTTGCTTCAGCTCCTCCATAAACAGTTCGTCTAACAGGCTGATAGCCTGCTCGGATGTCAGCGCACTGTCAGCGGGTTTAGCATTGCAGCCGCTGAGTAGAAAAGCCGCTGTAACCGCGAGAATTATTGTTTTGAGTGACTGAGCCATGGTGAATCCTTTTAAGGTTTTTTTAATCATAGCGCTAATTGTAAAAAGCGACCATTAATCTCAAGTAAAAAATATGTTGTTAGTAGTCTGTATCTGCTCGCTGGCTGATGGTAATATGCCAGCGTTTCCTAAGGGGCGGCCAACGCAAGTTGACCTGAGATGCACCCTTTGAACCTGATCCGGATTATGCCGGCGTAGGAATAGGACTAACTGCTTTTTTGCCCTTGTCTCCGTCTTTGTCTCCGGGTCTCCTTAACTACTGTTACTGAGGCTCTTTATCTATGTACCATTTATCTAAGTACCGTTTACCTAAATACTGTTTTAAACAACCGTCTAAATTTGTTAATAAAACCCTCGGGGTTATCGCCCCAATTATTATTTCTGCACTCGTCTCGAGTGCCTCTCTGGCCAACAATGTTATTGAAGAGGTTATTGTGACCTCAGATTTTCGAGATGCGGGTCTGCTGAAAACGGCGGCCAGTATTACAGTGTTCGACAGCCAGACTATCGGTCAGCGTCAGGCGCGGCATTTAGAGCAGCTACTTAATTTGGCACCCAATGTGAACTTCTCTAGCGGCGCTTCGCGTGGCCGCTTTATCCAAATTCGAGGTATTGGTGAGCGCAGTCAGTTTATTGAGCCGCTAAATCCCTCTGTCGGTATTCTGGTGGACGGCATCGACTTCACCGGTATTGCTGGTGCTGCAACCACCATGGACATTGCGCAAGTTGAAATATTGCGCGGCCCTCAGGGTACGCTTTACGGTGCCAACGCATTGGCGGGTCTGATTAACCTTAGCGCCAATCAACCCAGCAAACAGACTCAGGGTAATTTGGAAGTCTCCCTAGGTGATTACAATACGCAGACTGTATCTGCGGCCATGGGTGGTCCAGTAAACCAAGACCTGGGTTATCGCTTTGCCGTTCAGCAGCACCGCAGTGATGGCTATATCCGCAATGATTTTTTACAGCGGGATGACACAGACAATATTGATGAGCTCAGTGTGCGCTCAATTCTAGATTGGCAGGCCAGTGAAAACTTGGATCTTAAGCTAACCGCTTTTCATGTTAATGCCGACAATGGCTACGATGGTTTCTCTCTGGATAATACTCGAAACACTTTGTCGGATAGCCCTGGCCATGACCGGCAGGAATCTACGGCAGTGGCATTACAGAGCAACTGGCAGGCCAATAGCAATGTTGAGTTAGTCAGTCTGGTAAGCTTTGCAGACAGTAATCTAGAATATGGTTTTGATGAAGACTGGGCCTTCCCTGAGATATGCACAGGTCAACCCTGCGCAGGCTGGGAATACAGTTCTACCGACAACTATGTTCGTGAGCGCCAAAACGGCAGCATTGATCTGAAGCTAGTGTCTCAGGATTCAGCCCAGATTTTTAATGGCACTACAGACTGGGTTGCTGGTGTCTACTGGCGCGAGCAGGACGAAGAGTTATTGCGTCAATACACCTACGCAACTGGGGACTTTGCCAGTAATTTTGATACCACCAATCAGGCTTTTTATGGTCAGTTTGATACTCAGCTTACTGAGGCACTGACCCTTACCACTGGCGTGCGATTTGAAAATCGTCAGGCAGCTTATGCGGATAGTGATTTGGTGGCTCATAAGGTGGACGAAGATATTTGGGGTGGCCGGATTGTTCTGCAATATCAGTTATCGGCACAGGCTATGGTCTATGGTTTGATCTCGCGAGGATACAAGGCGGGCGGTGTGAACAGCAATGCCTCTCTGTCTGCGGAAGACCGTGAATTCGATACGGAGCTTATGCTCAATTATGAGGCAGGGGCTAAGGGCCGATGGTTAGATGACAGACTTCAGGCTCAGGTGGCGATGTTCTATCAGCAGCGTGATGATATTCAGATCAAGCAGTCGCTGGTGCAGTCCCGAGTAGACAGTAATGCGGTTAGCTTTACTGACTATTTTGGCAATTCAGCCGAGGGTAGCAACTATGGTGTTGAGCTTGAGTTTAATTGGCTTGCTAGCGAGAGTCTGGCTCTGTTTGGTACTGTTGGTCTGTTAGAAACGGAATATGATATTCCGCTTTCTGCCGACCTTAACCGTCGTGATCAGGCTCATGCCCCAGGTTATCAATTTGCGCTTGGCGGCACGGCACAGGTTACTGACAGTTTGGCCCTCAGTATTGATATAGAAGGCAAGGATAAGTTTTACCTGTCATCCAGTCATGGCGAACAGTCTGAGTCTTATGAGCTACTCAATGCCAGCCTAGACTATAACTTTGGTGATTGGGAACTGTCTCTATGGGGACGTAATTTAACCGATGAAGAGGTTATTGTTCGTGGGTTCGGTGGTTTTGGTAATGACCCCCGCAAATTTTATGCAACGGAACCCTACTACCAGTTCGGTGAACCTCGTATGTTTGGTGTCAGCGGTAAATACGATTTCTAAGGTTTTTTAATAGCTGTTTAATAGGAGCAGTATTATGCAAGTAACCATCGATATCAGCATGTACCCGAATCGGGAGGACTTTATTCCACCGATTCAGGGCTTTATTGAAAAGATTAATCAGTTTGATAATCTCAAGGTGACCACCTTTCCGACCAGTACTGTGGTTCAGGGTGAGTATGAGCATGCCATGAAAGCGGTGCAGGACACTATTGCTGCCTGCTATAAGGAATTTAATATGGCGATTTATGTGGCCAAAATTATTCCCGGCTACGAGGCATTGCAGTAATGTTCGATTGGGTTAACCTAGAGACAGTGGCGGTGGTCTTATCCATCGCCTACCTTGTTCTGGCCATGAAAGAAAATAGCCTGTGCTGGTACTGTGCTTTTTTTAGCACGGCTATTTACGTGGTTATTTTCGGCGATGTCAGCCTGTACATGGAGTCTGGCTTAAACGTTTATTATATGGCCATGGCTATTTATGGCTGGTACCAGTGGCAGCGAGGAGGCTCTGATAATGAGGGCATTGCCCTGTCTGTCTGGACGGCGAAACAGCATCTTATCGCCATGGCAGTGATTATATTGGCTACACTCATTTCAGGTTACCTGCTTTCTGCGACGACGGAAGCTAGGCTGCCCTACATAGATTCCTTTACCACCTGGGCCAGTATTCTGACCACGGTGATGGTGGCTCGCAAAGTCCTAGAGAACTGGCTGTACTGGATTGTTATTGATAGCGTTTCTATTTTTCTGTATTTAGATCGAGAGCTGTATCAAACTGCTGCTATGTTTACCCTGTATTTGGTGTTGGCGACCCTTGGTTACTTTGCCTGGAGAAAACGTTATGCCGAACAGAACCCAAACTTTACTTCAGCAAACTCTATCTGATTGGCAGAGCTGGACTATAGGGAGCGGTCCGCGCCTCACAGACACCCCTGAGCTAATACGAGAGCTTACGGGAGGTCGCACCAATAAAACCTTCCTCGTGGGCTTAGCAGGCTTTACAGCGGTTGTGCGGATTAATTCCCCCATCAGCGAGGCCCTTGGCATTGACCGCCAGCGAGAAGCAAAAATACTGGGTCTATTAAATTCCAGCGGTGTTATCCCCAGAGTGTATTTTATTAGCGATGAGGTGCTGGTTAGCGAATATATTGAGGGCCAGATTTCCACCAACCAGAGTTTGAAAAACAGCGTGAATATGGAGGCGGTATCCAACGCCCTGCGCAAGATTCAGGCTATTCCAATGTCTGATATGGTGCCGCGTAACTATTTACAGTATTGTCGTGGCTACCTAGATCAGCTATCTGCCGACTGTGTATCTGCGACGGTGAAAGAGGAGATAGAATCCGTTGCCAGAGTTGTCGACAGTAGCGATTGGCAGCCGGTTATCTGTCACCATGATTTGATCGCAGAAAATATTATTGAAAATCATAACGGTGTGTTTATTATCGATTGGGAGTACGCTGCTCTGGGACACCCTGGGTTAGATTTTTTGCGCCTCTATGGTGCCGACTTTGCAGACTCAGGTGACCCACAAAATACCTTACAACCATTGTTTAAAATACAGCAGGCAATGGATAAACTCTGGTTAGCTGTGCAGCTTTAGAGAGATTAAATAATGAGTGATAAGTACAACGAATTAAGCGCCGATGAGAAATATGTGATTCAGCAGAAGGGCACTGAACGCCCTTTTGTGGGTGTCTATACCGACCACTTTGAGGGCGGCCAGTATCTCTGTAAGCAGTGTGATGCGCCGCTGTACCGGTCTGAGCATAAATTCTCATCCCATTGCGGCTGGCCGAGTTTTGATGACGAAATTGCCGGGGCAGTGAGGCGAGACACAGATGCAGACGGTTCGCGAGTAGAGATACTCTGTGCCAAGTGCGATGGCCATTTAGGCCATGTATTTGACGGTGAGGGTTACACCGCCAAAAACACGAGGCACTGCGTCAACAGTATATCTATGAAATTTGTCGCCAAAAATTAATGTGTGCTCTATCTAGGGCTAGTCTCGAAAGTTTTTAAACTGAAAGGGCTGTCCTAGGTCGGCTTCGCGGACTGCGGCCATCACGGCCTGTAAATCGTCGCGCTTCTTGCCGGTGATTCTAACTTCATCGCCCTGCACGGCAGCCTGGACCTTAAGCTTTTTCTCTTTGACTAGCTTCACTAGTTTTTTGCTGATATCGGCGGCGATACCCTGCTTAAAGCTAACAGGCAGTGAAAAGGTTTTGCCGCTGTGGATTGCCTCGTCATCGCACTCGATAACGGTTGGGTCTATACCGCGCTTAACCAGCTGAATACGCAGAATGTCGAGTAATTGCTGACATTGAAAATCTGCCTCAGTCTTGAGTGTTACCACATCATCTTTTAACGTGATGCTGGCATCGACGCCGCGAAAGTCGAATCTGGTGGTCAGTTCACGACTGGCATTATCAGTGGCATTGAGTATTTCGGCTGAGTCGACTTCAGAAACAATATCTAAACTTGGCATGTTATGGCTCACCTGCGGCTATTTGAGTTATTATTTTAAACCAGACTGGTGAGATTAATCTAATTAGAGACGGTAGAAATGTTAAATAACTGTATCTGCGGCAGCGGCAAAGCATTTAGTGAGTGCTGCGAGCCGTTGTTAAGTGGAAAAATGCCGGCCAAAACACCAGAGCAGCTGATGCGTTCCCGCTACAGCGCCTATGCATTCGGCGGTTACGGCGACTATCTGCTAAAGACCTGGTTCGCCCCAATGGCCAAGGGTTTAACCGCCCAGGCGCTCTCTGAGAAGGCTCAGCAATGGGTTTCATTGGAGGTAGTTGATTCAGGGGTAGCCGACCAGCAGGGTTGGGTGGAATTTAAAGCGACCTACCTGGAAGACAGCAAGCAGAGAGTCATGCATGAGAAGTCGGTGTTTACCCTTAGCGGTGACTGTTGGCTGTATATAGGTGGCGAAGTAACCACTGATCGCTAGACCTAAACCATTGAGAAAACCCTCTAGGAGTCGATATGAACCTGAGCTTAGTAGATCCAGAACTCGCCGTTGCCTTGGCACAATTCCCGCAAATGGATATCTGGTCAGATCTGCCACTGACACGCAAGCTTATTGCTCAGGCGCGGCTGGGTTTGATGGCGGCACTGCCAGCGATTGAGAATGTTACCAGTACCGACTATAGCATTCAGAGTAGGAATACTTTAGGTGCTTCAGCAGCACCAGAAGTATTGGTGCGAGTGTATCGCCCTCAGGATCAAACCCAGCATCTGCCAGCATTATTATGGATTCATGGCGGCGGTTACTGTCTTGGCAGCATGGAACAAGATGATTATTTCGTGGGACAGATGGTCAAAGAAATAGGCTCTGTGGTGGTCTCTGTGGACTATCGGCTGGCACCTGAACATCCTTTCCCCGCGCCTTTAGATGACTGCTACAGTGCTCTGTGCTGGTTATTCAGTAACTCTGAGGAGCTCAAAGTAGACGGATCACGCATTGGTATAGGTGGCATTAGTGCCGGTGCAGGGTTGGCTGCTGGACTCGCGCTGTTAGCCCGTGATCAGGCTGAAGTGTTCCCCATTTTTCAGGCGTTACTCTGTCCCATGATCGACGACCGCAGTATTACAGCCTCTAGCCATAGCATCACCGATGAAAGGGTGTGGAATCGCAATTCAAATATTAAGGGTTGGCAGGCTTACTTGGGCCCGAATGTGAGTGGGGGTGCTGAAGCGCCATCGGCCTATGCTGCCCCAAGCCGGGCAGAAGATTTAACCGGTTTGCCTTCGACCTATATCGGCGTGGGTTCAGTAGATGCATTTGTCGACGAGAATACTGACTATGCTGAGCGTCTTAATGCGTCGGGTGTTAATACTCAGTTCGAGATTTTCCCCGGTGGATTTCATGCCTTTGAATTTACGGTACCTGACGCAGAAATCTCACGGCGCACGAGAGACTGTCATTATCAGGCGATCAAAAAGGCTCTTTTCTAGGCGGATTCTTTTGACGGACTAACCAGTCGGCCAAACAAAATACCCACTTCAAATAGCAGCCACATAGGGATGGCGAGCAGTGTTTGAGAAATAATATCCGGTGGCGTCAGCAACATACCCAATACAAAACAGAGTACGAACACATAGGGACGCTTTTTGGCTAGGTTATCTGGGTCAACAGCGCCCATCCACGACAGAATAACCACGGCGATAGGGATTTCGAAACTAATGCCAAAGGCAAAGAAAAGCTTGAGTACAAAGTCTAGATAGCTGCGAATATCGGGCATCACAGTAATCCCTTCCGGCGCTATGCTGGTGAAGAATAAAAACACCAGTGGAAACACAATGTAGTACGCAAAAGCCATACCGGCATAAAACAGCACTACGCTAGAGATAAACAGCGGTATGACTATTTTCTTTTCCCGCTTGTATAAACCGGGGGCAAGAAAGGCCCAGGTTTGATAAAGAATGTAGGGCATAGCCGCAAACATGGATAACACCAATGTGAGCTTGAAGGGGGTTAAGAACGGCGAGGCAATTTCGGTGGCGATCATGCTGGAGGATTCGGGAAGGTACTCGCGAATAGGCTCTGAGATATACAGATACAGCTCATTGCTAAAGGAAAATAAACCGGCGAAAATAATCAGAACAGCAGCAACACAGCGTAGCACTCGATCTCTAAACTCGATTAGGTGGCCCATAAATGGTTGGCTGCTAAGGGTTTCTGATTCAGTCATTTGGATTTTCTTTGGCCGGCTTCACTGGTAGATCTTCGTTTAGCGCTTGATCCAGTTCGTCATCTATTTCGCCAACTAAATCTTCATCGAGTTCTGCCCTAGCATCCGATAGTTCGTTGTCGAGTGTGACCTTGGCGTCAGATATTTCTTTGTCGAGTGCGGCCTTGGTGTCAGTGATGGTGGTTTCAATATCACCTTTGGCTTCATCTAACTGGCGCATGATTTTCTCATTTTTCAGCTGAAGACGAATTTCATCAATGCCCACCTCGTTTTCCAGTTCTTGTCTGGCGCTGGAGAGCATCTGCTTCATCCGCCCAAACCATAAACTGATCGTGCGCACTGTTTCAGGCAGCCGTTCGGGACCCATTACAAGAAGGGTAATGACCGCGATAATAAGTAGTTCTGAAAAGCCTATATCGAACATAGATTATTCAGCAGTGTCTTTTTTCTCGACTGACGCATCAGTATCGCTAGGCGCTTCATCTTCCTCTTTGGCTTCGGTGCTAATGGAATCTTTAAAGCCCTTTACCGCACCACCTAGGTCAGACCCTATATTGCGCAATTTCTTAGTACCGAAAACCAGTGCTACTATCACCAGAATAATTAATAATTCTTGCCATCCAAAACCCATTACCATTCTCCTTTATAAATTAGATCATTCGTCTTTTTTTCTCTGTGCCTTTTCTTCGAGGCCAGATAAATCAAATCGTTGTTCAAGTTCGCTGAGCACAGCACTGGCGTCTTCGCCTAGGTGAGACAGCATTACCAGGGTATGAAACCAGAGGTCAGCGGTTTCATAAATTAACTTTTCATTATTGCCACTTATCTCGGCATCTCGTGCGGCTAAGATAGTTTCAATCGACTCTTCGCCCACTTTTTCGAGGATCTTATTTAAGCCTTTTTGATGGAGATTGGCAACATAGGAATCTTCTGCAGATGCCTGCTTACGTGCCGCAAGTACTTGGGTTAATCGCTCTAACACTGTATCGCTCATCGGTAGAGCTCCTTGGGATCTTTGATCACTGGGTCTACGCTGCTCCAATGGCCATCTTTAAGTACGCGGTAAAAACAGGATTCGCGGCCGGTATGACAAGCAATGCCACCTACCTGTTCAACCTGCATCATAATGACATCGTTATCACAGTCTAGACGTAGCTCTTTAAGCTGTTGCACATTGCCGGACTCTTCACCTTTACGCCATAGCTTTTGGCGTGAGCGTGACCAGTAGACAGCACGATTTTCACTCACCGTGAGTTGCAGAGCTTCACGATTCATCCAGGCAACCATAAGAATAGTGCCGGTCTCGGCGTCCTGCGCTATCGCAGGGGCTAGGCCGTCGCTGTTCCAGAGAATGTCGTCAAGGTAGTTCATTTCTGGTAAATCCATTACAAATTAGTGATTAACGGGTGCGCATAATAGCGCAACTAGCGCAGCAGCAGTATCAACAGTCCCAATCCAGCCAGTATCAGACTACTACCAGGCAATTGCATGACTGGCTCTGCCCAATGGGGAAAGGCCAAGCCTATACCCGCACCCACAGCAGCGGCGCCTAAGCGGCCCGTTAATACTTTGGATTTGGTGGGTGCGATTTCTGCGGGCACAGCAGCATCATTGCTGGCCTGCTTGCTTTGCAGCACATCAAAAATAAGCGGTGGTATCTGGGGTAAATATTCCAACCAGTCTGGAATATGGCGTTTCATCTGTTTGATCATGCTCTTGGGGGAATAGCGATTTTTGAGCCATTTCTCCAAAAAGGGTTTTGCCGTTGTCCACAGATCCAGCTGCGGATAGAGCTGTCGACCTAGGCCTTCAATATTGAGCAGGGTTTTTTGCAGCAACACCAGAGAGGGCTGCACTTCCATGTTAAAGCGCCGGGCAGTCGCAAACAGGCTGACCAGAATATGACCCAGAGATATTTCATCCAACGGGCGCTGAAAAATAGGTTCGCACACCGAGCGGATAGCACCGGTAAATTCATTCACGGGCGTATCTTTAGCTACCCAGCCAGAGCGAATATGTAATTCTGCCACCTGACGATAATCTCGATTAAAAATGGCCAGCAGATTACGCGCGATATAGAACTGATCGGCGCTGGATAAGGAACCCATGATCGCGCAGTCCAGAGCCTGATAAGAGGGCTGCTTGGGATTGCTGATATCAACAAACACATTGCCGGGATGCATATCGGCATGAAAGAAGTTATCTTCAAAAACCTGAGTAAAGAAAATCTCAACACCACGTTCTGCAAGCACCTGCATGTCAACACCAGCCGCATTCATCTCGGCAACACTCGAAACCGGAATGCCGTAAATACGCTCCATAACCAGTACATCTTGGTTGGAGTGGGACCAGAATATTTTGGGTACATACAGGAGCTTTGAGTTTTCAAAGTTGTTGCGTAGCAATGAGGTATTGGCACCTTCTGATTGCAGATTAAGCTCTTCAATAATGACATTGTCGTAGTCTTTAATCACTTCGACAGGGTGCAGGCGGCGGCCATCTTCACTGTATTTAGCCAGCAGGCGAGCCAGGGTATACAGCAGCGCCATATCTTTGCGAATGGTTTTTTCAATACCGGGGCGCACGGCTTTAACGACCACCTGAGTGCCGTCGGCTAATACGGCGCCATGGACCTGGGCGATAGAGGCTGAGGCCAGAGGCTCTGTCTCGAAGCTTTGAAATAGATCATCGACGCTACCATTGAGGGCCGTCTCGATATTTTTCTTAAACAGGGCCGACGAAAACGGCGGTACATTGTCTTGCAGCTTGGTTAGCTCTGAACAGATATCGTCGGGCACTAGATCAGGGCGGGTAGACAGCAGCTGACCAAACTTAATAAAAATAGGGCCTAGCTCTTCCAAGGCTTTGCGCAGGCGTTCGCCGCGGCTACCTTTACTGGCACCTGAGCCAAATAGAACTGCGGGAGATAGCAGCAGGCGGGCACTTAGGGGTAGCTGGTCTTTTTCTAGCAGGGCATCGAGGCGATATTTGCCGGCGACTCTAATAATTTTACCGAGGCGGCGAAGTCCAATCACAGGCTTAAGCCTCCAGTTTTGCGCAGGCGTTCAATCCGTGCGGCAAGTCGATCAGTGTCTGTTGCTATGCTGCGCACCTGCTGAATAAATTCTTTATAGTCATTGCGGCTTGGGGTTAATTGCCACTGGTTCTGAGCGGCATCCACGAGGCTGGTTTTAGCACGCTCAGTCGCGTTCGTTCTAAAGCCCGCTGAGTTGCGAATATTGGAACAGATAATATGGGCGGCAACATCACCCAGTAACTCGGACAGTGCGGCTTCCCAGTCAATATCTAGGTTGGCCATAATGGTATTAAGTTTACGCAGAGTTTCCAGATCGCCGCTAACATTTACACCAGTGCCAGACAGAGACATTGTGTCGGCAGAGTTAACCGCCATGCTGGCAATGGAAACCAAGGTGCCGCTAATAGTGATGCTGGCGCTGTCTTTCCAATTGCTGTGCAACATAATGCCGTTGGCACCAGGTTCAATGGCAATGGAGAGAGGCGGCATGGTGCTGTCCACTAGAATAATTTGACCTTCTAGGGCGGCCAAATCTCGAGCTGAGGCAGGATCGTACTTCAAGGCGGCGTTGATCAGGTTCTCAACGCCCTCGAGTGCCGTTGACTGTAATGCAGCAAATAACACTAAGGCTTAACTCCCCGGTGAAGGGCTACAACGCCACCGGTCATATTGTGAAAGTCGGTGTTGGCGAAGCCGGCATCATCCATCATATTTTGTAAGGTCTGCTGGTCTGGATGCATGCGAATTGACTCCGCCAGATACTGATAGCTATCGGAATCGTCGGCAAATAGCTTGCCCAGCTTGGGTAGAATGCTAAAGGAGTAGGTGTCGTAAACCTTGGAGAGTACTGGATTGGCTGGCTTAGAAAACTCCAGCACCAGTAGACGGCCACCGGGTTTTAAAACTCGCAGCATTGAACGCAGTGCCAAATCTTTGTCGGTAACATTACGTAGACCAAAGGCAATGGTAATCACATCAAAGGTATTGTCAGGAAAGGGCAGATGCTGAGCATCAGCCTGAGAAAAACGCACGTTATTCACTACACCGCGATCCATCAGACGATCACGGCCAACCTTGAGCATGGAATCATTGATGTCGGCCAGTACCACTGTGCCTTCACTACCTACAATGCGTGAGAATTTTGCCGTCAGATCGCCAGTACCGCCCGCAATATCCAACACCTTGTCGCCGCGACGCACACCAGACATTTCTATGGTGATGCGCTTCCACAGACGATGGACGCCAACAGACATAAGGTCATTCATTAGGTCGTATTTAGCGGCAACAGAATGGAAGACTTCGGCGACTTTGTCGGCCTTTTCTTCTACATTGACGGTTTTGTAACCGAAGTGGGTTGTTTTATCAGACATTGGCGCAGGATTCTCCTGAATTTCAGCGGTCTATTTTAGCAATCTACTTTAGCGACCTATTGTAGCGGCACTGAGCCTATTTAGGGAATTTTTAGGAGAGTTTAACCACCTGAACATCGGGATCTCGTGACTCGCCGGCGTTATGGAGTTTTCGCAGATAATCGGCCCAGTTATCGGTGTGATTAGTCCCCAACTCAAAGAGATAGTCCCAAGAAAAGATGCCGGTATCATGGCCATCGCTAAAGGTAATGCGAATGGCATAGTTACCGGATTTCTCTAGGGCCTGAATGCCCACATGGCGCTTGCCGGTTTGGAGTACTTCCTGGCCTTTGCCGTGGCCGCGTACCTCCGCGCTAGGGGAAAAAACGCGCAGATACTCGGCGGGCAGTTGAAAGCGCACATCGCCCTGATATTCCATATTCAGAGAATCTTTATTGGCGCTGACCAAAATTCGGCTGGGAACTGGCATGTCGATATTCGCCATTTAAAGAATAAACCGAGTGAGGTCTTCATTGCTGGCTAACTCACCCAGATGCTTCTCAACAAAGGGCGCATCGATGATGATACTTTCCCCTTTGGCACCCAGATCTGAAGCATCAAAGGAAATCTCTTCCAGCAGGCGTTCCAAAATAGTGTGTAGACGGCGAGCGCCAATATTCTCGGTACCTTCGTTAACTTCAAAGGCTATCTCAGCCATGCGACGCACGCCTTCTTTGGTGAACTCAATGGTTAACCCTTCGGTGGCCATCAGCTCAATATATTGCTTAGTTAGCGAGGCCTTGGGTTCGGTAAGAATACGTTCCAGATCACCAATTTCGAGAGCGTTAAGCTCAACGCGAATCGGTAGTCGGCCCTGTAACTCAGGAATCAGGTCAGAGGGCTTAGCCAGATGAAAGGCGCCAGAGGCAATAAACAGAATATGGTCGGTTTTGATCATGCCGTACTTGGTGGACACGGTACTGCCTTCAATAAGCGGCAGTAGATCGCGCTGCACACCTTCTCGAGAAACATCGGCACCACTGGCTTCACCGCGGCGGCAGACCTTGTCGATCTCGTCGAGAAAGACAATGCCGTTTTGTTCGGCGGCTTCCACGGCACCGGTTTTAATATCTTCTTCATTGACCAGTTTGGCCGCTTCTTCATCTTTAAGATGCTTAAGAGCTTCGGCAACGGTGACTTTGCGCGGGGCAGTTTTGGCTTTACCCATACTGCTGAACATTCCCTGCAGTTGCGAGGTCATCTCTTCCATGCCTGGGGGTGCCATTATCTCAACACCAACGGGCGCCTGGCTTAGTTCAATCTCGATTTCTTTGTCGTCGAGGGCTCCTTCGCGGAGTTTTTTGCGAAATATCTGTCGAGTACCACTGTCTTTTTCATCGGCTGAATCAACACCCCGTGCAGCGGGCAGCAATACATCCAATACACGTTCTTCCGCAGCATCCATAGCGCGCTGGGCGACTTTGGTCATTTCTACTTCACGGTGCTGTTTAACCGAGGTTTCTACAAGGTCGCGGATAATAGATTCCACGTCCTTGCCCACATAGCCTACCTCAGTAAATTTAGTGGCTTCAACTTTAACAAAGGGAGCATTGGCCAAGCGCGCTAAGCGCCGTGCAATTTCAGTTTTACCCACACCGGTAGGGCCAATCATCAATATATTTTTAGGGGTGACTTCATTGCGCATCTCGGCATCGAGTTGCGACCGACGCCAGCGATTGCGCAGGGCAATGGCCACTGCACGCTTGGCATCGTCCTGGCCAATAATATGGCGATTGAGCTCATGAACAATTTCACGGGGAGTCATTTGAGACATAGGTATTCCTAGCTGCTGTGAGTGAGCAGACGCTTAAGTATTGGAGTCGAGCTCTTCAATAGTTCTGTTGTGATTGGTATAGATGCAGATATCACCGGCGATCTTGAGGCCTTGCTCAACAATATCTCTGGCGCTCATGTCGGTGTTATCCAGCAGGGCACGGGCCGCTGACTGGGCAAAGGGACCGCCGGAGCCGATGGCAATCAGGTCATCTTCAGGCTGAATAACATCGCCATTACCGGTAATAATTAACGAAGCTTCGCTGTCTGCGACGGCGAGAAGGGCTTCTAGCTTGCGCAGAATACGGTCGGTGCGCCAGTCTTTGGCTAGTTCAACCGCGGCTTTGGTGAGATTACCCTGATGCTGTTCTAACTTGGCTTCAAAGCGTTCGAAAAGGGTGAAGGCATCAGCGGTACCGCCAGCGAAGCCAGCAATAACCTGATCTTTGTAAAGACGACGCACCTTGCGGGCGTTGCCTTTCATAATGGTGTTGCCCATGCTGACCTGGCCATCACCACCGATAATTACTTTGCCATTGCGTCGCACTGACAAAATAGTGGTTCCACGATACTGTTCCATCTCAATTACTACCTCTAAAACATTTAACTCGTTTGCTTAGGTATGAGATGGGGTCAGCTGTCTGAATTGCAACGCCTGAGGCGATTTAATTTGAGAACAGTTGTGGCGATTTAATTTAAAGGCAGATGGAGCGATTTAATTAAAAATGACCATGCTGCTTAAGGTCAGCGATACAGGCGACAATACTCTCCCGCAGGGTGTTAACAATAAAATCTACCTGAGCGCGATTGATAATCAGCGGTGGCGACATTACATTAAGATTAACAATAGGGCGCACAATTAATCCTTTGCTATCCGCCTGATTGGAAATCCATTTGCCGATATCCAGCTCTTCAGGAAATAGCGCTTTGGTTTCCTTATCTTTCACAAACTCCACACAGGCCATTAGGCCAATACCTCGCACATCACCCACGATAGGCAGGTCGGCCAGGGTTTGTAGCTGTGCCTGAAAATAGGGACCAATATCCTGCACATGGGGCAGCAGTTGTTCGCGGTCCATAATTTCGATGTTTTTCAGCGCCGCAGCGCAGGCAACCGGATGGCCAGAGTAGGTGTAACCATGGGTAAAGCAGCGGCCATGGCCCAACTCACTAATCACATCGTGAATTCTGCTTGAGTAAATGGTGGCGCCCAGAGGCTGATAGCCCGAGGTCAGGCCTTTTGCCGAACAGATAATGTCTGGCTGAAAATCAAATACTTCCTTTGAGGCAAACCAATGGCCTAAGCGACCAAAGGCAGTGACCACTTCATCAGAGACATAGAGCACATCGTATTTTTGACAGATTTCCCAGGTACCGCGATGGTAGCCAGTGGGGGGCACAATAACGCCACCGGCACCAAATACGGGTTCAGCAAAAAAGGCGGCAACCTTATCGGGGCCGACTTCAAGAATCTTATCTTCCAACTCTTTAAGCTTGGCGGCGAGAAACGCAGCTTCGCTGATATCCCCTTCCGCACGGTAATAGTTAGGGCAGGAAATATGGTGGATCGTATCCTGAATATAATCGAATTCAGGGGGGTGATCGCCGGGCTTGCCACCAATCGACATGGCCGCATAGGTAGAGCCATGATAGGAGTTAACCCGAGAAATAATATGTTTCTTGGCATGTTTGCCGCGACAGTTCTGGTAAAAATGAATCAGGCGGTAAGCCGTATCAATCGCCGTAGAACCGCCGCAGGACAGGGCCACATGGTCGAGATCACCGGGTGCTAGCTGTGCAAGCTTAGCCGAAAGGGTTGCAGCGGGAATATTGGTCATATCCACAAAGGGACTGGCATAAGCCATCTGACGAACCTGGTCGGCGATCGCATCTGCCATTTCTTCCCGACCCATCCCTATATTGGTGCACCAGAGTCCGCCCACAGCATCAAGGTAACGGGTGCCATTACTATCGTAAATATAGGCGCCTTCGGCAGCCGCTATCGGCAGTGCACCTTCCTCGGCAAAGGTATCGAATATCTGCCAGGGATGTAGAAAATGCGCCTTATCCTTTTTATTGATTGCGTCTGTGTCGTACTGATCAAAATCAATGTCTAGCTTGCTGTTGGTTACTGCCATGGTGCACCTGAGGGTTGCTCTTAATGAATATTTGCTAGTAATAGCGGCTTGTAATACTTGCTTGTAATAACGAGCCCTCAGGGTACTGGCCAGCGAAAAAAACACTAATACCCCCAACTGGGTAAAATATGAAATAGATTTAAGGTTCTAGCGGGAGGTAACCATTTTTGCGCACGCTGCGCTCTACCTGACTGGGAAAAATATTGAATACTGGGTTGAGGTTCAGGCCCGCCGTGCGCAGACCATAGGAGGTCCAGTTGTTGCAGGTATTGGCTATGGTATAGACACCCCGAGACTTAAAAAACTGCTCGCCATTGGCCCGCTCTCTGACTCTGGTCAGCTGATTGCTCTTATCTAATTTAAAGTAACGGCTAACAAATAGGGCTAGAGAATCCATCACCGAATCGCTGATAGAGATGCTGTAAAGCACCGCATCCTCTGTTAGGTCTCTGCGTAGGTCATCAATGCCCAGCAATGCCACCACCGATGAGGTGGGCAGCATTAGAGCGCGCAGGCCCATCAGCTTGGTTTGTTGCTCATTGCCATAATAATGGTAGTCACCCCAGCCAATACGCAGCCATTGGTAACTACCAAAAATAGGATTCAGCTGCGGCATCAAGGCACAGAGACTTGCGGCGGGCAGCACCAGATGGGTGTGGATTCCATCGCGAACAAAATGTAATTGAGCATCCGACATAATGATGACAGGGGTCAGAGAGATTTGGTCATTGTTATACGTGATTAAGGCGAATGTTACTACCTAATCATGGGTATTGCTGATATGAGTCCAACCCCTCTATATTTACGCAATAATCGACTATGCTACAGGAATTGAGTGCAGTATTAACCGATAAAAGAGGAAGTCCAATGACCCTAAACTTGAAAGACGCCAGTCTATTAAAAACCCAGTCCTATATTAATGGCCATTGGGTAGATGCAGACGGCGGAGAAACCCTCGCGGTTACCAACCCAGCCACCGGCGAGACTGTCGCTGCAGTCGCTAAATGTGGCACCGCTGAGACGCGCCGTATGATTGAGGCCGCTGAGGTTGCTCAAAAAGCTTGGGCTAAAACGACGGTTAAAGAGCGCGCCGCAATGCTGCGCAACTGGTTTAACCTGATGATGGCAAACCAAGAAGACCTGGCCCAGATTCTAACCGCTGAACAGGGCAAACCGCTGGCAGAGGCCCGTGGTGAAATTGCCTACGGCGCTAGCTATGTAGAATGGTTTAGTGAAGAGTCCAAACGGGTGTATGGCGATATTATCCCAGCCCCCTCTAACGACAAACGGGTAATGGTGATTAAACAGCCAGTGGGGGTGGTTGCCTGTATTACTCCGTGGAATTTCCCTAACGCGATGCTGACCCGCAAGATTGCCCCTGCAATTGCCGCTGGCTGTGCTGTGGTATGTAAGCCGGCCAATGCCACACCCCTGTCTGCGTTGGCACTGATGGAGCTTGCAGAACGAGCGGGATTTCCCAAAGGCTTGGTCAATATAGTGACTGGTCGCACCGCAGAAATTGGTGCCGAAATTACCAGTAACCCCCTTGTGCGCAAAGTGACCTTTACCGGTTCTACCCCTGTGGGCAAGCAGTTAATGGCCGAGTGCGCCCAAACCGTAAAGCGCACCTCTATGGAGCTGGGGGGCAATGCACCCTTTATTGTTTTTGATGATGCGGATATCGATGCCGCGGTTCAGGGGGCCATGGTCTCCAAATATCGCAATGCAGGTCAAACCTGCGTCTGCTCCAATCGCCTGATTATTCAGGCGGGAGTGTACGATGAATTTGCTGCCAAATTAGCCGATGCAGTCAAGGGCTTAAAGGTGGGCAATGGTGCCGAAGAGGGCGTAACCGTCGGCCCACTGATTGATGAAAAAGCCGCCAATGGGGTCTGTGCCTTTATTGATGATGCTGTGGCCAAAGGGGCAACCGTGACCTTGGGTGGCGGGCGCAGTGAGCT
>DDDD01000145.1:23414-25106 GCA_002335945.1 Porticoccaceae bacterium UBA1989
GCCTATTTTTACTCGCGAGATATTGGTCGCGTGTACCGTGTTTCAGAGCAGCTTGAGTACGGCATTATTGGTGTAAACGAAGGCATTATTTCCAACGAGATGGCACCCTTTGGTGGCGTAAAAGAATCCGGCAGTGGCCGCGAAGGTTCCAAATACGGCATGGATGACTATATGGCAATCAAATATATCTGTGTCGGCGGTATCGATCAGTAACTGATAGATAAAAGAGCACAACACAAAACATAAGCAAGTAGAGAGCAGCCGATGACACATTTAATTTATCCCACAACTAACTTTAAGGCTATTGAACAGATCACCATCGAACGGGGTGAGGGCTGTTATGTGTGGGATAAAGACGGTAATAAATATCTTGAGGGTCTGGCTGGCCTCTGGTGCACCGCCCTGGGTTATGGCAATCAGGAGCTCATAGATACCACCACCGAGCAGATGAACAAGCTCACCTTTAGCCATATGTTTGGTGGTAAGACTCATCAGGTAGCCATAGATCTCGCCGACAAACTGGCGGAGATGATTCCTATGCAGGATGCCATGCTGTCCTTTGGCAACTCCGGCAGCGATGCCAACGATACCCATATCAAATTGCTGCGCTATTACCACGAAGCCATCGGCAAGCCAGAGTGCCGTAAAATTATTGCCCGTGAGCGGTCCTATCATGGTGTGACCGTGGCCGCTGCGTCTCTCACTGGATTGCCTGTCACACAGAATCACTTTGATCTGCCAGTGGATGCCCTGGGCATACTGCGCACGGATCACCCGCACTATTATCGCGGTAAGCAGGGTGAAGAATCTGAAATCGAATTTGTCGATCGCATTGTCGGCAATCTCGAGAACATGATTGTGCGTGAAGGCCCAGATACCATCGCCGCCTTTATCGCTGAGCCTATTACCGGCGCCAGCGGCGTTATTGTGCCGCCCGCAGGCTATTACCCGAAGGTGCAGGCAGTTCTTAATAAGTACGATATTATGTTCTGGGCCGATGAGGTAATTACCGGCTTTGGACGCACCGGCAATGACTTCGGTTGCACGACTATGGGCATTGAATCTCCCGACATGATGACCTTTGCCAAGCAGCTGTCGTCGGCCTATATGCCCATTAGTGCCTCGGCTATTCGGCGCGAGATGTATGACGCCATGATTGAGCAGAGCGCCAATGCCGGTGCCTTTGGTCATGGCTACACCTACTCTGGTCATCCGGTTGCCTGTGCGGTTGCACTAAAGACATTGGAAATTTATACCCGCGATAATATTTTTGAAAAAGCCGCTGTCACCGGCGAATACCTACAAAAGCGTCTGGCGGAATTCAGTGATCATCCTCTGGTCGGTGAGGTGCGTGGCAGCGGTCTGATTGGTGCCCTAGAACTAGTTGCCAATAAAGAGACCGGTGAGCCTTTTGTTGGGGGTGCGGTAGGTGGTTATGCTCAGAAAGTTGCGCAGGATAATGGCTTGCTGATTCGTGCAGTGGCCGGTTCGAGTCTGGGCTTCTGCCCGCCGCTGATTATTACCAATGAACAGATTGACGAGATGATGGCCGCGGTGGCTATCGCTTTGGATGCTACGTTGGAGCATTGTAAGAAACAAAATCTATTGGTGTAGATGGTAGGGCTCGATACCTAGTGGCAAAGAGATCTCTCGTCGCTTCGCTCTGTCGAGATGACAGGGTGGGGTTACTGG
>DDDD01000066.1 GCA_002335945.1 Porticoccaceae bacterium UBA1989
GGTCATAGGGCCTACGCCGCCGGGGACTGGGGTATAGGCGCTAACGCGATCACCTAGGGGTGCCAGTTCGATATCGCCAACACCACCTGGGTGATATCCAGCATCAACAACCACCGCACCATCTTTAATCCATTCGGCTTTAATGAACTCTGGTCGGCCAACAGCGCCTACTAAAATGTCTGCCTGCTTAATCAGATCGGGTAGGTTCTTAGTTCTGGAGTGACAGATAGTGACTGTGGCATCGGCATTTAATAGCATCAGTGACATTGGCTTGCCAAGAATCGGGCTGCGACCCACAACAACAGCATGCTTGCCGGACATTTCAATATTGTAGGCTTCAAGAATACGCATAATGCCCTGGGGTGTGGCTGAGCCGAAGGCTTCTTCGCCCATGGCCATACGGCCAAAGCCAAGGCAAGTAACGCCATCGACATCTTTGGCTAGGGCAATGGCGTCAAAGCAGGCGCGTTCATCAATCTGCGGCGGCACGGGGTGCTGTAACAGAATGCCGTGGCAGTTGGGGTTGGCGTTAAGCTCTTCAATTTTTTCCAGCAATTGCTCGGTGGTGGTCTCTTCACCCATCTCTACTTTGGTGCTGTCCATACCGATGCGCTTGCAGGCATTTTGCTTCATTTTTACATAGGTCGCTGAGGCTGGGTCGCCGCCAACGAGTATGGTTGCCAGGATAGGTGCCTGGCCGCCGTTTTTGGCCTTGAGCGCAGAAACCCGTTCACTGAGTTCAGCTTCTGTTGCTGCGGAGAGAGATTTACCATCAAGAACCAATGCCGACATGTGAATACCTGTATGAAATAAGGGGTGAATTAGAGACGCCAAAATAGGCAGTGGCGTAAATTAACGCCGACATGTTAACCGTTCTTTGGTTGTTTTTTAACTGGTTTAACTGAGAATAAGGAAATCTAATGATATGAAGCTTGAGGGAGCATTAATGGGGTGGACGACGGGGATTGAACCCGCGACCACCGGAATCACAATCCGGGGCTCTACCAACTGAGCTACGTCCACCATTAAAGCGATATAAATTTGAGACTTTAACTATTTAAACCAGACAAAAAGACCTTGGTCCGCCCACCAGGGCTCGAACCTGGAACCTTCCGCTTAGAAGGCGGATGCTCTATCCAATTGAGCTATGGGCGGCATAGCCTTCAAGCTGAGACCGGAAAGTGGTCGGGGATGAGGGATTCGAACCCCCGACATCCTGCTCCCAAAGCAGGCGCGCTACCNNTACCAGACTGCGCTAATCCCCGAATGTCTTTCCATACGGTCTCTTTCGAGAGCGCGCATAATACTGATCAAGCCGGTTTCCGTCAATGTGAAATCATACTATCGGGCAAATTATCCGTCACTTTGTAGTAATAGCCCAAGCTTGGCTTCAAATACAGTCAGCTCCCAATAATATTAGCCCCCAACGGTACCTAAATCAGTATTCTTTCGCGCTTAAAAGGTACCTCTAACAATGGATGTTTTTCGTCATGCTGACGGGCATTCAAATGCCCAGAATAGACGGCATTAGCAATCGTGCCTGGGGCAAAGCAGTCACCTACGGCCGTTAGAGTAGAGATACCACTTTGGGTCCAGAGATCAGACTTTATTTCTCGCTCAGCGATCAAGGTTTGGTAGAGCTGTTCATGGGGTAATTTCTCGGTGACCATTACCAGTGCATCTGTATCAACAATCTGTTTTTTATCGGTGTACACACAGGCCAGCACGCAGTGATCGGCTTCAATACGGCTAAGATTTTGCTGGGTGTAAATAGTCACCCCAAGTTCTAGCAGTCGAGTCTGAATACGGTGCTGCTCCATGGTGTAAACCGTCCAGGGGGATACCAGAGCATCGTTGGTGACGAAGCTAACCTGACAACCGGCAGCGACCAATTTCTCGGCAATAACCCCGCCCATATAGAAGTTGTCGTCATCAAATAGCATAACTTTCCCAGAGGGGAGTTTGCCGGCAAAAATATCATCTGGGGTAAACAGCTTGCTGCTGTCTAGGCCTTCAACGGAAAAAGGCGTTGAGCGGCTAATACCATCGCGACGCCAATAGGCACCGGTTGCCAGATACACATGGGGTATGTCAAAGCTCAAAATATCCCGGGCATTCAGGCTGCTATCAAAATACAGCTCTACATTGGGAGCTTTACGCAGCCAAAGCTCGCGGTAATCTGCGACGCGCTTCCAAGCGTTTAAGCCGGGAAGGGCAGATTCCTGTAACACTCTACCGCCTAGTTGCTTGGAGGCTTCGGCAAGAGTTACCTGATAGCCACGCTTGCCCAATGACATGGCCAGCTCCATACCGGCGGGGCCAGCGCCCACCACCAGAACTGCATCGTCGGTATTTTTCGCGGGGATTATTTCCGGGTGCCAGCCTTTGCGCCACTCTTCACCCAGGGTCGGGTTTTGGGTGCAGCGAATCGGCGAGCTATTCATGTCTCCGGTCACGCAGATATTGCAGCCAATACATTCACGGATATCGTCGAAGCGGCCTTCACGAATCTTGTTGGGTAAAAAGGGATCGGCGATGGAAGGGCGGGCAGCACCAATCATATCCAGTACGCCACCTTTTATTAGTGAGACCATTTTGTCGGGGCTGGTATAGCGGCCCACACCTACAACAGGCTTTTTAGTTACCTGCTTAACAAAGCTTGTAAAGGGTTCCTGGTAACCCTCTTCGGCAAATCTTGAGGTCTGAGAATCATTCGACCAGTCAGAGATATTCACATCCCAGAGGTCCGGTATCTCAGACAGCATCTCAATAACTTCTCTGCCCTCATCACCACAGCGCAGGCCGCCACTGGCGATTAATTCATCAACAGCAAAACGGCAGGCTACGGCACAGCGATCACCCACGGCTTCTTTGGTGTCCTGTAACACCTGTTTCATCAGGCGGACTCGGTTGACGAGACTGCCGCCATACTCATCGGTACGGCGATTATGGCGGGGGGACAAAAAGTGCTGTAGTAAGGTGAGGTCATGACCAAGGTATACATAAATTATATCGAAGCCCGCGGCCTTGGCACGCAGTGCCGCTTGGCGGTGCCAGTGCCGGAAGTTAGAAATATCCTTTTTATCCATGGCCCGAGCGCTAAAAGGTAGGTTGTCGTAACAGGCCGTATGGCTGGGTGCTAGAGGAACCTCCCGAGAATAGAGATTACCTGTTGAGGAACCGCTATGGGCGAGTTCAACACCGGCCAGAGAACCATACTGATGCACGGCGTCTGTCATCAGCTGCAAGCCAGCCATATCCCCATCGTCCCACAGGCGGCCTTCTATATAGGGGGTCACATCTGAGGTTGGATGTATCTCCATCATTTCGGTGCACACCACGCCCCAGCCACCCTCAGCTTTAACGCCGCGCATTGCTGCCAGTGACTGGGGCCGTAGATGGCCCATGCCATTGCAATGGGGTACCTGATAGAAACGATTAGGGGCCGTTACTGGACCTATTTGTAGAGGCTCAAAAAGGCAGTCGTAGTTACTAATATTCATGAGATCTCGGTTTTATTATTTTGTTTGTTCGAGGGCATTAGTGTCTGATACTCAATGGAAAATCTCAATAGAAAATAATGCTGGTGGGTAACCCTATGGGGTATCAGGTTGATCCAAGGTAACCACAATGATTCAATGCGCTGTTCCTGCTCATTTAAGGCAGCTTTCCATCCAGGTACTATTCTAATTGGAGACCCCAGCGTTATGATCGAAGTCACCCTTAAAGGGAAAGCGCTACAAAGCCTTGGCGAAGCGCCTGTAGGACTGGGGTTAAGTTCATTGCCCCTGATATTATTATCCTAGAACTTCAGCTGCAACAGTGTCCACTATGCCCCTTATGTGACGGGCAGTCGGTTGCGGAATACCATACGGATAAGCGCAGAGACTATCTGCAATGTGGCGATTGCGAACTAGTGTTTGTACCCACCCATCAACAGCTAAGCCAGCAAGATGAAAAAGCAGCCTATGACTTTCATCAAAACTCACCGAATGATGTGGGTTATCGACAGTTTTTAAGCCGTCTCTCTGGGCCATTGATGGACCGCCTTGAGGCCAATAGTCAGGGGCTTGATTTTGGTTGCGGTCCAGGTCCAACACTCTCAGTAATGCTCGAAGAGCAGGGCCATCAGGTCGCACTTTACGACATCTTTTACGCCGATAATCCAGACGTTCTAATCGGTGGATATGACTTTATTACCAGTACCGAAGTGATTGAACATCTATCTCAGCCCGGCGCAGAATTGCAGCGCTTATGGAGTCTGTTAAAGCCTGGTGGTTATCTTGGGTTAATGACTAAGCAGACAACCAATTGCGAAGCCTTTGCCAGCTGGCACTATAAAAATGACCCGACCCATATCAGTTTTTTCAATAATCAAACCTTCGACTATCTGGGCCATCAATGGGGTTCAGCGCCAGAGTTTATTGGCGCTGATGTTATTATTTTCCGCAAACAGACTGCCTCGCCTGAATAAAGGCCTGCACTGAACGGCTAATATCCTGCTCGCTGGTCACCCAGGAACAGACGCTGATGCGAATGACTTTTTTACCCTTCCATACCGAGCTGCCCAGCCAACATTCCCCGGACTGTTGAATTGATTCAAGAATAGATTGGGTGGTTTCATCGTTATCGCTGGGTGCAACAATTACCTGATTAAAGACCACATCATTGAGAACAGTAAAGCCTGCAGATGTAAGCTCACCGGCAAACTGCACCGCTCGCTCATGCAAACCAAAAACCAGCTCATCAACCCCGTCAGACCCAAGGTATTTCAGTGCCGCCCAAAGCTCAATGGCTCTGGCTCGTCGAGACATCTCTGGGGTGTAGAGCATGCCATCACGGTTTTCGCTAAAGTTTAAATAGGCGCCAGAGGCTTGCAATGCCATAACCAAGGCATCCTTATCCCGGCACAGCAATATGCCGCTGTCATAGGGTGTGTTTAAGGTTTTGTGACCATCCACAGACCATGAATGGGCTTTTTCCATACCCTCGGTCAGATGGGCAAGGCGTTTGGTACCACCAGCCCAGAGACCGAATGCCCCATCAATATGGACCCAGGCATCGACTGCATTGGCGTTATCGCAGATTTCCTGCAGAGGATCAAAGGCCCCTGAATTAACATTGCCGGCCTGCAACAAAACAATACAGCTATTATCCAGAGCGGGCATAGCCCCGGGGATAATGCGTCCCTGATCATCACAGTCGACCCATTCAATATTGTCGATACCAAAACCCAGTAATGCGATAGCCTTGACCACGGCGCCATGGGTCTGGCTACTAGCAATCACACGAATCGGCGGTGCGCCGCTATGACCAAGCTGATTAAAGTCCCAGTTATGATTTTTAAAGATGCGGTAACGTGCCGCCGCAAGGCCACAAAAGATAGCCGACGAAGTGCCGCTAACAAATCCTGCCACGGTGGTATCAGGTAGGCCAAATAGCTGGCGCAACCATTCCTCGCAAACCTGCTCCAGTTTAGAGGTGATCGGGGACATGACATAGAGCGCGGTATTCTGATCCCAGAAATCCGTTAGCAGCTTAGTCGCTAGACTCACAGGTAGAATGCCGCCATTAACAAAACCAAAGTAACGGCCACCAGCCTGGGCAACAGAGGCGGGTGAACCATACTGATGTAGCTGTTCTAAAATTGCCTTGGCATCACCGGAGTTCTCAGGCAGGTCTTCATCAAAATGCCTGAGTTCTGCAAGGGCCTGACCCGAGGGGAATACATTGCGCACCAGCGCCTCATCCGCATACTCAAAGGCATAGTTTTGAGCCTGCTTATAGAGGGTTTTAGCCTGCTGTTCCTGCTGCATCTTGTCACGCAAGGTCATATTTTTCACTCATATATTGGTTATAATTAGTGTCGGTCGCAGTAAATCATAGACTCACTCTCTAACAAAGCTAGAATAGCCAGCAATTCAGTTAGTAATACTATTCAATCTACTATTTTTTACGGGAAAGCACGCTATGTTTGAAGGGAATACTCTCAGCCTTATCAGGCTCGACAACGATTTTGCCGAAATTAAATTCGATAGCCAAAGTGGCTCGGTAAATAAATTCAATGAAGAGACCCTTGGTGACCTTCGCAGTGCCCTAGACAGTCTAAAGGCAGAGCAGGGCATTAAGGGTTTGCTTCTAAGCAGTGGTAAGTCGGTATTTGTAGTGGGTGCTGATATTACTGAATTTAAAGAGATGTTCTCTGCGCCCAAGGCAGACTTTATTGCCGCCGCGCAGATCGCCAATGGATTGTTTTCTGAGATCGAAGACCTGCCTTATCCGTCAGTTGCTGCGATTAACGGCTTTGCCCTAGGTGGCGGCTTTGAAATCTGTCTGGCCTGTGACTGCCGAGTGATCTCCTCCAAGGCTGCGGTTGGCTTACCAGAAACTGGGCTGGGTATTATTCCAGGCTGGGGCGGCACAGTGCGCCTGCCAAGACTAATTGGTTACACCGCTGCAGTGCAGTGGATCGTGTCTGGGGCACAGCAAAAACCAAAGGCGGCACAGCAGTCGGGTGCAGTAGATATTATTGCCGAGCCCGAAGAGCTGCGCGCCCAGTCCCTGGCAACATTGCAGGAAATGGTCGATGGAACCCGTGAATATCAGGCCCGTCGTATCCAGAAAAACTCTCCACTGAGCATGTCGGCTGCAGAGATTGATGCTACATCAGCAAATTATCGCGCGGCTATTGTCGGTAAAGTAGGCAACCATTATCCGGCTCAGCTAATAGCTGTTGATCTGGTCGCCGGTGCCGCCGGTTTGGGTCGTGACGAGGCCATTAAAGCTGAAAACGAAGCTTTCTATAACATTACTCGAACGCCTCAGGCGCGTGCACTGGTGGGTTTATTCCTCAATGATCAATACGTGGTTAAGCAGGCCAAAAATCGCGGCAAGGCCCATAAGCCTGCGCCGATTAATATGGCGGGCGTGATTGGTGCCGGTATTATGGGTGGCGGTATTGCCTACCAAAATGCCATCAGAGGCTACAACGTGGTGATGAAAGATATTGCCGAGCCAGCATTGGATCTGGGTATTCAAGAAGCCAGCAAGCTTCTCGCCAAATCTGTTAAGCGCGGCAAGTTCGACGAACCAAAAGCAGCGCAAATTTTAACCAAGATTAAACCCACACTGGCTGATAGCGACATCGCTAGCTGCGACATGCTGGTAGAAGCAGTGGTGGAACTGGAGGCGGTTAAGAAGCAGGTATTACCAGCGGTAGAATCTCAGTTAGCCCCCTCAGCAATTATTACTTCTAACACCTCAACTATTTCAATTACCCGTCTGGCAGAGTCATTGCAGCGTCCAGAAAATTTCTGTGGCATGCACTTCTTTAACCCTGTCCATGCAATGCCTCTGGTGGAAGTTATTCGCGGCGAGAAAACCTCTGACGCTACTGTCGCAGCAGTTTGCGCCTACGCACTGGGTCTGGGTAAAAAGCCAATTGTGGTTAACGACTGCCCGGGCTTCCTAGTTAATCGCGTGTTATTTGCCATGTTATTTGGCCTCGAAATGATGCTCACAGAAGGCGCGGACTTCCAGCAGATCGACAAGGTAATGGAAGGTTGGGGACTCCCAATGGGCCCGGCATACCTCATGGATGTGATTGGTATAGATACGATTAATCATTGCTACCCAGTGATGATCGATGGTTTGCCAGAGCGGTTTAAAAAGACTGCTGATGTATGGCCAACAGAATCAATCTTTAATGCCAACCGACTGGGTCAGAAAAATGGCCTGGGTTATTACCGTTATGAACTCAACGAAAAAGGTAAGCCAGGCAAAGCCGTCGACCCTGAAGTTATCGGCATGTTAGAAAATCTCTACGGTGAAGCCCATGCGGTTGATGCCGACGAAATTATTGATCGTCTGATGATCGCCATGGCCATGGAAATGATTCATTGCTTGGAAGAGGGCGTGGTTGCCTCGCCGGCAGAAGCGGATATGTCATTGGTTTACGGTGTTGGCTTCCCAGCATTTCGCGGCGGTGTCTGTCGCTGGATGGATGAGACGGGTCTTCAGGAAATCTGTGATCGGGCTGATAAATATATGTCTATCAGTGAGTTGTATCGTCCCACCGATAAGTTGCGCGCGATGGCCGCCAATGGCGAAACTTTGTATTAGGCTATTTATATTTAGAAGCGAGTTTGTGAAAACTTACTTTGCATCCTGGGCCCTTTGTTCAGGGTGCCTAAGTGAGGTTTTAGAGTCAGTGGATCCTTCGGCTTCGCTCAGGATGACAGTCTGAGGCCTCTTGTTGCCAGCTCCCAGTTTGTCATCTCGAACGCATGTGAGAGATCGCGAGATCCCTCGTCGCTACGCTCTGTCGGGATGACAAGACTGGAGTGCCTGTCGGGATGACAAGACTGGAGTACCTGTCGGGATGACAAGACTGGAGTACCTGTCGGGATGACAAGGATGGAGTGCCTGTCGGGATGACAAGGATGGAGTGCCTGCCGGTATGACAATGGTGGCGCACCTGTCGGGATGAAAAATTAGCGAGCGATGGCCCTATAACGTAACAGGCCGCTCAGGCGTCCCTTGCATAAAGGGTCCATCAACACAGATGCGCTTTCCAACCGGCGAAGCACAGGCTCCACAGATACCAACACCGCACTTAGTCAGATAATCGATCGCGCTAAAGATCTGATCATCGCGACAGAATTCCCGCTGCACTTTCGCTGCGGCGTGCACCATGGGTGCAGGCCCACAGTTATAGAACACCAACTTATCTAACTCCTGCTGATTCATCTCTTCGAGACGGCTACGCAACAGTTCAGTGACAACACCCTTAAAACCTTCAGTGCCATCGTCTGTAGCTACGTGAACCTTGGCGATCTTTTTACATTCATCGAGATAGTAGAGGCGCTCGGCTGTGCGTGCGCCGGTAAATACTTCAGCGTTGCCAAAGTCGCGGGCTAGCTGATACACGGCCGCTAAACCAGTTCCGCCAGCCACTGCCATAATCTTGGCATCTTCAGGTGGCGACACAGCAATACCATGAGGGCCGCGTACATAGACTTCTGTGCCAACCTCTAAGTCCATCAGCGCATGAGTAAAGATACCCACGTCGATAACGGCGAGCTGGAAGGGGTCATCCGCTAATGCAGAAAAGGGCTTTTCGCCGACACCTGGCACCCAGAGGAAGACAAACTCACCGGCCTGAATATTTACTTTGCGGTCGAAGGTCATAACGCAGATATCGTTGCAGACACGCTTATTTTCCACCAGTATCACGGGCGAGTAATCCATATCTATGTCGTAGCGAATATGGGCTTCAGCCTTGTCTGAGTCGAAGCTCATGTCTGATTCAAGCTGATTAAAGTAGCTACCAATTTCGTCTGTGGTCATGCCGGTTAGGGCAGAACCTATGCCGACAATGGAGGCGCCAGCATTAATGAATTCTCTGGTGTCGGCGGCACTACTAACGCCACCGCAACCAATAATGGGCAAGTCGGTTACTTTACGAATCTCGCGCACGCATTTTAGGGCGATGGGCAGTACGCCTTTACCCGACATGCCACCAGCGCCATTACTGAGTACTGGATGTCCATGAGACGCGGTATAGCCTGGCCCGACAGTGTTAATTGCACAGATGCCATCGGCACCACCGGCGGCAGCGGCTAGGGCTATCTCGCCAATATTAGGGGTGTTGGGTGTTAGCTTGGGGATTACTGGGATATCGACCACGGCTTTCACTGCGGCGGTAATCGCGCGAACCATCTCCGGATCCTGGCCCATGGCCATGCCATAACCTTTGGCGTGGGGGCAGGAGAGGTTGAGTTCTAAGCCATCGGCTACTGGTGCCATGATCTTGGCGACTTCAACAAACTCTTCTAGGCTGCCACCGAAGATAGAGACCAGTAAAAAACGATCTTCGGGAATTCGGAGTTTTGCCATTGCTTCGGCAGCTACTAGCGCGCCTGGGTTGGTCAGGCCAACGGCATTGACAAAATTACCCGGGGAATACTGGCTGTACACAGGTTCGCGGTTGCCCTCGCGAGGCACAGGACCAACACTCTTGGTGGTGATCACGCCGATTTGCGGCATATGATCAAACATATACTGAATAATGGGCACTGCGGTAGTGACAATTCCAGAGGGAACTGTAAAGGGGCCTGAAAGGGTCTTGCCAAGAAATTCTGTCTTCAAGATAGCTCGCTCGAAACTAGTTATATGTGGTTGTACGCAGGCGGAGATTATACCGATTTTAAACAATTAATCTGCCTAGATTTAAGCTAGCAAACATAAATAGGGCAGAACCAAAAACGCCCCTGCTTTTTCTCAAAGGCAGAGGCGTTTTTAGTGACAGCGAGTCAGTTCTAAAGAGAGATCTCTTAGAATTGATTCATGGTGTTGTCTTCACCGGATGCCTTAAGTGCAGCATCGCCAGCAAAGTATTCTTTATGATCATCACCCATATCTGAGCCCGCCATGTTCTGGTGCTTAACACAGGCAATACCCTGACGGATTTCCTTGCGCTGAACGCCAGCAACATAACCCAACATGCCCTGGTCACCGAAGTACTCTTTAGCGAGATTGTCCGTAGACAGTGCGGCTGTGTGGTAAGTCGGTAATGTAATCAGGTGGTGGAAGATGCCCGCATGCTGCGCTGCATCGGCCTGGAAGGTACGAATCTTTTCATCGGCAGCAATTGCCAGTGCAGTTTCATCGTAGGTGACATTCATCAGATCGTTACGGTCGTAGGCTGCAACATCGTCACCGGCTTCAGTCATGGCATCAAAGATCTGCTGACGGAAGTTAAGGGTCCAGTTAAACGATGGGCTGTTGTTGTAAACCAGCTTAGCGTTTGGAACAACCTTGCGAATCTCGTCCATCATGGCGCCAATCTGACCAACATGTGGCTTCTCGGTTTCAATCCAGATCATATCAGCGCCGTTCTGCAGGCTAGTGATACTGTCGAGGATGCAGCGAGCTTCGCCGGTACCTGGCTTAAACTGGAACAGGTTGCTAGGTAAACGCTTTGGACGTACTAGCTTGCCGTCACGGTTAAGTACTACATCGCCGTTCTTCAGATCTGCTGGAGAAACTTCTTCAACATCGAGGAATGAGTTGTACTGATCGCCCAAATCGCCTGGCTCACGAGTAACCGCGATTTGCTTCGTTAGGCCGGCACCCAATGAATCGGTGCGGGCAACAATAACGCCGTCATCTATACCTAGCTCAAGGAATGCATAACGAACTGCATTGATCTTGGCTAAGAAATCTTCATGGGGAACAGTTACCTTGCCGTCTTGGTGACCACATTGCTTTTCGTCAGATACTTGGTTTTCAATCTGAATACAGCAGGCTCCAGCTTCAATCATTTGCTTGGCCATCAAGTAAGTGGCTTCCGCATTACCAAAACCAGCATCGATGTCGGCAATGATCGGCACAACGTGAGTCTGAAAGTTATCAATCTTGTCTTGAACCGCAGCTTTCGCATCGCCCTGGGCAGCATCTAACTCACGGAAAAGGCCGCCAAGTTCACGGGCGTCAGCCTGACGTAAGAATGTATACAGCTCAGCAATAAGAGAGGCAACTGATGTCTTTTCGTGCATTGACTGATCGGGCAGTGGACCGAACTCAGAACGCAATGCAGCAACCATCCAACCTGAGAGGTAGAGATATTTTTTGCTAGTCGTGCCGAAATGCTTCTTAATCGAAATCAGCTTCTGCTGACCGATAAAACCGTGCCAGCAACCCAGAGACTGAGTGTAAGCAGAGGTGTCGCCGTCGTATTCAGCCATATCTGCGCGCATGATGCCGGCAGTGTACTTAGCGATCTCGAGGCCAGTTTGAAAACGATTTTGCGCGCGCATGCGTGCAGCTGACTCTGGGTTGATAGCATTCCAGGCGCCGCCGTAACCTTCGAGTACTTTGGCGACTTGCGCAATATTATTAGTGTATTCAGACATTGTTAGATAACCCCTTTTGAATTCCGTTTATTTGACAGTGAGACAAGTTTAGGTATGATGCCCCCATTAATCTAATTGATAGTTTTGATTGCGGGCATTCCTTTTATGAATATATCAAGAGTCGATTTAAACCTCCTAGTGTACCTAGATGTGCTACTCCGAGAGTGCAACGTTACAAGGGCTGCCGAGGAGCTTGGCATCAGTCAACCGGCTATGTCTAACAGCTTACGGCGGTTACGTGACCTGTTTAACGATCCCATTTTGGTGCGCACCAGCGACGGTATGACACCCACCGATAGGGCTCTGGAATTACAGCCTCTGGTGCGCAATGTACTGTCGGCCGCAGAGCAGGCGATTTTACCAAAAACCGACTTTGATCCAGCGGGTTCTACGCGTATTTTTCGGATTATGGCCAGTGACTATACAGAGTCGACGCTGCTGCCGGTGCTGCTGCGCAATCTGCGCAGAGAAGCCCCAGGTATTCGTCTCGATATTATGACGCCCAGTGATGTGAGCTTTCATGATGTAGAGCGCGGCAAGGTCGATCTGGTGATTAACCGTTTTGACACCTTGCCCCAGTCCTTTCATCAGGTGCATCTGTGGGACGATAGCTTCTCCTGCGTAATGAGTGCCAATAACCCTGTCAGTAAAAATTGGAATCTGGAGAGTTATCTTTCCAGCAAACATGTCTGGGTCAGTAAAACAGGCATGGGCGTTGGCGTGGGTATGACTCCAGATGATGTGCAGCGACTGGGCTGGGTTGATGAAGCTCTTACCAAGATCGATGCCAAGCGCGACATTACATTATTTACAAGGCACTACCAGGCGGCGCTACTGCTGGGGGAGCAGGAAGATTTGATTGTTACCATTCCCACCATGACTGCAAAGGGTATGGAGAATAATCCTAAGGTAGTGATTCTTGATCCTCCCTTTGATATTCCCCGCATGCGCTTGAAAATGGTTTGGAGTCCGCTTTTGCAGCATGACCCCGGTCATAAATGGTTACGCCAGATGATCAAGTCTGTGTCTGAAGAGATGCTTAGTCAGGCATAAGAGAGCCATATTCTAGGCTTAGTTAGGCCAAATCCATTCAATGAATAGCAGTAATACAAGCCATAAATTTGGCTTATTGTCCCCCAGCTAATAGACTTTCGTTTTAACACCAGACCGTTGGAGAGCCACAAATGAGTGAACGTACCGAGCGAGCAGGACTACAGATAGCCAAGCCAATGTATGATCTGGTCAATGAACAAATCTGCCCCGGCACCGGTATTGATCCAGACCTATTCTGGTCAAAGTTTGCTGGCTTAATTGCTGATTTCGCCCCTAAAAACCGTGAACTACTAGAAAAGCGCGAATATCTACAGTCTCAGATTGACGCTTGGCATGATGCCAATCAAGCTGACTTCGACTTCTCAAGTTACAAAGCCTTTCTCCAAGAGATTGGTTACCTGGTTCCCCAGGGGCCTGATTTCACCATTACGCCCGAAAATGTCGATACAGAGATCTGTCAGCAGGCCGGCCCCCAGTTAGTTGTACCTATTATGAATGCCCGATTCGCACTTAACGCTGTTAACGCGCGTTGGGGTAGCCTCTATGACGCTCTCTACGGTAACGATGTTATTTCTGAAGATGAGGGTGCTGAGAAAGCCGGTGCCTACAATCCAGTGCGCGGACAGAAAGTGATCCACTACGGCCGTGAGTTTTTAGATGGCGCTGTGCCTCTGGCCACAGGCTCTCATAAAGACGCACTGTCTTATACCATCGTCAATCAGCAGCTCGTTATTAGCATTAACGAGGGTTCCATTGCTAGTTTGGCGGCTCCTGAGCAATTTGTTGGCTATCTTGGTGCTGCCGAAGCACCCACATCAATATTACTGAGAAGTAATAATCTACATATCGAAATTCAAGTTGATGCCGGCCACCAAATTGGCGCTACGGACAAAGCCGGCGTTAAGGATATTGTTCTCGAAGCTGCACTTACCACCATTATGGATTGCGAAGATTCCGTGGCGGCTGTCGATGCCGAAGATAAGGCGCTTGCCTACAGCAATTGGTTGGGGCTTATAAAAGGGACATTGGAGGAAACGATTCATCGCGGTGGCAATAGCTTTGTTCGCTCTATGAATCCAGATCGAAGCTACCTAGCCGCCGATGGCAGCGCGTTAACATTGAATGGCCGCAGCCTCATGTTCGTGCGCAATGTTGGACATCTGATGACTAACCCAGCTATTTTAGATGCGCAGGGTAATGAAATTCCCGAAGGTATTATGGATGCGGTGATCACTAGCCTGATTTCACTCCATGACTTGAACGGTCAGAGCCCGCTTAATAATTCGAGCACTGGCAGCACCTATATTGTTAAGCCTAAGATGCATGGGCCAGAAGAAGTCGCGTTCACCAATGACTTATTTGATGCCATCGAAGATGCCTTCGGCCTTAACCGCCACACTATAAAGGTAGGCATTATGGATGAGGAGCGCCGCACCTCGGTAAACCTCAAGGAATGTATTCGCGCCGCCAAAGGTCGTGTGGTGTTTATCAACACAGGATTCCTCGACCGCACCGGTGATGAAATTCATACCAGCATGCATGCTGGGCCCTTTGCACTGAAAGGCGACCTCAAGGCGTTGCCTTGGATATCGGCTTACGAAGACCAGAATGTTGATGTTGGCTTGGCCTGTGGTTTGAAAGGCAAGGCGCAGATCGGTAAAGGCATGTGGGCAATCCCAGACAATATGGCCGATATGATGAAAATCAAAATCGCCCACCCGAAATCTGGCGCCAATACCGCCTGGGTGCCATCGCCAACGGCCGCAACCTTGCATGCTATGCATTATCATCAGGTCGATGTTGTCAGCCTGCAAGATCAAATTGCCAGCCGCACAGCGGCTAATGTTGATGATATTTTAACCATTCCGTTACTCGGCGACCGCAAGCTGACTGTCGAGCAGATTCAGCTCGAACTAGACAACAATGCTCAGGGCTTACTCGGCTATGTAGTTCGCTGGGTAGAGCAGGGCGTCGGTTGTTCCAAGGTACCAGACATTAATAACGTAGGCCTGATGGAAGATCGCGCTACATTGCGTATCTCCAGCCAGCATATGGCTAACTGGTTACACCATGGTATCTGCAGTCAGGAACAGGTTATGGAAACATTAACCCGCATGGCCGCTGTTGTTGATGGTCAGAACATGGGTGATGCTGAGTACGTGACTATGGGTCCTGACTTCACCAATAGCATCGCCTTTCAGGCTGCCTGTGACCTTGTTTTCAAAGGAGGCACGCAGCCCAGCGGATACACTGAGCCCTTGCTTCATGCCTATCGCCAGAAAGCCAAGGCTGCCAGCTAATGAAATCGACGCCGGATCTCTGTGACGACTATCCCGAACTGGTCCAAGCGGTTGAACCCCTGTTCAGTAACTTTGGCGGCCGAGAAGTGTTTGGCGGGCAGATAGTCACGGTTAAGTGTTTTGAAGACAACAGCCGCGTCAAAGAGTTAGTGGCTACCCAGGGGAATGATCGAGTTATGGTGGTAGATGCCGGTGGCAGTATGCGCCGAGCCTGCCTTGGGGATATGTTGGCCGAACAAGCCTCAGCCAATGGCTGGAGTGGCATTATTATCTATGGCTGCATTCGTGATGTAGATGAAATTATGGCCACAGAGATCGGCGTTCAAGCGCTGGGTGTACACCCCATGAAAACCGAGAAGAAAGGTGTTGGCGAAATCGATCTCGCGGTTACCTTCGGTAGCGTTACCTTCAGGCCCGGTGACTATGTCTATGCCGATAACAACGGCATTATCGTCTCGCCGAAAGCGCTTTCTTAATAGATCGGTAACGCTAGTTCGGTTATCGCCTCGACCCTCTGTGACGTTCATCCTAAAAAACATCCCAGTAATGCAACATTTTGGTGCGCTAAAGATTGCCTTATGACCGCGAATAAGAAAAGATAGTCGCCTTTAAGCGCAGGCCAATTCCTGACTGCCAATCTCTATGACGAGTTATGAAAATGATCAAACCTATTTTGAGAATCACTGGGCTAGTACTAGCTACTTTTATAAGTGTTCCAGCTGTCGCACAGACTAAGGCTCTACTCGATTCCAACACTCGTTTTCATCCGGTAATCAGCTCAACCGGCATGGTCGTCTCTCAGGAAATACTGGCCAGTCAGGTGGGGGCAGACATTCTGGCCAAGGGCGGTAACGCCATAGACGCGGCTGTTGCCACTGGCTTTGCCCTTGCTGTGACCTTGCCTCGCGCCGGTAATCTGGGTGGTGGTGGCTTTATGATGGTGCACTTGGCAGAAGAGAATAAAACTATTGCCATCGACTATCGCGAGATGGCACCTGCCGATGCGTTTAAAGACATGTTCCTTAACACGGAAGGGGATGTGGATAATCTTAAAGCTCGCTTTAGTATTCAGTCATCAGGTGTTCCAGGTACGGTCGCTGGTTTAATTCATGCCCAGGAAAACTACGGTAAGCTCAGTTTAAAACAGGTTATAAGGCCGGCCATCAACCTAGCCCGCAACGGCATCCCCGTCAGTATAAGCCTGGCTGAGTCATTGGCGTCTCGCAGCGGGCGCCTGCAGAAAGATGCCGCAACCAAGAAGTACTTCTTTAAAGAGGATGGCGCCGATTATGAAGCTGGTGAGGTTATCCGTCAGCGAGATTTGGCTGCCACATTAGGACGTATTTCCGCCAAAGGCGCCCCAGGCTTTTACCAAGGTAAAACCGCAGCCTTAATCGTCGACCAGATGGAAAGTACCGGCGGGCTTATTAGCTTGGCAGATTTGAAGGGGTATAAAGCCATAGAACGCACCCCAGTCTGCGGCGATTACCGCGACAACAAAGTCTGCGCAATGCCCCCACCTTCGTCGGGCGGTGTTCATATGGTGCAGATGCTCAATATTCTTGAAGGCTGGGATTTACAGGCGCTGGGTCATAACAGTGCGGATTATATTCACCGTTTGGTGGAATCCATGCGTCGTGCCTATGCCGACCGCAGCCTGTATCTGGGTGACCCAGACTTTTTCCCAGTACCTGTTGCCCAGCTAACCGACAAAAAATATGCTGCAGCATTGCGTCAGCAAATTGATCTAGACCACGCCAGTCGCTCAGAAGATATACGACCTGGGCTTGTTGATACCGCCGAGAGCACCGAAACAACCCATTACAGCACCTGGGACCAATGGGGCAATGTCGTGAGTAACACCTACACCTTGAATTTCTCCTACGGCAGCGGAATTTCCGTTGCGGGGGCTGGATTCCTACTTAACAATGAGATGGATGATTTTTCAGCCAAGCCAGGTTCACCCAATGGCTACGGGCTAGTAGGTGGTATTGCTAATTCGATTCAGCCCGGCAAACGTCCGCTATCATCGATGACGCCTGCCATCGTCTTTAATCCCGAGGGCGCACCCATTCTTGCCACTGGCAGCCCAGGTGGCAGCACTATTATTACCGTGGTAATGCAGATGGTACTAAATGTACTTGAGTTTGATATGGGTATTGCTGAGGCGACAGCCGCCTCAAGAATCCACCATCAATGGTTACCGGATAATATTTTCTACGAGTCTGGTTTGTCTGCGGATACATTGCGTCTGATGCGTGAGATGGGTCATATTCTTAACGATAAGCCGGGAAGGCTAGGGGCTGCTGAGAGCATTCACAGCAAGGGAGATGGCGTATTGTTTGGCGCTGAAGACCAGCGGCGTCATGGTTCAGGGGCTGTTGCTCAGCCTTAGGGTAAGGGTTATTTGGTCTTGTAGTGACGAGAACGAGATCTCTCCCTGCGGTCGAGATGACAGTGC
>DDDD01000115.1:0-2074 GCA_002335945.1 Porticoccaceae bacterium UBA1989
AATAAAAACCACCCCAGATAACAGTAACTACAGTGTTACCGGCGCACCCCGCGTAGTCGACGGCAAAGTCATTATTGGTAACGGCGGCGCAGAACTTGGCGTACGCGGCTACATCACCGCCTACGACACCGCCACCGGCGACCAGCTATGGCGCTTCTACACCGTCCCCGGTGACCCAAGCAAACCCCAAGAGCACCCTGCCCTCGACGCAGCGGTTAAAACCTGGGGTGGCGACGAATGGCACAAACTCGGTGGTGGCGGCGGAACCGTCTGGGATTCCCTCGTATACGACCCAGAACTCGACCTACTCTACATTGGCACAGGTAATGGCTCCCCCTGGAACCGTGACCTACGCAGCCCCGGTGGCGGCGACAACCTGTACCTAAGCTCCATCGTCGCACTGCGCCCCGATACCGGCGAATATGTCTGGCACTACCAGGTAACCCCCAAAGATAACTGGGACTACACTGCCACACAGCAGCTCACCCTCGCCGAACTCGAAATCGACGGCGAACAACGCAAAGTCATCATGCAGGCGCCAAAGAACGGCTTCTTCTATGTACTCGACCGCGTAACCGGCGAACTACTCTCCGCCGAGAAATTCGCCAAAGTCACCTGGGCCAGCCACATCGACATGGAAACCGGCAGACCCGTAGAAACCGAATACGCCGACTACCAAAGCAATGGCGGGAGCTACATCTGGCCATCGCCCTATGGCGCGCACAACTGGCAGCCAATGTCGTTCAGCCCCAAAACTGGCCTGATGTACATACCCGCCCAGAACATCCCGCACTTCTTTAGCGCACAAAAAACCGTCAAGTACCAGCTCAACCGCTGGAACACCGGCGTCGATCTAAACCAATCAAGAGACCCCAAAAGCTGGGTAGCTGGCAAAGCATCCGCCGACGCATTGATCTGGGGTGAACTCCTCGCCTGGGATCCCGTTAAACAAGAAGCCGCCTGGAAAGTACATCACGACAAGCCAGCTAACGGTGGTGTACTCAGCACCGCCGGCGACCTAGTTTTCCAGGGCATGGGCACAGGCACCTTCGCCGCCTATGACGCCGACAACGGCGATCGTCTATGGCAGTACCAGTCCGACAGTGCAGTATTAGCCGGCCCCATGACCTACGAGCTAGATGGCGAGCAATACATCGCCGTAGCCCAAGGCAGTGGCGGTACCGTAATGCTAACCATCGGTGACGAGCTAAAGCGCAACAAAGTAAACCAAAACAAACTGCTCGTATTTAAGTTGGGTAACTTTGGTCAAACAGCCGACCTCGTCGACGAAAGCCTAGCCACCATTTTGGCACTGGGCCACGAAGCGAATACCGATCCCGAAATTATCCGCAGAGGTGAAGAACTCTACAGCCACAACTGCGGCTCTTGCCACGGCCTTAGCGCCAAGAGCAACTACGTAGTGCCAGACCTACGCTACATGAGTGAGCAGACCCACATCGACTTCACCGGCATCGTATTGGGCGGCTCAAGATCACACAAAGGCATGGTCGGCTTCTACGAAACCAACAGCCTAGACGATGCCGAAGCCATTCACGCCTACTTAGACAGACAGCAACAACGTCTACCAGAAATGCTTGAGATGACCTTTGCGCAGAAGATTGAGTATTGGGTGACCTATGGTTTGGCCAAGGTTGGAGAGCAGTTCCCAGGGTTGCTGAATGCTACTCGGGATATGTCTTATTAAGTAAATACACTTTATAAGTGCACCCTACTAAGTGCATCGTAAAAGAAAAAGGGGTAACTGGTGTTACCCCTTTTTTGTGTCTGGGATTTGGTAAAACTCTGCATAGGCAATAGCGGGATTGATGATTGGAACGCTTGGGATATTTAAAACTCTGTCATGTCGAGCGAAGCGAGAGATCTGTTTTGAGATCCCTCGTCGCTGCGCTCTGTCAGGATGACAGTGAAAGGTGGCCGCTCCGGCGGGATGACAGTGAAAGGCTGCGCTCTATCAGAATGACAGTTATAGGCTCGGGCGAAACGAAGGCTGGGGCAATAGCGGGATGGATGATTGGAACGTCTGGGATGATTAAAACTCTGTCATGTCGAGCGA
>DDDD01000115.1:2079-10954 GCA_002335945.1 Porticoccaceae bacterium UBA1989
ACAGTGAAAGGTGGCCGCTCCGGCCGGATGACAGTGAAAGGCTGCGCTCTATCAGAATGACGGTCTGGAATGACGGTTGGTTTTAAGTCCCGGTAAACTTCGCTGGTCGACGCTCTGCAAAGGCATGTATGCCTTCTTGCAAATCGTTGGACTCCAAGCTGGTCATCATGGTGTACATACCATTGACCATGAGGCTCTGCTGGTCGGTGAGATTTTCTGACTGGCGCAGAATAAACTTGGTGCCTCTTACGGCCATGGGTGAGTTGCTAGCGATGTCGTTGGCCAATTCTAACCCTGCGGCCATGGTGGCTTCGGCAGATTGGTAAACGTCGTTTACCAATCCAATTTTCTCGGCGCGGTCGGCTTTGATATCTTTGCCGCTGTAAGCTAATTCTGCGACATGGCCAGCATTGAGTATTTTGGGTAGGCGCTGCAATGTACCTACGTCGGCCACGAGGCCTAGGCGGGTTTCGCGGACGCTGAAGACTGAACAGGCGCTGGCGATGCGGATGTCGCAGGCGGTGATTAGGTCTACACCGGCGCCTAGGCAGAAGCCCTGCACTACGGCGATTACGGGCAATGCGCATTCGGCAAGGGAGCTAATCGCTGCTTGAAACTTTTGCGTGTTGCCCAGCTGGCGAATGTTGGCTTCGGCTTTGGAGCGGGCTTTGGCATGTTTGTGTGCACTTAGGCCGTCTTCGGCTAAATCAATGCCGGCACAGAAGTGCTTGCCGCGACCGGCGAGAATGATTGCGCCGATCTCGGGGTCTTCGCATAGGGCATCTAGGGCATGGGGTATGGCTGACCATAGCTCGGTGGACAGTGCATTGTATTTAGGTTCGCGGTCTAGCCATACGATACCGACCTGGCCCTGTTTTTCGATGCTTAATACGTTGGATGCAAAAGTCATTTTAAACTCCTATCTATACTTTGTTTACGATTAGCGGGCTGGGCCCGCTTTTCGCAATAAGGCCTATGCCTGTCTGTTGAGTGAGCGCATGGTCATTTTGGCGAGCTGTGACATGTGCACTTCGTCTGGGCCATCGGCGATACGGCAGAATCTGCTAGTCGTCCAGATGTGGGCCAATGGCGTGTCTTGGCAGACGCCCATGCCTCCAAAGATTTGCATGGCGCGGCTGGAGACGTCTTCGCACATTTTAGGGGCGACTATTTTGAGCATGGAGATATCTTCTCTGGCGCCATCGATGCCGTACTTGTCCATTTTTTCAGCGGCGGCCAGTACCAGCAGGCGGCACTGTTCGATGTCGCAGCGGCTGCGGGCGATTTCGTGCTGCACGCTGGTCTTTTTACTCAGCTGCTCACCGAAGGCGACGCGTGCCTGGGCGCGCTCGCACATTAGCTCTAGGCTGCGCTGGGCCATGCCGACAAACATCATGGCGTACTGAAAACGGCCCGGCCCCAATCGGCCCTGGGCAATTTCAAAACCTCGGCCTTCGCCAAGTATCAGGTTGCTGACGGGCACGCGCACATCTCTAAAGATCATGTCTCCTTCACCGCCGGGAGAATGGTATTCACCAAACACTTTGAGTGGGCGCGACATCACCACACCTTTGGTGTCGGTGGGTACGAGTATGGTGGAGTGCTGCTGGTGGCGCGGAGCATTGGGGTTAGATTTACCCATCACCAGCATAATTTTACAGGCGGAACCAATCACGTTGGTGGTCCACCATTTGCGGCCATTGAGTACATATTCGTCGCCATCGCGCTCAATCTTGAGTTCCATATTGGTGGCGTCCGATGAGGCCACATCTGGCTCGGTCATAGCATAGGCAGAACGGATATCACCGGCTAATAGGGGCAACAACCATTGCTCTTGCTGCTCTGGGGTGCCGTATTTGGCCAGCACTTCCATATTGCCGCGGTCTGGGGCATTACAGTTAAAAATTTGCTGGGCCCAGGCAGATCTGGACATGGTTTCAAATAATGGCGCGATCTCCAGGTTGGTTAAACCGGGACTCCAGGGCTTATATTCTTCGGGCAGAAACAGGTTCCAAAGGCCCTGCTTTTTGGCTTCGTCTTTAAGGCCTTGGTACCAGTCTGGGTATTGCCACAGGTTGTTGTGGTCGCCGGTAAACTGTTCGTAGTCATGCTCCCGTGGATAGATATGCTCTTCCATAAACGCGGTTAGGCGATTATTTAGATCTTCTGCTCTTGGTGTTAATTCAAAACCCATNNCCACCTATCCAACGATCGTAGTTGTTGGTTTTATTTTGCATATATTCCTTTACGATTGGGTGCGGCAAGATTAAAAAGCTTTCGTCGCGCAATCCTTCGATAACGGTTTCTGCCAGCTCTTCTGGTTCGATCATGCCGTTGTTTGCGGCGGCCGCAACGGCGTCATTTTCGACGGCGGTCATGGCGGTGCGCACGGCCTGTGGGCACAGCATGGAAACGCCTATGCCTTCATGTTTGTGATGAATAGCCAGCCATTCGCCAAAGCCTACGGCGGCATGTTTGGTGACGCCGTAAGCGGCACCACCAATTTGATTGAGCAGGCCTGCGGCAGATGAGGTGTTGAGGAAGTAGCCACTGCCCCGCTCGACCATGCGCGGCACTAGGTGCCGGGCGGCGTAGACATGGGACATGACGTTGATATCCCAGATGGACTGCCACTGTTCGTTGGGCGAATGAATACTCTCGCCATAGCCAACACCGGCATTGCAACAAAACAGGTCGATGGGACCTATGTTAGCTTCGGTGTCTTCGATGATGCGGGCGGTGTCTTCTTCTTTGGCGACGTCGGCCATCATGGCCACGCCGCCAATCATGTCGGCGGTCTCTTGGGCGTTGGCTAGGTTGATGTCGGCGCAGACGATTTGTTTGGCGCCTTCGGCGTGAAAACGCACGGCTAGTGCACGGCCTATGCCGCTGCCTGCGCCGGTGATCACGACTATTTTATCTTGTAGTTCCATATTCTTCCCCTTTTGCTTTTAAGTGCGCTGTCTCGCTTGCGTTTAAATTAACTCGCCCAGATGTTCTTTGCGGAATGGTTTTAGGTCGTCCATTCGTTTGGCTTCGACCAGATTAACCCAGTCTGGGTTTGAAATCAGGGCGCGGCCTACAGCGACTAGATCAAACTCGTCTTGGTCTAGGCGGTGTAGCAAGGTGTCTAGGCTGGCGGGGTCGGCTTCTTTAAAATGGGCTTCGCCCGGCTTGGGGGTAAAGTCTGCATCCAGACCTACGCTGCCTACAGTGATAGCTGGCTTGCCAGTAATCTGCTGAGTCCAGCCTGCTAGGTTTAGTTCACTGCCTTCAAATTCGGGCTCCCAGAAGCGTCTCTGTGAGCAATGGAATATATCGACCCCGGCGTCAGACAGTGGCATAAGGAAGCGCTCTAGCTCTTCTTGGGTGACGGCTAGGCGTGCGGTGTAATCCTGCTGCTTCCACTGGGACCAGCGCAAAATAATGGGGAAGTCTGGGCCAACGGCGGCGCGAACTGCGCTAATGACTTCTACGGCAAAACGACCACGATTTTCTATGGAGCCAGCATAATGATCGTCACGCTGGTTGGTGCCTTCCCAGAAAAACTGATCTATCAGGTAACCATGGGCACCGTGTAGCTCAACCGCATCACAGCCAATGGCTTTGGCATCGGCGGCAGATTGAGCAAAGGCGGCAACTACATCGTCTATATCTTGCTGGGTCATAACATGGCGATTGGCCTTGCCCGGTACATTCATGCCTGAGGGGCCGTAGCCCGGCACATCACCTTCGGGCATTGTGCCTGCTTTACGCACGGCGCCTACATGCCATAATTGGGGCGCTATTTTGCCCCCGGCGGCATGTACAGCGTCGACGACTTTCTTCCAGCCGGCCAGTCGCGCTTCACCATAAAAATAAGGTACGCCGGGATAGCCACTGGCGCCCTCGTGACCAACACAGGTGCCTTCGGTAATCACCAGACCCACACCACCTTCGGCACGGCGACGGTAGTAGTCCACCACGTTGTCACCCGGAATATTGTCGTTGGGCGAGAAGTTTCTGGTCATGGGGGCCATCACAATACGGTTTTTTAGCTGCAGGTTACCCAGTTGGAATGGCTTGAATAAGGCGTTGTCGGTCATAGTGGTCTCTGTATTTTTATTATAAGAATGCGATTTGAGTTAGGGCGGCTATTAAGGCCAGCCCCATGGCTAACAGTACCCGCGGCGAGCCCATGAGCAAGCTGGTGGTGGCGGGAAAGGCGAAGGTTTTTTCCAGTGCGGCGAGCTTGTTGCCATGATGCTCACTACCAAAGGTGTCTAGCAATGTCTCGGCAAAGTCGCGGCGGCTGCGGTAGCGCACTATGCCGGATGAGGTCCAGTTGTCTGCCTGCTCGCAGTGCAGGTTTTCAATGTTTTTTGCCTTGGCATTGGCTATAAAAAACGGGTGGCCTGCCCGCTTTAACATGCCGGCCATAAAGACTTTGGAGTAGCTCTGCAGCAGCTTGGCTGATTCGCGCTTGGGTGACTTAAGCTCTAGGAGGTTGACCATAAACCATTCACGGCCATCGTCTTTGGCTAGGAACTGATGAAGATTGCCCAGCTTATCAGCGGGCAATCCAGCGGCTTCGAAGCGCTGCATGTACTGCTCGACGTCTGTTGCAGATAGCTTGCCCTTCAGGCCTACATACCAGACCCAAAATACGGCATAGATGACTGCGGCTGTACCCCAGACTATGGTTGCTGTTATCAAAAAACCCCCTATGACTGCTATATTTGTGCTGTTTTTATTGGCGGCTGCCCTGTAACTACCCGTTAACTACGCTGCCACGCTTAGCAATTAACCGCTCCACTATGCCTACTAATGGCGGTCTTTGCTCTGCAAATGGCGAATGCCGAGTCACAGATAGCAGCAGCAGGCACAAACCTGCTATTTCTGTTCGATTGCAACGGTGTATTTACCCATGACCGGCTGGACTTTCTTTTTATGTTGCATTGCTCCTGAAGTCTTATTAACTCCGATATACTCGATATATCTGGCGCAGGTTTTATATTGTCATTGGCGGTGCCATAATAAACCAGCACAACAGAATTTCAATAATTATTATAAATAGCAGGGGTATCAGATGAGCAAGATCGTGGAGTTTTTTAGAGTGCTATGGAATTTCTTCCAAGCCGCACCCACATTAATTTTCTTTAAGCCTCCTGCTGACGATGAAAAGTCGTCGCTTGGTTTGATGTTTCAAACCACCGCGGCCAAGTTCAGTAATAAGTCGGCCATTGTCTGTGGCGACTCTGAACTAACCTGGGGTGAGTTTAATGCCCTCACTAACCAATATGCTCACAGCCTTAAAAGCCAGGGTGTGAAGCGCGGCGACTGTGTGGCGGTGCTGATTGAAAACCGTACTGAGTTGCTGTGCAGTATTTTTGCTCTGGCCAAAATGGGTGCGACTGCCGGTATGGTTAATACCGGCCTAACTGACCGCCCTCTGGCCCATTGCATCAATATAGTCGAGTCGACAAAATGCTTGGTGGGTCAGGAACTGCTGGCAGCTGTAACCGGCGTTAAAGGCGATTTAACACTACAGGACAAGGACTATCTGTGGGTCGCTGACCCGCTTATAAGTGCTGAGGCGCCCGACTGGGCAACAGATTTCAGTGCTACGGTGGCTGATATGCCAACCGAAAACCTGCCCGAGACTGATGAAATTGTGGCGGGGGAAATTGCTCTGTACATCTTTACCTCTGGCACCACGGGCCTGCCTAAGCCTGCGGTTATCTACCACCGCAAAATTATGTCGGCGGCCAAGCCCTATTCCACCGTGGGCTTTCATGCCAAGCCTTCGGACCGCATGTATATTTGCCTGCCGCTGTACCATGCCACGGGCTTTTTGCTCGGCATTGGTAGCTGTCTATATTCTGGCGCGTCGATGTTTGTTCGCCGCCGCTTTTCTGCTACGCAGTTTTGGCCTGAGGTGCAAAAGCACCAGACTACGCTGTTTGTGTATGTGGGTGAGCTGTGCCGCTATTTGGCTATGGCACCAGAATGCCCAGATGAAAAGAACAACCCCCTTAAAACCATGCTGGGCAATGGCTTGCGCCCGGATATCTGGGGTACCTTTCGCAATCGCTTTGGCGTTAAGCGCATTACCGAGATTTATGGTTCCAGTGAAGGCAATGTGTCGTTCCTGAATATCCTCAACAAAGAATCTACCATTGGCACTGGCTCTGTCGTGGTAATGCTGGTGAAGTACGATATTGAGAATGATGAAATTGTGCTCGATGAAAATGGCAAGGTGATTGAAGTTGGGCTGGGCGAGCCCGGGCTGATGCTGGGCCAGATTGATGCTCGATACAAGTTTGATGGCTATAAAAATAAAGAAGCCACTAACGACAAGATTCTTACAAACCTAAAAGAGCCAGGCGACCGCTGGTTTAATACCGGCGATCTGATTCGCATGATTGATGTGGGCTTTGCGATGGGCATGCCCCATTATCAGTTTGTCGATCGTGTGGGCGACACCTTTAGATGGCGCGCTGAAAATGTGTCAACCAATGAGGTGGGCGAAATTTTAAATGCCTGCGAGCAAGTTGAAATTAGCAATGTCTACGGCGTTGAAATACCGGGCGCTGAAGGCAAAGCTGGCATGGCGGCCATTACCTTAAAACCGGGCCAAACATTCGATGCTGCGGCCTTTACCGAATACGCTGATCGCGAACTTCCCGCCTTTGCCCGCCCAGTATTTGTGCGTATTGAAGACGAACAGGACACGACAGGAACCTTTAAGCTGTTTAAGGGCGCGCTGAAAAAGCAGGCCTATCATCTGGATCAGGTGGACCAACCTATTTATGTGCGCCAGCCAAAATCGGCGCAGTACGAGTTGTTGGATCAGGCGTTTTATCAGCAGCTGATTAATGGACAGGGTGGCTATTAAAAAGAGCCACCAACTTTAAAGCGACTTACTCTGATTGATTTCGATACGGCCTCTTTTTTTGTGAGTGGCCGTTAAGCAAACGTTGACTCAATATAAAACAGCAAAAAGAGCGCGACTAAAAGGCTGAATAAAAAAATGACTACAATGAATCTTGCCCTTAAAGACGGCATCCATATTCTGACCCTGACCAATGGCGACGATGACAATAGATTTACCACTCCTGTTGTAAAGGACTATCTGGCGGCTTTGGATGCGGTTGAGGGCTATAAGGGCAACACTGCGCTTATACTGACCAGCGAGCACGAAAAGACATTCTCTACGGGCATTAATCTCGACTGGCTTACCCAGCAGGATCCTGCGGGAAAAGCTGAGTTCTTAGTTGTGTTTGAAACCTTGCTCTGCCGTTTTGCATTACTTCGCGCCCCGACGGTGGCCTGTATTAATGGCAATGCCTACGCCGGCGGTGGTATTTTAGCCGCTGCAGCGGACTACCGTATTATGCGTTCTGATCGCGGTCGCTTTTGTTTTCCGGAAGTGAATATTAATATTCCTTTTACTCAGGTCACTAACGACATTGTGCATCTGCTACCCAATAAGCATGCCCTTAAAAATATGATGCTGACCGGGATTGCCTATACCGGCGAGCAGTGCGTTGAGCTCAATATTGTCGAGGCGATTTTTCCCTCTGAGAAATTACAGGGTGCTGCCTTTGAGCTGGCTAAAACCCTCGCCAGCAAGGATCGCAACACCTACAGCACCATTCGCAATCTGATGAGACCGGCTATTTCGGTTCATCTACACCAGCTAACAGATTCAAAATCATAATAACCAACTGGAGAAAACCATGGGTACCAAGCTATTTGATTTAACGGGAAAAGTTGCATTAGTCACCGGCGCAAGTCGCGGTATTGGCGAAGCCATTGCCAAGCTACTGGCAGAACAGGGTGCTCATGTGATTGTTTCGAGCCGAAAAATAGATGGCTGTCAGGTCGTTGCTGATGCCATTACTGCGGCTGGCGGCAGTGCTGAGGCCCTCGCTTGCCATGTGGGTAATATGAGTGATATTGAAGCCTGCTTTGCACATATTAAACAGATGCACGGCAAGCTGGATATCCTGATTAATAATGCGGCAACCAATCCTTACTTTGGTGATATCTTGGATACGGATCTCGGCGCTTACACTAAAACAGTGGACGTGAATATTCGCGGCTATTTCTTTATGTGTGTAGAGGGTGGCAAGATGATGCGCGATAACGGCGGCGGTTCTATTGTCAATACGGCGTCGATTAATGCACTGCGGCCTGGCCCGTTACAGGGCATCTATTCTATTAGTAAGGCCGCCGTTGTGAATATGACGAAAGCCTTTGCCAAAGAATGTGGCCAACATAATATTCGTGTAAATGCCCTACTTCCAGGCATGACCAAAACGGCCTTTGCCGGCGCCCTTTTCAGCGATGAAAAAATCTACAAGCAGGCGATTGCGACTATTCCTATGCACCGTCATGCTGAACCCGAAGAGATGGCGGGTACGGTTCTGTATCTGGTATCGGATGCAGCGAGCTATACCAATGGTGAATGTATTGTGGTTGATGGTGGTTTGACGCTATAGCTTTTAGATGATGGCTTTTAGGCTATCGGTTTAGGGCTATCGCATTGATAGAAAGCCCTTAGCCCGCAAACTAAAAGGCACCTCTAATGAGGTGCCTTTTTTGTTCTTATTGATTTATTGATATTTAAAGTAGCGACACCATTAGGCCCGTGCTTGGAGGAATTTCATTATCCAACAACTTGACCCAATGCTGGCTGAGACTCTCCGCGCCCTGAACCCATTCCACATTAATATCATCGGTAATCAGCGCCGCGACTTCTGCACTGGCCGCCGTTGCTTTCATCATGGCAACACCTGGGCCCCACTCTTTATTGCGCTTTTCAATTTGCCCCGGGGCAAAAAAGAATCGCGGTTTAGCTCCGGGGAGCTGCCCTACTTTACCACCCTCT
>DDDD01000117.1:0-4644 GCA_002335945.1 Porticoccaceae bacterium UBA1989
AGGCAGGCGCCAATGGGCACACCATTGGCGAGGCCTTTTGAGGTGGTCACCACGTCGGGTGTAATGCCGCTGTGTTGGAAATAAAAGTATTTGCCAGTACGCCCATTGCCGGTCTGTACTTCATCGAGCATTAGTAACCAGCCGCGCTGATCACAAAACTCACGCAGCTGCTGCAGATACTCAGAGCTGGCCATATGAATACCGCCTTCACCCTGAATGGGCTCTATGAAGAGCGCACAGATACTAGGGTTGTTGTCGGCGACGGTAGTTAGGGACTCCATATCGTTAAATGCAGCGCGGGCAAAGCCTCGCACTAGCGGTTCAAAACCGGCCTGCACTCGACGGCCACCAGAAGCACTTAATGTGGCAAGTGTGCGACCGTGAAACGCATTATCCATTACCAGTACGGTAGGCAGTTTGATGCCTTTTTTGTGGCCATGCAGGCGCGCCATTTTGATAGCTGCTTCATTGGCTTCGGCACCGGAATTACCAAAAAATACATTACTCATTCCAGAGGCAGCACAGAGTTTATCGGCGAGTGCCTCTTGATTGGGAATGGCAAAAAAGTTGGAGCAGTGGGTGAGCACTGTTGCCTGCTCGGCCACTGCTTTGGCGACGGCAGGATGTGAATGCCCAAGACCGCATACGGCAATACCGGATAAGGCATCTAGGTATTTATGGCCGTCGGCATCCCATAGCCAAGCGCCTTCGCCTTTAACGAGGGTGGCGGCTCTGGTGCCATAGGTGTTCATTAACTGGTCGGTCGACATAGGCTGCGCGCTTCCTTTCTATCCGTGTTTTAGTGCCAAGCTTCTGTTTATCACTTCAAGTTATAGCTTCAAGCAAAAACGGTTTTCAACAGAATAAAAAAAGGCAGCTATGCTGCCCTTTTGAATGTTCAAGACTAAATAATATCGCGCTTTATTTGAGCTGGCAACCACTGACTTGAGTGGGCCCGCAAGTTGCAGGCCGGTTCTCGTCTTATTCTTTGCGATATCGCTGATTATTAACCCAGGCCCAGAGGCCGGTAATAGAAAGAATACAGAGTAACAGGCCAACGATATCAATAAATAGCACACCGGCACTGCCAAAGAATCGGCCGCTGTGGAGGTCCAGAATCAGGGTTTCTATTGAGATACTGCTGCTGATCTCCTGTTCTTTTAAATGGTCTTTAATAGACTCTGGAAGGGCTGTAGGGGCACTATTGACCGGTAGCAGGCTAATGTTGCTGGGCGCTAGGGCCAGGCTGTCGGTATCAAATGTCTGTACGCCAGATTCACCGCGCAGATAGAGCTGGTTGTTCTGGGCGATAAGTCCGGTGAGATCTGCAGGCAAACCCTGCAGCTGGGTAAAGCTTTCTATCAGCTCGCCCTTGGCCGTGAGAATAACCAGAGCGTCGTTACACAGGGCCAATAGTTGTTGTTCTATTTCAACCACAGAGAGTAGCGGCGGCTGACATTGGGCGACTTTTTGCTGGTTTAATAAGAGTTGGTTGTCTCCAGCCTGATACAACCAATCACCTGAATTCAACTCGAAGCCATCGCTGGCCGCTTGCTCTAAGCCATACCAAGACAGTAGCCAGTCACTGGACAGTTTGGTATTGCTGAGTTTTAAACCGAGGGAATGATTTAACGCAAAACCGCTGAGCGCTAAAAAAATGATCATAAAAAATAGTGACAGGCCAATTCGGCGATGCCAGCGAATATTTAAACCAATGGATTTTTTGAGTTTCAAGACGGGTCTCTACTGTTGATTACCTGTCCATGATAATACAAAGCTAGAGCGGCTACCTTATTTACCGCCCATACCGACAGCGTGGCGCCGGTAATTCCGTCGATAGATTGATCGAGGTTATTATTATGGGTGAGGGACGCGCCGAGATACTGTCGGGTGTAGGCAGGGTAGCGTACTTCGCCACCACGACTTTCGCGGTAGGCAAGAATTTTAACCTGTTCAATTTTACCCTCAGCCACTACTACGCCAATGGTAATGGGCATCTCTTTGCCAATCTCTTCGAGAATCCAGGCAGTTTTATTGTCGAGTTGATGGTAACGCACGCGCAACCCGGCTAAGGGATGGCCAAGAATTTCGGCGGCCTGCTCACGAATATCATTGGTTAGCCAGAGTGTGGCTTTATTAGGGGGCTGGTTAAATGCCTCGGCAATAAAATCTGGGCCAGACTGATAAACCCCTTTGGCACTCACTAGGGGTGAGGACAAAGAGGTTAGTAGTACAGTGCCTATTAATAGCAGGGCTTTTAACGTTGGTTTTAACATTCCTACTCGTAAAGTTAACAAATTTGTTTGGTTATACGCACCCTTCGTTTAAAAAGAGTAGCCTACACCCATATTGATACCATCGTAGCCTGACTCACCAGGTGCATCCTGATTTTGGTAGTCAAACTTAAACACAACATTGGGGTGCAACCAGTAGTTAACACCTAAATCAATCTGGGTAATTTCAGAGTCTGTGCTGCTACCGGCAGTGTTATCCCAAGAGCTGTAGCGTGCAAACAGTCCCAACTTATCATTTAGCTTAAAGGACGGCTCAATATACATACCTGTCTGTTCATCAGCACCCATTTTGGTGGTGTTAATGGCATCGTCAAAATCCCATTGGGCGTAGAGAGCTCGCAGTTGAAAGCTGTCTCGCTGCCAGGCTATGTGGGTTTCGAAAAGTGTGCCATCGATGGCTACCCCTTCACCCTGGCGCACATCTGCTTGATGCTGGAACGAGGCAGCTAGTTCCAGTCCCGGAATGGCGGTGTATTTAATGCGTCCAGTAAAGGCCATGTCATCCGCCTTTGCTTTGGCCACTTTCTGACGGCCATCTCGTGGTTTGTGGTCACCTTCCGCAATATATAGCCCAGAGTGAGCCGCTAGGTCATAGCTAAGGCCTTGAGTGATTTCACCCTTTATAGCAGCGCCCGCTTCCCACCAGGTTGCAGGAATAATGTTTTTCTCTACATTGTTTCGCTCAGTGCCATAAAACGTATTTGGCTCATGAGTCTCATTGATGATACCGATGGGCATCAAAAATAGGCCTGCTTTAGCAGTAAGGTTTTCAGTGGCATCCCATTCTATATAGGCCTGTTCAAGCTCCATCTCTCCTGGATGGCCGTTTCCAGAAAGACTGTGCTCTAATTCTAATTCAGAGAAGAAGCGGATGCTGTCTGTAAACTGGTGACCGGTGAACATTACGAAGCGATGGAAATCAATAGCGTCTTTAGTGCCAGATGCGTCATCTGTTTCCAAATTATTGTAATGAAGTTCACCGTAGCCACCAAAGGTGGTCTTCTTCGACGCCATAGGAGCGAGAGCAAACTGCTCTATCGCGGTAACCGTGGCTTCGGCTACGATCTCGGTTTCCTGCAGGCGGGCATTACTTTCGCCGAGTTGATCTTTGAGGGCAGCTATTTCAGCCTGCTGTTGCTGAACCATGTTCCATAGCTGCTCAAGGTTCGGGGTTTCTGCTGCCGTAGCTGCCGTTGATAGAGTCATGCCAACAACGAGGGCAAGAAGCTTTTTATTCATTAACTATTCTCCTAAAAACTAAGTGTCACTATTTGGCTGTTGCTTTGAGGGCGTCACTATAATAATTTTTAAACGCAAATGCAAATCGTTCTCATTTGCATTACGTGAATAAAGGGTTTGTGGATCAATTTGATGGGTTTTCGTAAATAAATAATCCGCAGCTCTGTCAGAGCGGGGCGTAAACAGGTAACATCTCGTCATACTCAGCAACAAGATTTTAGAGGTCTGAAACAATGGAAATCATGGAAACAATCCGCGATCAAGTGGAAAACAACTCAGTACTACTTTATATGAAGGGCTCTCCTAACCAGCCGCAATGTGGTTTCTCCTCGCGCACGGTACAGGCGCTTATGGGTTGTGGTCAGCGTTTTGCTTATGTAGATATTCTGTCTAATCCAGAGATTCGTGCCAATTTGCCAGCTTATGGCAACTGGCCTACCTTCCCACAGCTGTGGGTTGGCGGCGAGCTTGTTGGCGGCTGCGACATCATTACTGAGATGCATGAGAAGGGCGAGTTAAAGCCAATGATCGATGAAGCACTCGGTGATCAGGCAGCTTCCGAAGCAGATAGCGACGCCTAATTGCCCGCCGGTATGTTGCTATCGTTTTAGCTATCTTTTCAGCTATGTACCGGCAATCAAGAAATCTATTGTTCACTGCCTGCTTTTATCCTTCTATCAGGGCCATAAAATCTTTTTATTGGCTGATAGCAGGGGGCTGTGTGACTATACTCAAGCAATCACAATCCACTTTAAGCAAATTATAGGAGAATTCTCATGGGTGTATTAGTTGGCCGGTCAGCCCCTGACTTTACCGCAGCAGCAGTAACTGGAAGCGGCGAAATTATTGAAAACTTTAACTTGGCAGAGAGCATCAAAGGCAAAAAAGCAGTTATCTTCTTTTACCCTTTGGATTTCACCTTTGTCTGTCCCTCAGAATTGATCGCATTTGATCACCGTTATGCAGAATTCCAAAGCCGCGGCGTGGAAGTCATTGGTGTGTCAATTGATTCTCAGTTCTCTCACAACGCATGGCGCAACACCGCAATTAACGATGGCGGCATTGGCCAGGTAAAGTACACATTGGTTGCTGATGTTAAGCACGAAATCTG
>DDDD01000117.1:4653-10707 GCA_002335945.1 Porticoccaceae bacterium UBA1989
GATGAAGCCGGTATGGTTCGTCACCAGGTAGTTAACGACCTGCCACTTGGCCGTAACGTTGATGAGATGTTGCGTATGGTTGATGCCCTTAGCTTCCACGAAGAGCATGGCGAAGTATGCCCAGCTGGTTGGACTAAAGGCGACGCAGGTATGAAAGACACCACCGCTGGTGTTGCTGAGTACCTAGCAGAGCACGCCGGCAAGCTTTAATTAGTCAGCGCTCCACTGCAGTTAAAAGAGCCCGCGCCTATTAGGTGCGGGTTTTTTTTGCCAACTCGTCGAGGCTGGCAGCGTGTGTCTATCACACTAATATCCGGCATTAATTATTATCATGATCGTTAATTCAATTGTCCAAGGAAGACCAATGATTTCCCTTCGTAGTATGTTCGTTGCCGCAATAATTCTTACCCCAATACCAGTTCTAGCTGACGTTTTAGGTGTTTCAGTTGGGGGTGGTTCCTGGCAAGCCAGTCCAGAAGGTGATATCGGGCGCACCGATATTAATCTCGAATCGACCCTTAATCTGGATGAGGAAAATAATCAGTTTGTGTTTGTTTCTATAGAACACCCAATTCCTCTTCTACCTAATATTCGCTTACAACACAGCGAGATGGAATGGAATGGCGACGCACTCGTTGCCGCGGGCACCGACCTGAATGGCACCCCCTTTGTTTCAAGTGAGCAGGTTGCTGTATCTCTAGATCTAACCCATACCGATGCTACTCTTTATTATGAGATTCTCGACAATGTGGTTGACTTGGATCTGGGTATTACCGCACGATCATTTGGTGGCGAAGCTAGCTTGATAGGCGCTACGCAGCAGGAAGCCATTGATTTGGATGCTGTAGGGCCACTGCTCTATGGGCGTGTGGGTGTGGATATGCCGCTGACTGGCCTTTCAGCCCATATGTTGGCTAATTGGATTAATGTGGATGAGTTTAGATTAATCGATTGGGCGGCAGAGATTATGTATGAATTTGATCTGTTGCCCGCCTTGGATGCGGGCCTGATTCTGGGTTATCGCTCAATGCTGGTCGAGCTGGATGATCTCGACGACCTGCAGGCAGATGCCACATTTCAAGGTTATTACTTTGCCCTGCAACTGCGCTTTTAATTCGGTTTATTTTTTATAGTCTAATCGTTACAAACCACTAAGAGATAACGCGGCGGCTTTTCCAGGGTCGTTTTATCTCATCGTGTTTAACCGCAAAATCACCCGTCTTACGATCTTCAAGAAAATAATCCAGCGCCAGTTCGACCACTGGGAACGCGAGTTCAGACCAGGGGATGTCGGCTTCATCAAACAGGGCAACCTCAGAGGACTCTGAGCTGGGTCCAAATACGGGCTCTTCTAAATGGGCACGATAAAAAACATAGACCTGATTAATCTGTGGAATATCAAAAAGGGCATACAGCGCTGGATTCACCACGGTGGCATTGGCTTCTTCCATACATTCTCGCAAGCCGCCCTGCAATGAGGATTCACCGTTTTCTAAAAAGCCCGCCGGTAAGGTCCAGAACCCATGGCGCGGTTCGATAGCCCGTTTGCATAACAGTATCTTGTCACCATAAACAGGCAAAATACCCGCGATAACTTTTGGGTTTTGATAGTGGATGATTTCACAGTGGTCGCACACATGGCGTTCACGATTATCATCTTCGGGTATTTTTAGGCTGACAGAATTGCCGCAACTTGAACAAAATTTCATGAAAAGCTCAGAATGTGATGAGAGCTGAGTATAATGCACAAATGCTAGAAACCATTAAAAATCAGTTAAAAAACTTTCCTCTTGATCGGTCTCAGTCTGGCCCTCAAGTGTTTGGTGATACCGCTGCGGTACTCCTGTTACTTCATGGTGACCCAGCTGATCCGCAGGTAGTGCTCACCCAGCGTGCCATGCACCTTAATAACCATGCGGGCGAAGTCGCCTTTCCTGGTGGCATGTGGGACAAGACTGACGAAAACTTATTGCACACAGCACTGCGAGAAACCCATGAAGAGATTGGTGTGGCTCCCCATCTTGTGGAGCCTATCGCGATGTTGCCAGTGGCGTCCCCTAAGCGTCGTAGCCTTCTGGTTACGCCTTTTGTTGGCATCGCCCACAGTCCTCTCGAGTTAAAAGCGGAGGTCTCTGAAATAGCTTCCATATTTGATGCGCCGCTCAGTACTTTCATGGATACAGATCAGTATCAGTATTTTGAAATGAAAAGCCCCGTGGGTTCACTCAGCTTCCCCTATCTAACGTATAAGGGTTATAAGATCTGGGGGTTTACCTTAAAAGTATTGGTGGATATGCTTAATGCCACCCTAGATGCGGGGATTGATTTAAAATACCCCAGCGATGCCTACATAGAAGAATTACGCAAAAGAGGACAACAATGATTTACCAAATTGGCGACGACAGCCCAGAGATCCATGACTCAGTATTTGTAGCGGCCAGCGCCGATGTAATGGGCAAGGTGATTCTTAAACAAGATTCCAGTGTTTGGTTTAACGCGGTGATTCGCGGTGACTGCGATGTGATTGAAGTCGGCGCGCGCAGTAATATCCAAGATGGTGCAGTACTCCATTGCGATGTGGGCCAGCCGTTAAAAATCGGCGAAGATGTCACCGTTGGTCATAACGCCATGATTCACTGCTTGGAAGTGGGCGACCGCACATTGATTGGTATTAACGCGGTTATTCTCGACGGTGCCAAAGTAGGCAGCGACTGTATTATTGGTGCCAATGCGTTGGTTAAAGCCGGTGCAGTGATTCCCGATGGGTCAATGGTCGTTGGTTCTCCGGGCAAGGTTATTCGCGAAACGGACGAGCAAACCAGGCAGTTCTTGCTGGGCTCTGCAGCGCACTATGTTCATGAAGCCGATAAGATGAAGACCAAGTTGGTAGAGGTAAAGCGCTAATGTCTGACAAACCCGTCGCCTCGCCGTGCAATTCAATTTGCTCGCTGAATGATGAAGACATCTGTATAGGCTGCTTTAGAACCAATACAGAAATTCGTGATTGGAGTTACTTAGATAATTACCAGCGCCTTGAGGTGCTGGTGCTCTGTGGTGAGCGAGCGCAGAAGAATAATCCGTTCTATTAAAGCTACTGATTATTTAATAACTTGGTATGTGCTCTGAACAAAACCATTTTTAAATGATGTGGTTTCCACGTGGCTCAGCTTAACGTCCTTGCTCAACGGCCCAAACAAAGGAATGCCAGACCCGATTAACACAGGTACCTGTGAAATAATTAGCTCATCGATAAGGCCGGCGTTAAGAAATTGCTGGATCGTGTTGCCTCCGTCAATATATAGCCCGCTTACTCCGGACTCCCTGAGTTCATCAGTTATTTCCTGTGGGTCACAGCATCTGAGTTCTACGGTATTTGGCAAATTATCAGGCAGTTGTTGCAAGGAGCGGCTTAGCACAATGACGCGTTTTTCGTAGGGCCATTCTCCGAATGACAGTACGGTTTCAAAAGTGTTGCGGCCCATGACCAATGCGTCAACTGATGCCATAAATGCACTGTAACCAAAGTCATCTCCTTCGCTGTCGAACACTGGCTCACCATCGCTGCCAGGCAGCCAGTCCAGCTCACCTTCTTTTCTGGCGATAAATCCATCTAAGCTGGTTGCAATGTAAACAGATACTTTCATGTGTCATTTCCTTTGACGTTTGTTGCAGGCCCTCTGCGTAAGACTGGCTAGGGTGTTGGAGAGTATAAAAGAGTGTCTTATTCCTCAGGTACCTTCTTAGGTCGGAGACTAATCACTGCAAGTTTTTTGATCATGGTGCCGTTGATCTCTTCCGTCTCGAATCGATAACCCGCAACTGTAAAGCTTACATTGCCATCTGGAATACTCTGGAGCTGCTCGAGTGCAAGACCATTTAATGTTTTAGGGCCATCCGTCGGCAGTTCCCAGCCAGTTGCCTTATTAATTTCTCGGATGGTGGCTGCGCCATCAATCACATAACTGCCATCGTCTCGTGCGATTACTTCTTCAATATCGTCTGCGGTGTTGGTGGTAAAGTCGCCGACAATTTCCTCAAGAATATCTTCTAGCGTTACCAGACCCTGCACTTCCCCGTATTCATCTACTACCACGGCAAAACGTTTGCGGGTCTTTTTAAAATTCAGCAGCTGTGTGGTTAGGGTTGTGCTCTCAGGAATAAAGTAGGCTTCTTCGGCAAAGCGCTTAATCGCGTTGGTGGTGACTGTCTCAGAGCGCAGTAAATGATTGGCTTTACGGGCGTGGAAGATACCAACGATATTGTTAATGTCGCCTTCGTAGAGTGGCTGTCGGGTATATTCAGAGGACAGAATATTACTCAATAGATCATCAATGCTGTCTTCCAGATCCAGACCCTTCACTTCATTGCGGGGAATCATGATGTCTTCGACNNAGCTTGTGCCCAGAGATATCTACCAGAGACTTTAGCTCTTCATTATCCAATGCATCATCGCGATCTTTCTTGGGGTCAAAGCCCAGCAGAGAGATAAGCGCGTTGGTCAGGCTGTTAACCGCCCACACCAGCGGTGTTAGCAGTTGCAGCATGGGTTTTAAAATATGGCTGGCTTTAAAGGCAAACCATTCGGGATTCTGTGCGGCAATGGTTTTTGGGGTGACTTCAGAGAATACCAGTACGGCGATGGTCAATGAGGCTGTGGCTACCCAGGGAGCAGCGGCTTCACCGACATAAATAATGGCCAGCATATTGGCGATAATTGCCGCGAAAATATTGACGGCGTTATTGCCAATCAGAATAAGACCAATAAGGCGATCCGGCATGGCAAGCAGCTTGGCAGCTCTGCGCGCGCCAGCACTTTTTTTACGTTGGTGACGAAGCCGATATCGGTTTAATGACATCATGCCGGTTTCGGAGCCAGAGAAAAAAGCGGATACAGCAAGTAGTGCTAGGAGTGTTAACCACAACACCCAGGGGTGGGAACCGTCCAAGGATAGGAACCTCTATAGTTTCGGCAGAATATGTTGAAGTAGTTTGCGCGCTTTAGCAACAGGAGTTTTTACTGGGTGAGAATAAATTCTAAGACGATCTTACTGCCAATATAGCCAACCAAAATCGCGATAAAACCCGCCCAGGTCCAGCGAATGGCCTTGTTGCCCCGCCAGCCACGATTATGACGACCCCATAGAAGGATGGCATAGACAGCCCAGGCCACAATACTAAAGGTCACCTTGTGCACAAGCTGCTGAGCAAATAGGTCATCAAAGAACAGAAAGCCGCTGATTAATGACAGCGTCAGCAATATTTCTCCAGCCCAAATCAACTCAAACAACAGTGTCTCCATGGTTTGAACAGGGGGCAGGGTGCGCATCAGAATATTCTGGTGCTTATGTTTGAGTTGCCAGTCTTGGTAACCAGCCAGTAGCGCCTGCAATGCGGCGATGGCCAGTAGGCTGTAGGCGAGAATAGAAATAAGTACATGGGCCTGCATAGGGCCAGACATGAGTGCAGGAGGCTTACTGCTGGGGCTAACTAGCGCCGCCAGTAGGCACAGAGCGGAGAGCGGCAATAGGACCAGGTATAGACTGTGTAGTGGCTTTTTAAGGCCGCTGACGAACACTAAGACATTGATCACCAGTGCCAGCAGAGCAAGTATCTTGAATAGGCTTAGATCCAGACCACCTTCAACCAATAACAGCCCGGCTATTGCCAGCCCATGCAGACAGATACCGATGCCAGTGATCGTCTGTAATGAGATTGGATTAAAGTGGGGGTCTTTGCGCAGCTGCATAAGGTGGTAAACCAACCCAATCATGTACGCAGCAATTGCAGCAAAACCCAGTATGGAGCCTGTCATCTGATAAATTCGCTAATTAATTTCAATGAGTGTGGCATATTCAAGACACAGGGTGAAGAGCAGGGCAAAATTATTGCTATAATGCCGCCCTAAAATGAACCGCCGGAAGTTAACAGCATGGCCATGTTTGAAAATTTAAGTGATCGCCTCTCCCAGAGCCTTAAGAAAATCTCTGGTAAAGCCAGTCTCAGTGAAGCCAATATAGAAGAAACATTGCGCGAAGTGCGCATGGCGCTGCTTGA
>DDDD01000080.1:0-1368 GCA_002335945.1 Porticoccaceae bacterium UBA1989
GTGAACAAATGTGCACAGGAACATTTCATGTCACGGATGTTAACTGTACTGGCACAGGGTAAGGATCTGGGCAGTGAGGCATCCATTCTTAAATTGATGTCCTGTCAGTTAAATCAGGAACTCAGTGCCTATACGATGGAGTTGTTTGAAGAAAATGGCGCTGTTGTGGATGCAGAAACCCATCCCTTAATGCAGGAATTATTTGATGCCTATTTGTGGGCCCCCGGTCTGCGTATTGCCGGTGGTGCAGACGAAATATTGATGAATATTATCGGTGAAAGAACGCTGGGTCTACCGAGCGAACCACGTCTAGACAAGGGCAAGGCTTTTAAAGACCTGTAACCGATTTAAGTAGTGAGAGTTGTATATGAGTGACACTGATTTAGATATGAATGATTTAGACCAAAATGATATAGGCCGCATAATGCGAGCCAGCTGTGCGATCAGTCCTCAATCCAATGCCATAGAGCTGGATGGGCAGTGGTATGACTGGGCTTTTGTTGCCGAGACTGTTGAAAAGATTGAAGGGATACTGGATGCCCATGGCGTGCCTAAAGATGCTGAAGTGGCGCTGCTGTGCCGTAACAAACCCCATCAGGTGGCGGCCTTTTGCGCGGTGATCTGCAGTGGTCGCTGTGTGACGCCTATCAATCCATTTTCGGCACAGAATAAAGTGGTTGCTGATTTACAGGATTTGGATGCGGCGGTTGTCGTTGCCAGTGAAGCAGACTGGCAATCAACTGCTTTACAGAGTTACGTCGATGAAAATAATGCACTGGCTATTAGTCTTGATGGATCACGCAGTAAAGATCATATTCTGGTGCGCAACCCAGAGAGCCAAATAACCGCGTCGCGGTTTAGCCGTTTGAGACCGGGAGTGGCCGTCCTCATTCAGAGTAGTGGTACTACTGGCAAGCCTAAGCGGATTCCCATCGGTGCTTCCAACTTGAGTGCGGCATATAACAATATTCCTGCCGGGGTAATATCAACGGAAAAGTCTAAAGTTAAAACTAAGCCGGCATTAATCACTCAGCCTCTGGTGCATATTGGCGGGCTTTTCTGGGTTGTTAATTCTTTACTGGAAGCGCGGCCAATCAGCCTGCTGGAGAAGTTTGATGTCCAAAAGTGGGCTACAGCCGTTGAGCAATATCAGATTAGGGTGTGCTCTCTGGTACCGGCAATGATTAATATGGTGCTTGAGTCTGATCTCGCTAGTGAGAAGCTGGCAAGCTTAATTTGTATTCGTTCAGGAACAGCGCCGCTTCCTGCAGAGACCCAGGCGACTTTTGAGCAGCGTTTTAGCGTACCTATTCTACCTACTTACGGTGCAACGGAGTTTTCTGGCGCTGTCTGCGGCTGGACCATGCC
>DDDD01000080.1:1428-14210 GCA_002335945.1 Porticoccaceae bacterium UBA1989
GGTGAAACAGGTATTTTGCAGGTCAGGTCCAGCCAGATGATGGAAGGTGATAGCTGGGTTGCTACTACTGATTTGGCCGATATTGATGCGGATGATTTTATCTGGCTGCGTGGTAGGGCCGACTCGGCGATTAATCGCGGTGGGTTCAAAATTATTCCCACTGAAGTGGCAGGGATTCTCGAAAAAAATGAACTGGTTAAAGAAGCCGTTGTAGTGGGCATTGATGATGCCCGACTGGGGCAGGTGCCCGTTGCGGCGGTGGAGCTTATCGACAATACTGCTGCGATTAGTGAAGAGTCTCTGAGGGCTTGGGCTAAAGAGAATATGACCAGCTATTTTGTGCCGGTTCGGATTGCTGTTGTTGATCAGTTACCGCGCACACCGTCCATGAAGGTGAGTCAGGCTGAAGTAAAACGGTTATTTGAAAGTTAACAGCAAGCCAATAACATGTTCCGAGAGAAACGAGGCAACTATGTCTAAAAATAGGTTCGAAACAATTAGCTATGAAACCCATGATGATCATGTTGCAACAGTGACTATCAATCGTCCCGACGCAATGAATTCCTTCAACAGCCAAATGGTTGAGGAAATGGCTGCCGTCTGGGAATTGATTAAGACCGATGATCATGTGCACGCCGTTGTGGTACAGGCGGCTGATGGTAGAGCGTTCTCGACTGGAAAGGATATTAAGGAAACCGATTCAATCTGGCGAGAAGGTGTGGTGTGGTCACAGTGGGATCCCGGTAAAAAAATCGGTCCCAAGGAAAACGACATGTGGAAACCCATTATCTGCGCTGTGCACGGCCTGTGTTGCGGTGGTGCTTACTACTGGCTCAATGAGTCAGACATTGTGATATGTTCTGAAGATGCGGAGTTTTTTGACCCCCATGTCAGCTTCGGCATGGTGAGTGCCTGTGAGCCTATTGGCCTCAGTCGTCGAATTGCCTACGGCGAAGTGATGCGAATGAACTTGTTAGGCAATGACGAACGTATGTCATCGGCTACCGCACTACGCATTGGATTAGTCAGTGAAGTACTTGAGACCCGTGAAGAGTTATGGAGCCGAGCCAGAGGGTTGGCCGCAAAAGTTGCAACTAAACCCACGCTGGCAACCCAGGGTACGGTCAAGGCGGTCTGGCAATCATTGGATTATGGGCTGTCGGCGGCGAAGGATCGTGCCATGCTTTACATACAGGTGAATAACTTATCGGATGGGCAGGTGGATCGAGGTGTAGCAAAAAAAATACCCCATGAGGTGCGCTGAGTAACGATACGTTTTAACTGCAGGTTTTAATTAAAGAGTTTAGCTACAGAGCTTTCAGGATTAAATTGCGATGAATTTCGATTTTGATGAAGATCAATATTTTATAAAAAATGATGCTCGTCGTTTTTTATCTGACCGCTGCTCGATGGATATGGTAAGAACCTATCTGGACAGCGATGCCACTGAAATTAGTCCACTATGGCAGGAGATCGTCGAGCTGGGTTGGCTCGGCGTTGCCATTCCAGAGGAGTACGGTGGCTTGGGTATGGGTTACCTGGAACTCTGTGTTATTGCCGAGGAGCTGGGTCGAGTGGTTGCTCCTGTTCCGTTTTCGTCCAGTATTTATCTGGCAGCTGAGGCCATCGTGCAATACGGTTCAGAAGAGCAAAAGCAGCAATACCTTCCTGCTATTGCCTCGGGAGAATTGATTGGCACTATGGCTTGGTCTGAAAAAGGGGCTTGGTCTGAATCGAGCGTTAGCCTGTCAAATCAGGATGGGAGTGATGCAGTTGTTTTCGATAACGGCTTCATCACGGGTGTAAAACGTCCGGTTTCCCACGGTATGTTGGCTGATATCGCGGTGGTAACAGCCCGCAATACTGAGGGTGAGACTGTNNTTGAACTGTGTGAAAATACTCTGCAGCGTAAGCCATTAATGTCGGTAGACCCATCGCAGCGAAACGCACAATTGAGTTTTGATCGCCATCCAGCCCTGTTGTTAGGTAAATGTGAGGATGCACAAGAAGCGCTCGATAATGTGTTGAACAGAGCCGCGATACTGTATGCCTTCGAACAGGTGGGTGGTGCACAAAGGTGCCAGGAGTTAGCGGTTGAGTATGTAAAGGAGCGAAAAACTTTCAGCCGCCAAGTAGGTTCTTATCAAGCTGTTAAACACAAGCTTGCCAGAATGTACGCGCAAAATGAATTGGCGCGATCCAATGCTTACTACGGTGCCTGGGCATTGGCCTCGGGCAGTGAGGAACTGCCGCTGGCAGCCGCTGCTGCGCGTATCAGTGCCACCAACTGTTTCGAGTTTGCCGCCAGAGAGGGGCTCCACCTCCACGGCGGAATGGGTTATACCTGGGAAGTCGACTGTCACCTCTATCTGAAACGGTCGAGAGATTTGGCGCTTAAAGTGGGCAGCTCGCGTTGCTGGAATGAAAAGCTGATCGCCACTGCGTTGGCCTGTATGAATGACACTGAAAAGGTACCTACCTGGTTAGCAAACTCATAAGGCTAAAGGTGAGCTAAATATACGTATCATGTTGATATTTTAGATAGAGTGAAATAATGAATCCGACTGATTTTGAAAAAATCATTTATACGGTTAACGACGGTGTTGCACTGGTGACATTAGATAACCTCGAGAGACGTAATGCCTGGGGTGGAAGGATGTCGGTGGAATATCGTTGGGCGCTGCACCATGCACACACCGATACTGATGTTCGCGTGGTGGTGGTGACCGGGGGAGGGAAGGACTTTTGTGTTGGTGCGGATTCCCAAGACCTGAAGACTATAGAAGAGTCTGGAGGGAATTATCAGAAAGCCAAACTTGAATTGCCGCCTTATCCAGAGGGCACACCGGAGTCTTTCCAGCGCAATCACGCTTATCCCTTAAGCATTTCTACACCTATTATCGCTGCCGTTAATGGTGCCTGTGCCGGGGTGGGGTTTCTCGTCGCCAGTTATGCCGATTTTCGCTTCGGTGCGACCAATAACAAGATTAAAAGCTCCTTCGCGCGCTTAGGCTTACCGGCAGAGTACGGTCTGGGTTGGTTGTTGCCTCGTATGATGGGGCGAGCCAATGCGCTACAGATTCTATTGGATGGCGATAGAATCGATGGCCAGGAAGCACTGCGTCTGGGTTGGTTACAAAAGTTGCATGAGCCTGAAGAGCTGCTGAACAAGACGCTCGAATATGCGAAAAAGCTGGCCAAGGAAAGTTCCGGTTTCTCCATGGCATGTATGAAACGGCAGATCAATTTTGATGCCGAGGGCAATTATTCTGATGCCTATACCCGCTCTGTGGAAGATATGAATACAGCTTTGACCAAGCCCGATTTCAAAGAGGGTTTGCGTGCTTTAAAAGAAAGACGTCCAACTAATTTTTTAGATGTATAAATACGTATTGTTTGATATGGAAAAGAGGAAAGGTTATGAGTGAAGAATTAATAGCGAAAATCACCTTGAACGAGATGGGAGCGCGTTATTGTGATGCTTGCGATGCACAGGATTGGGATGCCGCATTGGAGCTGTTCACTGAAGATGCTGAGGTTGATGCCACCGCTGTTTACGGAAAATCCTTTCATGGGCACGGCGAGATCAGAGAGTTTTTCTTATCAGCGCCCGCTTGTTTGGGGCATCATGCTACAGGTTTTTATTCTGACCTGATTAGTGATACTCAGGCAACCGCGCGATTGAAGATGTTGACAATGTTTAAGAAGAATACTTTCACTGTCAATTACAACTGGAGCCTGGTGAAAGTTGAAGGCAAGTGGAAAATTGAAAAACAAAGCTTTTCTATTTTTGGCAAGCAGGATTTTGTTGCAAGCTAAATTCTCAATATAGTTACATGCATTGTTTTTGAATGACATTGAGAAAGGGGCTGTACCAGCCAGCCCCTCCAATCAAAACTATAGCGTTTAATGGCTATTGCTTAAAAGTTATATTTCAACTTGGCGCCATAGAATGCTTGCGCACCACGTGTTGCGCGGGCATAAGCTCGATCAATGGTACCAACAGTTCGCAAGCGTCAGCATAATTAGTCGCCTTTTATGAGGCTGACTATTTCAGCAACGCACAGTACAGCCATGTGAAGAGACTACCTATACACCTGCAGCGGCAACAGCCCCGCCATCGACGAGAACGGTTTGCCCGCTCATAAAACTGGATTTATCGGAAGCGAGAAATAAGGCTGTGTTCACCAAGTCCTGCATTAATCCGCTACGTTTAACCAGTTGCATGGCGATAACCCTTTCCGTTAATTCCCTGGGCATCTTTTTCAGTGCTGTAGGGCTGTTGACCAATCCTGGAGCAATGCCCATAACCCGAGTACCCGCTGGAGAAAGGTCTTTAGCCAGCATCTGAGTGAGGCTGTCCAGTGCTGCTTTGGAGACTGCATAAGCGCCAAGACCAATATGTGCGGCCATTGAAGATTGATTGATGATGATGCTTTCAGGCTGTTGTGCAAGGGCTGCGCGACAGGCTTTGGCGCAGATCAGGGCGCCAATCAGGTTGACGTCAATAATTTTCCGCCATTCGGCTACGGCGAGGTCTGTGCACAAGTCGTAATCACCCAGGTGTAGACCTGCATTGTTGATCAGAACATCAATACGCCCCGTGGCTTCAAGGGTCTTTGTCACCATTTCGCTCACGGCGGCTTCGTCGGTGACGTTGGTTTTGATCGCGATAGCTTTGCCTCCTGTTGAATGTATTATCTTAGCGGTTTCCTCTATTCCTTCGAGATCAATATCGGTGACAATGACATAAGCACCTTCGGCCGCAAAGGCTTCAGCGATTGCCCGACCGATTCCGGCGCCTGCGCCAGTAATTACAACTGTCTTGTCGGTAAAATACATGATTAAACTCCTTAGTTAGTAGCTTATGGTTTGTTGTACTTTATCTTGCAGTGTAGGCTGAGGCTGCTTTTGCAGCACTTGTTTGTGAGGATCATTAGCCCATCATGCTGTACCCGCCGCTGACGCTCACTGCTTGCCCGGTAATATGTCCGGCACATTTATCCGATGCGAGAAATACCACTGTGTTTGCGATGTCTTCGGCCCGGCCTAACTTCCTTAAGGGCAGTTTTCTGGCTGATTGCTCCAACTTGCCATCAGCTACCATATGAGCGTTTTCAAGCCACATACTGCTAGAGCTCATCGTGCCCTCTTCAGGAAAAGTTAGGCCCGGGCAAACAGCGTTGCAGCGAATATGGTAACGGCCGTTTTCTCTGGCTAGAGTCTTCATCAGACTGTTAGTGGCTGCCTTCATACTGCTGTATATCGCCTCGTTAGGCTCACCTTGCCGGCTGGCCTCGGAACTTATTGCAATAATAGCTCCGCCCAAATTTGGAACCATATACTCCAAGGCTGTTTTGCAGCCATTGAGCAAACTGAAAAAATTTAGTTGAACAATTTGCTGCCAAAGCTCGGGATCGGTTTCGATAAAAGGCATGGGTTTATCCCAGCCAACGCTGTTGATAAAAATATCAACCTTGCCATATATGGCCTTGGCTTGGGCAAAGAGATTTTCAACGCTGGTTGTGACCGTAACATCCGTGTGGACCGTCTGGGCACCTGCAGCACCTTTATCTACAGCCAGTCGTACAACTTGATCTGCTGTGTGAATGTCTATATCGCCAACAGTGATGTAGGCGCCTTCTTCTGCCAATTTTAAAGCAATAGCGCGACCGATATTGGAAGCCCCGCCGGTAATGACGACGGATTTTTTGGTAAGCTTTAAATCCATTTTTGATTTCCTTAGCTAACAGTTTTCAGTTGTGACAATTGTGGATAGGCACCGAGACTGAGCATTAGGGACGAACCGATGGCAGCAGCGATGGCGCAAACCAGTAATAGCGTACTGTAGCCACCTGCTGAGTCTAGAATGGGGCCGTAAATAAAGGGAGACATGCCGCTACCCAGTGTGATGGTACCTGACAGCGCACCAAAAATTTTGGCATAAGCCCGTAAGCCAAAGTAGCGGGAAACTAGATAAGCCAGGATATCAAACTCTGCTCCGGCAGCAGCACCCACCAACCCTATGGCTAACACCATAAGACCGGTGTTGGTCGATGTAAGATAAAAGATCAGGCAGCCCAATGTAGGCAGTAGAAGCGCGATAAAGGCTACCACTGGCCCCGAGTATCTATCCAAAAAATAACCGCTACTTAAACGTCCGATGATCAGTGATACACCAAAAACACTGAACAGCATAGTTGCTTGACTCTGGTTTAGTCCCTTGTGCACCAGTATAGGTACGGTGTTGGTGATCATGGTGACGATCACAAAAGCCACCAGGGTAAAGGACGCTAACATCGTCCACAGGTGTCGGGTCTTAAGGGCTTGTAGATAAGAGATTCCGGGGGCGAGATGGCTCGTTTCTCGAGGGCGATGCTTGTCTGTCACTGGCTTGCGCTTTGACGGTTTGGGCAGGGCAAAGAAACAAATAACCAGAGTGAGTGCTGGTAGGGCAGCGAGTATATAAAACCCCTGTTGCCAGTGCTCGGTGCCGACGACCATGGAGAGTAGCAACGGGGCCAGAGTGCTGGCGACGCCGGAGCCGGATAGGGTGATGGCCAGGGCAAGGCCGCGCTGTTTTTCAAAACGCTGACAGACCAGATGGGTCCAAGACACAATTAGTGCACCGCAACCGACGATGGGGATCAAAAAATACAGCAGATACACGATAGTGGTGGAGAGCTCGACGGTGCCGAGCAAGGTATAGCTTGCTGCATAAAACAGCAGTGAGCAGAGAATGATATGTCGTGGGTTATAGCGCTCGACCAGCCAGCCGGCCAACTGGGAGCCGATGGCAATACCGACAAAATTGAAGGTGATTATTTTCTGTATATCTGACAGGGAAACATTGAGCGCCGTACTTAAATCCTGGGCCAGGGGACCAAAACTGTACAGCGGGATATAGCTGGCTGAGGTGGTGGTGCCGATCAGAGTTATTAAGAGCAGTGTCCAGCCCTGTTTAAATTCAGAATGAGAAGGTATGCCCATAATGTTTTCCATAATTTGAATAAATGAAGTAATTAGCTGGGTCGCATATGAAGGCTTGCCCAGTCTTCAAAACGGGTAAAACCTTCCGCAACCAGCGCATTGGCTAAGGCTATTTTTTCGTCACCCCGGGGCCCGAAATAGTGGTTTTCTTCCCAGAAGCTCATCATGTTGCGAAACTCTTTGGCACTGGGGAAAAAGCTATCGTATACCTCGGCAGAAACCTGCTCATACTCGAGGCGATGACCTTGGGCATTTAATATGTCGACTAAGTCCTGCCAGCAGACATAATCACTGGCTAGTGCAAGATGCTGTCCGTCACCGGCTTTTTCAGGCTGATTGAGTGCCGCAGCAACAATCTTGCCCAGCTCGCCTATATCGCCACAGGGGAAGCGACACTTGTCTTTATCGGTAGGATAACGCCACAACTCGCGCCCATCGGGAGTTTTTCTCGGCGCATGGATGGTAAGAAAGTTCTGGAAATAGAAGGGCGCTTCTACAAACGTATGATGGCGGAATCCAGCCGTTTTCACCTCGTTATCAACCCGGGCTTTGCTGGTGAAATGAGGAACCGTGCATTTGCCCCCTGATAGAGCTTGGTAGTCCGGCAAGGTTGACCAGATGAAGTGCTCGATGTCCGCTTCCTTTGCTGCACGGACAAGGTTCCTGCCCTGCTCGAACTCGCCCATTCGAGTGGCGCGATCCCAGAAATTGGTCACTGCAAAAAGGCCGTAGGACCCCTGCAGTGCCTCGAACAGGGTGGCAGGGGCATTCAGATCGGCTTCTGCAACGTCACAGCCCAGCTCTGCCAGTTTCAGCGCAGCCTTACTGCCGGCATTTCGGGTGACAGCACGAACCTGCCAATCATCCTGCTTCAGTAGTGCTCGGACGACGCCACCACCCTGTGCACCAGTGGCTCCCAGTACGGATATCACTCTTTTGGTCATCTGCGGAAACTGACTCCTTGAAATGAGGCTCTCATGGATTGAAGAACTGCTTCAACGCTTGTCGCGAGACAGGGAAGCCCGCATCGCGTTCATATCGCCCTCGCTGGCGGCCACACCCATGCGAAACTTGTGGAAAAGCCAGTTCCCGTCTGATTGACGTGTCAACCAGCCCTCCCAATGCATTTGCATATTGCAGTGAGTGAGGGCGTCCTGCGCCGATAACTCGCCGGCTTGACCGGCCTCGCTCTTGTTGATGTAGTGGCAGGCGTACATTTTGGTCTCGATATGTGCATGGTCGCCGTCAAGGGTAATCAGCTGGTTGGTATTTATGTGTGCCGTCGCATCGAATCCGGGGAGAAACGTCTGCGGCCCGAGCGCTAGGTACTCCTTAGGTGTCACTGTGCGATCGACGTCAAGCATTTCTGCGACCAGATGGAAAGGGTCAGTGAATACGGAGGCGACCAGTTCCCAGTCGCGTGTATCGAGTCCCTTTGTGTATCGATAAACCTGGTCGGATATAGTTGCTCTATCTATTAGTGTTTGAAGCGAGAGTTGATCGGTCATTGGTGATCGCCTTTTGTTATGGTGCTTAATAGAAATATGCGGTTTTATTTTTTGTTTGTTTATCCGTTTTTCAGTACTGCAAAATATTTTAGAGTTTTAAGTTGAAACTCTTTAGGCCAAGCAGGATTACCGTCTGGATCGGACCTCCAGAAAATCGATATTGGCATCGGCGGGAAGCTTGAGCATCTGCATAAGTGTATTGACTACAGTTGACTCTTCCATCCCTTCGCCGGTTTGGGCTGCGAATCCCGATTCCTCAAAAGCTTTAAGCATTTCGGCCATAATTTCCGGATCAAGTGCTGATTGATCGATACGCTTCATGTGGCCGACTCGCAGAGTGGCTACACGAATACCCTGCTGGGCCAGCTCCAACCTGAGGCTTTTTGATAATGTTTCTACCGCCGCTTTTGAGGCTGCGTATACGCTCAGCAAGGGAGGGAACAGGCTGACCGCCTCAGATGAAATATTGATAATGTCGCCCCGGCTTTTCTTCAGTAGCGGTATGGCTTCTCGGCAGGGGTATAGGGTGCCGAGAATGTTCGTTTCGATAACAGATCTGATCTGATCATCTGAGCCGTTTTCCAGCTTGAAGGGAGGATAAATGGCAGCATTGTTGATCAATACATCGAGTCCGCCTAATTCTGTGTTTATTGCGTTAAACGTTTCTTGGACGGCTTTTGGGTCGCCAATATCGCAGGGGAAGGTTGATATATCTCCTGTAATATCACGGCTCACCTGTAATAATTTTTTTGCATCGCGCCCGATAATGGCGACACGGGCTCCCTCGGAACACAAGGCTCTGGCCATAGCTTTACCCAAGCCCTGGCTTCCGCCAGTAATGGCAATAATCTTAGAACGGATACTCATTGATCATCCCTGGGGAAGGGCGGAATGGAGTCAAGCGCTTCCCTCTTCATCGCTTCGGGATACAGCGATACGATTTCGGGAGCAAGTTTTTTCATAATGTTATTTCCTTTGTTAAAGAAAGCGTTTATTTGTTTGTGGTATTAAGCTTGTTTGATCTCGCTAATCGCTCGCGCGGCGGCATCAATCGCTGAATGTAGGTATGCGTCAGCTTCGGAATCAGAATTGGCGATGCTGATACGGCCTATGGGTGCCCGGCCCAATTCATGGGGGGCTTGTCCTTCTTCCCATTCAGGGTCATACAGGCTGTTGTATTCGTAGGCATAACCGTGGGACCAGCGGTTGACGGTAATCGCTTCAATATCGCGCTCGGCATCAAAACCGTTGGCAGCAAACATTTCCGTCAACTGGTCTTTGACTTCTTTTTCATAGGTGGCAAATGACGTGCGATAAAGGCTATGACGACCTAAGCGATAAAGGTCGCGAGAGTTCTGCTTGCCGTTATTGCGGGGCGATGGTAGATGGCACATCCACAGCACCATAGGGTTATCGCCTTTGCTGTTGTCGCGATAACTGCCAAGGTTGACTGGCGGTGCCTTGGTAACCACACAGAAGTAACTGCCAGGGCAGTGGTATTGAACGGGCCCCGAGGCATTCACTGCTGCGCCGCTGCGCAGTAGCACATTGGTGAATACGAGCGGTATCTTTACACCGTACTTCAGGTTTTCTTTTTGTGCTGCCGGTAGCTCTGGGCATAGGTGCGGGATAAGACCGTTGTAACAGGCCAAGATGCTGTGCTTGCCTTTTAGTGTGTACGGTTTGTCATTTTGTACGTAAGCCACTTCAACACCACCATCCACGTTTTTAACATTGACGGCGGTGCTGTTCAGGCGAATGCGCACAGGTGAGTCGCCGCGATCGAGTTGGCTATAGTCAAAACGGGCATCGATAATATCTTCCATGCTGTTGCCGGGGGCGACTTCTGGAATCAGCTTACGGACCAGAAGGCGAGCAATCGAGGCGTTGCCATCGGGGAATGTCGGAAAGTGAATATCATCTTTGGCGTAATTTAATAGTTTGTTGGCTAGCTTGCCGACGTAACCCACGCTGTTTGCACCCGGGTAGCCGAGCAAACAGGCCATTTCGACGGAGGTCGACTCAATGCTTACGCCCATAGCCATTTGGATAAAGGGCTCGAACAGCCTAATCGTTTCCGGCGTGAGACCCGCTTTGGTAGTCAGAAATTCCTCGTAAGAGGTAGAGGCGATGTAGTCTTTGGTTTCTAATACAGAGAGATCATTGAGCAGATCTTTCTCACCTGTAATCAGATCTCGCAAACGTTGATGTTGTTCATCGGGTAGATCTAACGAGTCTAGCAGTTTGAGGGCTTCTTCATTGCCCTCCCAAGCATGCCACCAGCTTCCTCGTATCATTTTATTCTGGCCGAAATGTTTTTTATTGAGGAAGTACCCGGATTCTGCGTCTGTGTTTAATTCCGACAGCATATAACCAGGCTCGCGTGCCGCGTTGAGTTTCTCTAAATCGACACCTAGCTCGTCCATCACGCGGTTTACGGTATCGCTGAAAACGTTAGCCTGAAGACAGAAGCTGCCGCCATAGCTTAACAGTGTACGATCTCCGAGTTGAAACTCGTTGCGTTTGGCGTGGCCGCCAAAGTCATCGTGGTTATCTAAAATTAAAACCTTTTTATCATTACCGTTTTGTTGACGGTAGAAGTAGGCGGCAGCGAGGCCGCTAATGCCACCACCGACGATGACTAGGTCATACTCTTCATCGAGTGGCTGGTAATGGTCGGGTTTTTGGCCCGCCCATGCGAGTTGATGGGCTACTTCAAAAGAACCGTTGTGGCTGCCGCGAATACCGGTTAACGTTGGCGGGTAGTAGTCTTTTCCTATTCCAGCTGGCCCAGCGATGGTTGCGCCGGGGGCTGCGTTATCTTTACCCATTGCCAGAATGCTTCTGGGGGATAGGCTGCCGCCGGCGGCGATTGCAATCGCCGCGCCGTTTAAAAAATCCCTACGTGTTATTTTTTTCTTCATGGATTCTTTGCTCCAGTTTTGTTTAGAGAGGTGGTTTACCAGTTGGTGTACGCCATTCCTCTTGCGAATATATAAATTTTATTTATAAATTGGTTTGAGTGAGTGGGCCGCAGAGAAGGTCATTGGCATGAATAGTGTCCATATACTCTCGACGCTCACAAATTACCCCATCCCTGACTATGAGCAGGTAGTGATACTGGTTGTTATAAATGCGGCCATCACAGCGTTGGCCATAAGACTCTGCTTCAACGGCGACACGATCACCCTCAACCGTCAGGGCCTTGATGGTGACCTTAAGGCCCTGGGGGAAGCGCTCTGTTACGGTGGTGTGTATTTTTTTTAGACTTTCAAGGTCGTGGTAACCGCCAAGGGGCCACTGACCTTCACCGATAATCCAACTGGTTGAATCGGGGGATAATCGGTCAGCTGCTTCGGCAAAGTGACCTGCCGATATGCTTGCGTAATAGCCTCTCACTACGTCTTCAGGGTTTGCATTTTTATCAGTATCTGCTGTCATGGAAACAATTCCCTTAGTATTAAGTGAATGCTTAGTAAGTGAATACTAAGCCAGGGAGAAATTCGGTTTCAATGGCGAGTTATTTAGCGGAATCACCGCCGAAACCTTCTCTTATTTTTCTTTTTTTACTGGGACAGCCCTTATTGGGACAATAAGGCTGACACTAATTCAGTGTCGAGGTATTCGGTGATATCGCAGATTTTGCCATCCCGAAAACGATAAATATGGACATATTCGTTCTTGTATTCCATACCCGATCTACCGGTTCCGACACCGGTGAACTCAATAAAGGCGATGCCATCACCTGTAGCCAGAGCTTTCATTGTGGTTGGTACGCCATCTTCAGTTAAATGTTGGAAAACAACCATCCAGCAATTTTCCAGAATGTCTTGTTTGCCCTTAAACTCTTTACCAATGACGGGATGAGAACCGATTGGCCTGAAGGTGACATCTTCGGTGGTAAAGGAAAATGCGTCCTCTAGATCACCACGTTGCACAGACTCGAAAAAGCCTCTAGCTACAGTTTCTTCAGTTTGCTTACTCATCTATCTACTCCGATTTATGCGATTCCGGGTTTAGGGGTATTAAATTGCTTGTCAGTTACCAGACAAGCGGAAGATTAGCGAGAGATACCACGGCCCCAAGGTTGGATTCAGGTTCTGCACCTGGCTCCATCGAAAAGGTGGGGATGCGTTTGAGCCACTCCTCCAGCGCTACCCGCATTTCCAAGCGGGCAAGGTTAGAGCCCATGCAGCGATGGGGACCGAAAACGAAGGATCCGTGACGATTTGGAGAACGTTCGATATTCGCAACCAGTGGATTGTCAAACTCATTTTCATCGAG
>DDDD01000137.1:0-634 GCA_002335945.1 Porticoccaceae bacterium UBA1989
CCATCTGCACCAACTTTCTCAACACGCTGGCTGATAATCTCTTCTGCGTCTTCAGCAAAATCAATGGTGTTGTGCGGGTCGTTAAGCAGCTCTTGGTAGCCTTTGATCTGGTAGGGAACATTGGCGTAACAGAATAGATCGCGGGTTAAAAAACCGCGCAGTGTGCCCGGGTGATGATCGTTGGAGAACTCGAGGAACTTCAACAGATAAATAATCTGGTGATCACCCCAGTAGCCAATATTGGCCCAAGGGTCACTTGGATCGGGCTTTTCCCAATCAATGCCGGCTTTGGTAATACGGTACGGGTTGTAGCCATCAGCTGTCGTTGCGTTAACAAACTTACAGATCATGCTCTCAACATAGTTTGGAATCGACAGACTCAGCGCTTCCCAGTTCTGAAAAATATCGCGCCAGTTGCCTTCATAGTTAAGCAACTGCGAGCCATCACCTTTCTTTACCTGAATGGCAAACTTATTCCAGGGGCGCGATGGGTCACCGTGACGACGGCTAAAGGAAAGAGGCAAATATTCCATACACAGGCGCTGCAAGCTGGCATCGCCCTGTTTTTCTGCGGCTGCAATCAGGTCACTGTAGTGAAAGCTGTCGTCCAGATCGGCAAAGAATGCAGCACATT
>DDDD01000137.1:716-3980 GCA_002335945.1 Porticoccaceae bacterium UBA1989
CCATCAGAGGTACCGACGATACGGGCAAGATTTAACGACCCCTGCGCTATATCGCTCTCGATATCCTCAGCAATATTATTGTCGGCGCAAACAAAGGCAATCAGCTCTCTAACATCGGCTGGGCCTTGATTAACATCAGCGACAATACTCCAGCTGTGTTTCGCTTGAGCAGCCAGATTGATCGTATCATTGACAAAATAAGCACCGCGACGAGCGCGAACATCAGTCTCCTGCTCAACAGCACAACCCTTGCGGAATTGGTCCAGTTGAATTGAAGAGACCAGCTTCTTCGAATTGGGTAGGCCTACAGACCAAACAGCCGTCGCAGACAGTGCTTCACTGGGTTCTGCACGGTCGACCAGAATTGAGCTCATGCTGTAGAGGCCAACACCGACATCTGCCTGTAGTTCGTTCTTTTTATAGGCATCGACAAGGCAGCTCAATGAGTTCTGCACATCGGATTCAACGCCATAGGGAATAAGGTTTTCAATACCGTCGAGAATCTCAACGGAGACAGCCTGATCACTATTATTGACAAGCTTGGAGGTTTTGACAAAACCAAATTTATCGGAAGTTCGCCATGCGTAACTAAAGGTCAGTCCTAGATCATGGTTGATCTCTTCAAAGATCAACTTGTCACCATAGACATTCTTATAAAGGTTGCGAGTGATCCTGTAAGCACCCACATGCTGTTCAGAAAGCGGCTCCCAGAGTGAGATTTTGTCGCCACTGGTGACTAACGCAATAGTGCGGCTGCCGGTATAAGGCGAGGCGTCACTGATCTTGTCGTCGGTGTAATAAGGGAATAACGCATTCTGCGCATCGATCCTGCCAGCCGACAGGCCGCCGCGAGTCGAGATAAACATCCAGTGATTAGAATCGCTGACGACACTGATAAAGAAATCTTTCATCTGGTCATAATTAGCGATCTGATAGAAGTCTTCGCCTTCTATCGTTACATACTGCCCACTGACGTCCGTTTGATTTTGCTGCAGGATTTGCTTACCGATATGGATTTGTCGTTGACTCATGAATACCCTAAATGATGTGTTTTAGTGTTCTCTGCAGAATGAAAACCAGTGCAAAGACTTTTTATTATCAATTTCGCGAACTATCCAGCCCGGTGGTAAATGGGCGCGCAGCCTTTAATGACCGGCCGGTATCCTAAGGTGACACCAAAAAATTCGCAACTGCAGAGCCCTACAAATCAGCTAGAAGGCTGAAATATGGGGACAAAATGGCCGGATTTCTGATTGTAAGTTGATTTTCCCTGACGTAGTATTTAATCCCATAAAAATAACAATTTAAGTCAGACTGAAGATCAGCATGGCGGCCAGTCTTAAGCTTCATTAACTTGAAAAATATAACCACCATCCAAACTGCTCGATCTAGGTTAAAGAGGATTTAATTACTCAATGTCAAAGCGTGAAGATAAAGTTCACTCCCTAATGGGGATGGATACATCAAATATTAGCGGTGATCAATTACACCAATATTTCAATGCCTACCTAAAAAATGGGATGCACGGTATTGGCTTTAGCGCTTACGAAGAGGGGCAGGAGCCCGGCGATGAGCTTAGCCTTGAGCAAGTGCAGCGAAGAATGGCCATACTCAAGCCAAGTATAAAGTGGGTGCGATCTTTTTCATGCCTGCAGGGCAATGAGTTGATTCCTATGGTTGCCAGAGAGATGGGCATAAAAACATTGGTTGGCGCCTGGCTGGGTGATGACCTGGAAAAGAACGAGCAGGAAATCGAAGCCCTAATTAAGCTGGCAAAAGAGGGCTATGTGGATATTGCCGCGGTTGGCAATGAGGTAATGTACCGCAAAGATCTCACTGAAGAGCAGCTGCTCGCTTATATTCAGCGGGTTAAAGATGCCGTACCCGACACACCTGTTGGCTATGTAGACGCCTATTACGAATTTGAAGACCACCCGGCAATTACCGAAATCTGTGATGTAATTTTGGCTAACTGCTACCCCTTCTGGGAAGGCTGTGCCATTGAGTACTCACTGCTGTATATGAAAGATATGTTTCGCAGAACCCAAAAAGTTGCCGCGGGCAAACAAGTGATTATCACCGAAACTGGCTGGCCCAATCAGGGAGAAAAATTCCACGGCGCGGAACCCTCTGAAGAAAATGCGATTCGCTATTTCCTCAACACCCAGAAGTGGGCTCAGACGGATGACATTGATATCTTCTATTTCTCTTCTTTCGATGAATCGTGGAAGGTCGGCGCTGAGGGTGATGTCGGCGCTTTCTGGGGTCTATGGGATAAAGTTGAACAACCTAAATACACAGTGAAACTATCATGAACAAAAAGCCGCTGCCCTACTGTAAAGCCATCTGTTACTCAGGTTACCGTGACGGTCAAAGTCCCGAGTCGGGAGATATCCCAACTTACGATCAAGTCAAACAGGATCTGCTTATACTGCAAGGTCAGTGGCAGTCTCTGCGTTTGTATGCCAGCGATGCGCACTCGGAAACGGTGCTGGCAGTGATTCGCAATGAACGGATGTCTTTCGACGTTATGTTGGGCGCGTATATTACGGCAGAGGTTAACAATGAAGCGTGCCCTTGGGGGGGTGTCTACTCCCCTGAGCAGCTACTGGCAAATAAGGAACACAATCTCGTTCAGATCAACCGATTAATTGAGCTGACTAATGCCTACGCTGATATTGTCAGCTCAGTGTCTCTCGGCAATGAAGCCTCAGTCAGCTGGACTGATCATATGGTAACCACTGAGAGCCTAGTCAGATACGCGAGACTACTGAAAAAAAATGTCTCTCAACCGATCACTTTCTGTGAAAACTATGTGCCATGGCTAGACAAGCTGAAACCTCTGGCTGAAGAACTGGATGTTATTGCGATTCATACTTATCCGGTGTGGGAGTACAAGAGTATTGAAGACGGCCTCGCTTACACCATTGAAAACTACAATGCAGTCGCTGAAGCCCACCCTGACAAACAGGTCATAATTACTGAGGCTGGCTGGGCAACCAAGGCTAACGGCTTCGGTATTGATCCCCACAATGTCAATGAACAATTTCAAGAGCAATATTATCAAGAGCTTATGGAATGGGCTGAGCGCGAACAGGTACTGGTGTACTTTTTTGAAGCCTTTGATGAAAATTGGAAGGGCTCCGATGACCCCCTCGAACCAGAAAAGCATTGGGGCCTGTTCAAAGCGGACAGAACGCCAAAGCTGGCCTTGCAGTTCTAGCTCGCTGCGTGAAGATTAACCAATAGCGATGTCCTTTTAGC
>DDDD01000083.1 GCA_002335945.1 Porticoccaceae bacterium UBA1989
GATAGTGTCATTCCATTCTTGCGGAAGAATATCTTCAACAGCGGCAGTTGGCCCAGCAACACCGACGTTATTGACCAAAATATCTAACTTACCATGAGTTTTTTGAAGGTCATCAAAAACAGTATCAACTTCATCTACCTTGGTCAGCTCGGCGCAGGTTGCAGTCATAGACGGCAATTGAGTCAGAGCTTTATCGATGGCAAATTGGTCCACATCACATATATGGACCTCATCACCCTGCTTAACAAAGTACTTAGCAATGGCAAATCCTATTCCAGACCCACCAGCAGTGACCAAAACGACTCTAGAGACTGTACTCATAAATTGGCTAGCCTAATCTATTGATTAACTATTTTAAGTATAAATAGCAACGTAACTCAATAGTGAGGGTATTCGATCTGGATTGACAGTAAATTACATCGACAACCAATATCTATCGAGGTATAAAGGATCAACCTTTATTCCAACCCGTATATTATGAGATTTTAAGGATCAACAATGGCTCGGCAGATACTAGATGCAACAAAGATACACCCCAAAGCACTCAATGTTATTGAAACTAACTATGCCGATATCGTCACCGAGGTTCAGGAAGCTATTAACGAAAATGCTTTGGTGATAGTGGGCATGGCTCAAAACCCTGCGCCAAAAAGGGCGCGAAAAGCACTCGATGAAATTGGTGTCGACCATACATATTTAGAATACGGTAATTACTTTAAAGAGTGGCGACGACGCAATGCGCTTAAGATGTGGACGGGTTGGCCAACTTTCCCAATGGTGTTTGTTAATGGCACCTTGATCGGTGGATCGAGCGATATGCGGGCGTTAATAGAGAGTGGTGAATTGCAAAATTTACTGAAACAAAATTAGTAATGCTAGTTTATTCAGTAGGCTAGTCGTACTGACCTAGTTTGTTGATTCTAATGACCGCTTGAATCTCATGCACATAAGCCTCGCGTAACTCTGAGTAATCAATCAGACCTTCGGCCAACTGGTGCCCGGTAATTGGTTCTCCTGCGGAGCGAAGAGAGGCTCGATCGTTGCGAAGGTCCTGATAAGCACGATGAGTATTAATATTTTTCAAGTAAGATTTTATTGCATCGCTTACTGAGTCGAATTTGGCGACTTCATGAGTACTGCCTTCGTTTCGTCGCAATGGTACTAATCCACAGCCCTTCTGATAGCACCACTGACCAAAAAGATTGTTCGCCTGCACAGCAAATCGAGACGTTCCCCAAGCAGATTCCATAGCAGCTTGAGCCAAGGCTAAAGAGGCAGGCACTTGATCGACCCGAAGTAATAGCTCTGCAACCTCTTTTTTTGTAGCTGACTCAGAATTAAGGCGGTACTCATTGGCAAGGTCCAAGATGAACTTTCGATGAGACCGACTGTATTCTTGTTCGGAGAGATGCTTTAGTTCAGCAAGCTGCTCCCGTTGATTTTTTATGGTTGTATTCTGAGCCTGCACGAGGGGTAAAATATAATTAAAGAAGGCTGATTTTTTGGCTTTAACATTCTGATACTGGGAGAAATCTGGCAGTGGGTTTTTATCCTGCTGTGATATGCCAACGACGACGACTGAGAGCGTCATAAATACGGTGATGATGACAACAAAGCGGTTAATATTATTCACGGATTACTCAAAAAGGGTTTGACTTGCACCACTGACCTGTTAAACCAACAGAAGAACATCAATTCCCAGCAATACAAACATACCACGCATAATCAGCTGCGTACGTTTATCTAAGTCGCTATAGGCTTTAGATAATCGATCTAGCTCGTCCTTAGCCAAATCGCCACTCTGCTTAATCTGCTGGGCACCGTTTGCCAAAAGTGCAGATGCTGATACACCCGCCGTGGCAATACCAAATTTCTTAATAAAATTTCTTCTTCCTTGTAATCCTTTATCAAGACCCATACATACTCCGTTTAACATGCCGTTGTTCAGATCAGTAGATTACAGCAAAACCATGTAGATCACCATGACTATGCCCGATCACTCAAGATTGAGATGCCTATTTAATCTCTATTTCAATAACCTTAGACATCACAGGAGGATTGTGAGGAATGTGGATATGATTACCCAAAACGAGCTGTAACCGATGGGAGCCTGGAGGCAACTGAATCCTTGTGCTTGTCTGGCCCTTACCAAAATGCAACACCTGATCGCTTGCGGGTAAAGGCTTAGTAAGATCTGGAAGTTCATTCATGTTAATCAGCAGATGATGGTGTCCTGAGTCAGGTACCGCAGGTCCTGCTGGAGATACCTTCATGCCGTTTAAGCCAAATTCAACGGCGATACTCTCGGAATCTGCGGCATTAAATACTTGGCCATTCGTTGGCGATAAAAAATAGACCTGGGCATTTGCCGGAGACGATGAATTGGGCATTTCTGTCAACTGCTCCGACATTACCGAGGGAGTAATCGCAAGTGATAGCGCGACACTTGAAATAAGGTGCACTACAAAAACAGGCATTCGTTGCCATCCTAAATATTTAACCATCAAAAACTCCCCACTCCGTTAGTGGTTATATCTAACATTAGAATGCCGTAAAGTTGATCGTGAAACAAGTAGTAACCGTAGATACACTCGCACCGCACGGCATTTTCAGAACCTTCTAAGCTTGATTAGCTATGCCGAACATACTTATTCAGTTACTATTTAAGCGGCTTTGATTTAACGTTAAAAGCCACTAACAAAATTAAAAAAGAGGGTTGCTAAATAATGTTCTCAAGAGTCTTGCTTATCCTTCTAATTCTCATTTTTCCACTAGCTTATGGTGAGGATTTAAGAACTATTAAACCTGAGCGTGTTGGCATGTCTAGCGAGCGATTAGCCAAAATTAAACCTCACATGCAACGGTATGTGGACGAAGGTACAGTCGCAGGCATTCAGACAATTATCGCTAGAAATGGAAAGATAGTGCACTTTGAGCAAGTAGGTACCCTAAATCTAGATACCGGCTCAGAGATGAAGCATGACTCA
>DDDD01000039.1:0-1227 GCA_002335945.1 Porticoccaceae bacterium UBA1989
GCAACCAACTGCCCTTCCCATCCAATCGCCGAAGCACTCACAAAACCAAGTTTCTGCGCCACACAATGGCGATTCATCAAATGACGTGCCGCCAAGTTATCGGTGCAATCCACCACCAGGTCATAGTCACCGGCCAAAACCTCAGCAGATACCTCTGCACTATTAGCCGTAATCTTTATCTCAGGGTTCAACCCCTGCAGTGCACGCTTGGCACAGTCCACCTTAAAATCACCGCAGTCTTCAGGCTTATATAACACCTGACGCTGTAGGTTACTCAGCTCCACTCTATCTGGATCACAGATCGACAGAGAGCCAATGCCCGCCGCCGCTAAATAAAGACTCACCGGACAGCCCAGTCCGCCCAAACCCACAATTAATACATGAGCATTGAGCAATGTTAACTGGCCTTCTTCGCCAATATCATCCATCAACAGGTGCCGGCTGTAGCGCATAAATTGCTGGTCATTTAACGGCATAACAAACCCTCCGCCTCGGCCAAATCATCCACTGTATTAATGTTAAAAAATGGACTGACAGACTGCTCAGGCCAATCGAGGTACGTCGCATTTAAGTCTGCTAGCAGCGGTTTAAAACCACCATATTTTTTCACCAACAAGGCCTCTTTCACCGCAGGCGCAACCCGCTTATGCCAAAGAGAAAACGTTGGTTGGGCAAAACCCTGGTAACGAATACAGGCTACATCGGCATCCTGTTCCAGAACCTGCTGATGAAGCTCGGCAACCAAATTATTAGGAATAAACGGCCCATCGCAGGGCACCATCATCAGATATGTCGCCTGCCCCAATTTGTCACTGCTCTTAGCACTACTTAGGGCACTATAAAGCCCCATTAAAGGCCCCTGAAAACCATCGAGCGCATCCTCAACCAATGGATAGTCTGATTCACCACAGGTGCCAGCATCGCCATTAATCACCAGCTGATCCACCTGAGGTGCCAGCCGGTCAATCACATGATTAAGCAATGACCTACCCGCTAGAACTGCCTGTACCTTATTAACCGAACCCATTCTACTGGAGCGACCCGCAGCGAGAATTACCGCGTCTACATTAATCACTCGGACTCCTCGGCATCCCAACGAGTCGCAGCCGCCGCATCCGAGCCCTTACTCTCAATCCACTGCTGCTCTCCGCCTTGGCTTACCTTCTTCCAAAACGTAGCCTTAGTCTTAAGATAGTCCATTAAAAACTGCGCCGCCTCAAAAGCATC
>DDDD01000039.1:1276-1777 GCA_002335945.1 Porticoccaceae bacterium UBA1989
CGCTCCTGCGCCTGAGCCACAATCTCTTCTAATAAGGTCTCTGTCATGCCTGGATAATGTTCAAGCGACAAAGACTCAATCGAACCCTCCCCCTCAAAATCCCGCACCAGCCCCGTAAAGGTAACCACCGCACCCACAGTCGACGACAGCTCGCGCAGCAATTGATATTCCTGAGCCAGATCAAAGTCATCGGTTTGGATACGAGTAGTATGCAAGGTGGTTTAGCCTCCGGTGACCGGCGGCAGAAAAGCCACTTCACTGCCCTTAAGCAGGTGCTGGTCCCAGTCGACAATCATCTTATTAACAGACACTAATACCTGAGGTTCAGAGAGTTCCTTTGCCAACGCGGGGAAATCTGCCGCCAATAATGTACGAATCTCTGCCGGGGTAGAGGCTTCCATGGTTGCAGGAACACCCACAGCAAAGTCACCCAAACGGCCAAAAAACAACAACGTAATCATTGAGCACTCCAGTCACCAGACTTACCGCCAGACTTTTCCA
>DDDD01000039.1:1794-2387 GCA_002335945.1 Porticoccaceae bacterium UBA1989
TCAACCCCGGTTTTACCCGTAGTTTTACACAGGGCAGTAATCACAAGGCTATTGCCCTGCAGCTCAATATCCACAGTAATTTTGGAGAGTGGTAAGGGGTGGCACAGAGGAATTAGGTCACTGCATTTTTTAGCCGCCTGAATACCCGCAATTCTAGCCGTGGCATACAGGTCGCCCTTGGGCAGATTATCGTCGGTGATGGCCGTGACAATAGCCGGCGTTAACTCAACCAGAGACTGAGCAATGGCCGTGCGGGCCGTGTCTGCTTTATCAGAAACATCGACCATATGGGCCTCGCCCTTGGTATTCAGATGGGTCAGTGATGACATGCAGGGTCCCTTATTCAACAGTCCAATAGTAGGCGCCTAGTATCGCAAATACCGGCGACCTACACTATGATTTAAACGACCTATCTGTTGAACTAAATCTCGGGATAGTGTCTGATAAGCCATATGAAAACGCGCTCAAAACATAAGTCCCTCCTACTGAACATCCTTGTGATGGTATTTATGATGAATACCTCCCTGGCGCACAGCACCTGCCATATGGGCGGTGACATGAGCAGTGGTACCATGAACGACAGCATGAGCAGC
>DDDD01000039.1:2412-3489 GCA_002335945.1 Porticoccaceae bacterium UBA1989
AATAGCCAAGAAACAGGCAACTCATCTGCCAACGCATTAAATCAATGCTGCTCAGACTGCTCTGTACTCAGCCTACCCATGGACAGATTACAAACAGTCGCTACCCACCATGCCGCCATAACCAGCATAATTTTGATACCCAGTATTTCCCGCACCATAGAATTACTCTTTCGACCCCCCATCACCGCACTCTCATAGTTTATGCGCCCTATTGGCGCAACATTTAATGGCGTTTTCGCCCATTAAATAATCTGTAACTAACTATTGAAGGCGACACCATGTTTATAAAAACCAAAGCCATAGCACTGCTTACTGTGCTGCTCGCCCTACCCGCTGCAATGCCAGCCTGGGCAAAAAACTATCAAATCGATGTCAACGGTATTGTCTGTGAGTTTTGCGCCTTTGGCATCGGCAAAAAACTGCGCAAACTGCCCTTTATTGACCCCGCCAATTTTGAAGATGGGGTTAAAGTCGATATTGAAAATCAGCGCGTGTTTGTGAGCGTTAAAGCCGGTGAAGCGGTTGACCAAGAGGCCCTTTTTGACGCTATAAAATCTGGCGGCTACGACCCCATCAACATGCAGGAAATGGACGAGGTAGCCAGCCCCGCGGAGGTGACCCAGTGAAACAACCCATAGGGATATTCACCGCAGTTGCCACAGTTGCCCTAGGCTTCATAAGCACCATCGCCAGCCAAGCCCATGCCCACCAACCGGTTATGGACATGGCCCCACGCTGGAATGGCGGCTACGGTGTACAGACCCGCATCGAACAGGCCAACGACCAAACCACCACCTGGGTTGAGGGGGTTTACACCTTTAAACCCGCCCTGCGCATGACCTTAAAAGTGCCCTACAGCGGCGGTGAAATGGGCAATGCTATTTTGGCCATGCCCATCAAACGCTATAAAAATGAGGGTGCATTTACCTCTAACTGGGGGCTAACCCCCTCGGTAAGAATGCCAACCGGTGGCGGCAGTGATTGGGATGCAGGCCTAAGCCTGAGTTACAGCTCTGAATCCAGAAAGGTATATACCCTCTACGACCTCTATACAATCGGCGACACCACCGGCATCGA
>DDDD01000127.1:0-196 GCA_002335945.1 Porticoccaceae bacterium UBA1989
GCCATCCCGCAATGCCTCTTCATCGTCGCCCCAGCGCCTGCGCCCCGCCACATCAATATTGAATCCGTGCTTACTCAACCAGTTGAGACCAAACAGCATGGGCTCCCAGGTTTTAGAGCCGCGCTCTTCTTCATGAAGGTCCTGACGGTAATGGTCCACGGATACTCTTATCGTAATTTGCGCACCATAAAGTTTC
>DDDD01000127.1:323-2802 GCA_002335945.1 Porticoccaceae bacterium UBA1989
ACTGATGTAACTGAGGCGGTCGTTAACGGGACTGGATTCGATGTAACAGCTTTCACAGGCGAGATTGCACAGTGTGCCAGTATTAAACCAAAGGATTTTAAGCGCGCTTAATGTAACGCTGGCGCGGCTCTCGCCGGCAGCGGTTATGAAGGGATCGGCAAACTTTCCAGAGTTCTTGTCAATATCCATATTGAGCCATCTGTGGTCATAAATTAAAATGGTTTAGATTTGTGAGTCAACGTGCGCGGTTAAATATGCACTGTAGCCTGTTGAAGGCAAACGTCCTGCTGCCCCAATACTCAGTTAAAACATAGCACAATCTTTCACTTTCGCCAGTTTATACGCCGCGACTCTTTTTAGTCAGTGGCTGCCGACTAAAGAAGACGGGCGAGTTGCACTGTATGCCCAGTAGATAAAAATAAACTGAAATAGCAGACGGATATACAGCAGGCTCACTGCAATCTCTGGAAATAAGTCTGGATTCAGGGCCATATGAATATTCGCGGGGTAAACCACAATCAGCAGCGCCACCAATCCCCAACCTGCAGCGGCTCGAAGTCTCGGAATTAATACACAGATCCCACCCAACACTTCAAAGAACCCACTAATGTACACCGCTTCCAAATGCAGGGGTAAATAGTCGGGCATGATGTTCAGATAAAAATCGGGATTAACAAAATGATCAATCCCGACATTAATAAAGAAAGCCGCCAAACCAAAAAGAGCGATGGTTTTAATTCGACTGGTGGGCAACTGTAATGCAGTAGAAATAGTATGGAACATCATTAAAACCTGTGAGACTAGTGTTGGGACAAATAGTTATAAAACGTCGATTGAACCAAATTCTGCAATCAACTTATCGGTCATTTTGCGCTGTTCCGCTTTTATATCAAACTGATTACAGAGGCCATTATTCCAGCTGTGGTATTCCTCTAATCGATGATCACCGACATTGGTAAAGGACTCCCAAGCAATAAAACATTTCTCCAGATCAGTTGAGCCTGCATGCACAACTATATTGTTGAGTAGTGAGGCCATATTTTCCTCTTCCACACTCATGCGCAACAGATCACCGCTGTCGAGATGAACGTAGGCTGGCTTATCCGTTTTAAAGGCCGTCCAGTCAAACGAGAAATCAGCACTCGGGTTAGCGCTGCGAGCAAAGTTACTCCAGGCCCCCATCATAGTTTCGCCCATCTCTTCCCGTGCTGCGCCTTCCGGGTAAATATAGGATGTGATCGGGCCATAGGTATAGTTGCCCGTAACAAATGCAATGTCGGTGCCATGGGCTGCGCCGATGATATTCGGAAAATCAATGAGCATGGATTGGGCCTGATGGTCCCAATCAAATCGGTAGGCATACAGGTTTTGATAGCCCGCAGACTCCATCGCCATTAGGGCGTCATCCACACCCCGTAATTTCCAGGCATGAGAACGGGTGCGCACCCAGAGTTCAAACAGTTCTGGATCTTTTAGGGTTATTTTCGGTGGCAGTAGCTTGGTTAATATATAGCTGGTGTCGGCAAAGTAACGGTGTAGGCCCAGCCAAAAAGAAACCTCATCTTTGGTGGCCCCCGCGATCACTGGCACATTCTTGGCATATTTCTTATTACCTAGGGCCCCTAGCATTCCCTCTTTAGGAATGACGAGACTGTCGATAGTGGTGAGGGGAATGGCGTCAAAATTTTCAGTCTGATAATACAGACCAATCAATTCCCGCGCATCGACGTTCATCAACTGCTCGCGCAGTTCCCTAGGGCTGTACTGAGACTGGGCGCTGTCGAGAAGTTGATTAACAATCTGCCAGGATCCACGCTTAATTAGAGGATCAGCACCATTGAGGTTGTAAGCTTTTTCAGGGGTTGAGCTGGTGGTATAACCAGACTGTGAAATAGCTTTATGAAACAGGCCATCGCTAAGGGGAGATGCCAAAAGCGCCAAGGTATTGTGGCCGCCGGCAGACTCACCAAAAATAGTTACGTTATTGGGGTCGCCGCCAAATTGCTGGATGTTTTTTTGCACCCACTTTAACGATTCAATAATATCGAGAGTGCCGAAATTAGAGGTTTTATCGATGCCCTCTTGCAAACCCTGTATCGCTGGGTGGGTAAACCACCCCAGAGCACCAAGACGATAATTTGTGGTGACCACAACCACATCGCGGTTGGCGACGAGCTTAGTAAAGTCATAGTAATCTTTAATACCGGTAGTGTTAGCACCCCCATGAATCCAAAACATCACCGGATACTGCTTAGTGGCAAAATCTGCCGGCGCACGAATATCCAAATACAGACAGTCTTCGGAACCGACGATACCCTCGCCACTTGCACCACCATACTTACTGGCTTTTTGAACACAGGCGGTCACGTCTTGCTCAACAATAATACGTTCTGAGGACTGTAGGGTTCGGGGTGCTTTCCAGCGCAGCTCTCCAACGGGTGGCTGAGCGTAGGGAATATCAAACCATGAGACTATGTCA
>DDDD01000036.1 GCA_002335945.1 Porticoccaceae bacterium UBA1989
GCCGGCAATGCAGCGGGCTATCCAGATAATGAATATTTGGCTGCCGGTGCAACAATTACTAGAGATCGAGCAGAGGTATTTACCAGTGCAGATATTGTTCTGCAAGTTCAAAGCTTCGGTTCAAATAATGAAAATAGTGCGGATGATCTGGCCATGATTCGACAAGGTCAGTTGATTATCGGCATGATGGATCCTCTGGCTTCACCTCAAGCAGCTCTCGATGTCGCTGAGAAGGGCGCTACAGCGATAGCTCTTGAATTAGTGCCGCGTATTAGTCGTGCCCAGAGTATGGATGTGCTGTCATCAATGGCAACGTTAGCAGGCTATAAAGCTGTGCTAATGGGAGCTTCTGCTTCTCCTCGAATTTTTCCTTTGCTCATGACTGCTGCTGGAACTTTGCAGCCAGCAAGAGTCCTTATAATGGGCGTAGGGGTGGCTGGATTACAAGCCTGTGCTACGGCCAAGCGTTTGGGGGCAGTGGTCGAGGCCTATGATGTGCGCCCCGCGGCACGAGAACAAATATTGTCAGTGGGGGCGAAACCCGTAGAGCTTGATTTGGATACAGGAGAATCTGAGGGTGCAGGAGGGTATGCTAAAGCTCAGGGCGAGGACTTCTTGCAGAGACAACGAGAACTAATGACAGCAGTGGTTGCTGAGCAAGATATCATTATTACTACCGCAGCAATACCAGGTGCTAAGTCACCTATTTTAGTCACTGAGGATATGGTGGTAGCAATGAAGCCTGGATCAGTGATAGTTGATTTAGCCGCAGAGCGTGGTGGAAACTGTGACCTAACAGAGCAAGGTCAAACGATCGTTGCTCATGGCGTCACAATTATTGGGCCAGAGAACGTTCCCTCTGACTTGCCATACCATGCTAGCCAGATGTATGGGAAGAATATGGAGACATTACTGGCGCTTATTCTCAGTGATAATGGTGAATTGGAATTAGATTTTGACGATGAAATTGTTGCAGGAACCGTAGTGGCCCACCACGGCGAAATTCCTCACGGACATATGCGCAAATTACTTGATTTGCCGGAACTCAATACAGCTGATATTGAAAAGGATTAGATGATGGAAATTTTAATTTTATTGCTGGCACTCTTCATCTTATCCCTATTTCTCGGTGTTGAGTTAATCACTAAGGTGCCACCTACGTTACACACTCCGTTGATGTCGGGGACTAATGCTGTGTCCGGAATTACTCTGGTTGGTGCTCTATTGGCCGCAGGCTCGGATAGCTCACCACTTTTGGTCAATGGGCTTGGCTTTGTGGCAGTGACACTGGCTACTATTAACGTAGTCGGCGGTTATTTAGTGACTAATCGCATGCTTGCCATGTTTAAAAGGAAATAAACAATGAATCCTACTGTTGTAAGTTTTATATATTTAGTTGCTGGGGTTCTTTTTATTCTTGGTATTAAGGGGCTAACTAAGCCAAAGACTGCTGTGCGTGGTAATAAGTTATCTGCGTTAGGTATGCTTATAGCGGTGATTGTTACGCTTTTAGATGGTGATGTCGTTAACTACAATTTTATTATTGCTGGAGTGCTAGTAGGCAGCGGCATCGGCGCGGTTATGGCGCTGAAAATCCAGATGACCTCGATGCCGCAGATGGTTGCCCTTCTTAATGGTTTCGGTGGTGGTGCCTCTCTAACCATTGCTCTTGCCGAGTACTTCAGTAAATTGGGGTCTGCACCAGAGTCTTTTTCTGAGATATTAACGCCCGTAGTTGCTACCAGTAGTAATTTTGGTAGCGGTCCAGAAGGAACTATCGCGTTGGTATCTATAGGCTTGACCGTGCTGATTGGCGCGTTGACATTGACGGGTAGTCTTGTTGCTTTTGCCAAACTTCAAGAGCTAATGAAAAAGAGTTATGGGTTGCCAGGCGGGCCCATCGGTAATGGTATTTTCCTTGTAGCTTCGGCCGTTGCCGTGGTCTGCTTGGTATTAAATCCAGGTAATACTGCGGCGATGGTCGCCATTGTGGGCTTAGCACTTTTGTTGGGTCTATTTTTGGTTATGCCAATTGGTGGCGCAGATATGCCGGTGGTTATTGCTCTTTTAAATTCCTATTCCGGTATCGCCGCAGCATTGGCTGGCTTTATATTGGGTAACACGGTACTCATTGTTGCAGGATCATTGGTGGGAACCTCAGGATTAATATTAACCCAGATTATGTGTGTCGCAATGAATCGATCTCTCACCAACGTGCTATTTGGAAAGATGGCCGCTGGAGGTGAAGTAATTGATGCCGATGAGATATACGCCGGTAAGGTGACAAGCGCACAGCCTGATGAGGTGGCAATGATGCTTGAGATGGCTAAACGTGTGGTTATAGTGCCAGGTTATGGTATGGCTATGGCACAGGCTCAGCATGCAGTGCGAGAGCTGGCTGATTCAATGGAAGCCAAAGGTGTTGAGGTTGAATATGGTATCCACCCAGTTGCTGGGCGCATGCCGGGACATATGAATGTGTTACTTGCAGAGGCAGAAGTCCCCTACGATAAGTTAGTTGAGATGGAGCGGATTAACCCTACCTTTGAAGATACTGATGTGGTGATCGTCATTGGAGCTAATGATGTTACTAACCCAATGGCACGAGAATCTGAAGGCAGCCCAATTTATGGTATGCCTATTCTAAATGTAGACAAAGCTAAAAATGTGGTGGTGATAAAAAGATCACTAAGCCCTGGATTCGCAGGATTGCCTAACCCTCTATTTGCAATGGACCATACGGTAATGGTCTACGGAGATGGTAAAAAAGCGGTTGTAGAGATGACTACAGCACTCAATCAAGCTTAAACTCAATCGGTCAGAGTTCGATGCCCTGCCACCATGTGGTGGGGCATTTTTTTTGCTGGGTGTTTAGCGACTGTCAAATGAAGCGTGCAATGCAGAGTTTGATCGAGAACCCTCTTGCAGAGACGATTTTGGCAGGAAATTTTCCTGTGGGAAGCGCTATAAAGGGTAGTCTAGTCAATGGTAGACCTCAATTTGTTACGTCTTAGAGATAACCAACGAGAGGGTCACCGCCAGAATAACTGGTGAGACTTGCGAGGGAATCAATAAATAAATGAAACAGTTCTGCTTGCGAGGATACGTCGAGTTTCGCATAACTGTTTTTCCGATGTAGTTTCACTGTCTCCGGCGAGATGCCTAAACGTTCAGCGATTGATTTCGTTGAATGCCCGTGAAGAAAAAGTTGAACTACCTGAGTTTCACGGTCAGTAAGATATGCCGTTCCAAAATATTTGAGTGCGCTGTCCAACTGACCCGGTAGCTCGTTTGTTCTATCTGAGATGTTTTTATCATTACTATCCCACTGAAGATTACAAATACTCTCAATAATAGGCTCAATATCTTTAAGTACCTCCAGTTGAGTGCGGTTGAAGCGCTGGGTTAATCCCAGCCGGCCCAAAGATATGTTAATAAACTGATTGTTACCTAGATGGATTATGTAGCCGATTTCATCTTTTATCTCGGTAAACTTAAAATAACTGCGGTAATACTCAGTCTTTTTAAACCCCTCTGGTGCGAGATCACTCAGACGATGAAGTCCACGGCAGCGTAGGTCGATTGCGGCTCGATAAAATGGATCGAGTAAAAATGCGCCATTTACAAAACCATCGATTTGGCTTTCTCTCTCCAACGGGGGTATATCATTGTAGTGGACCACAGGCTTCTCACCACCGTGATAATGCACGATGACTGCATTATTAAAAGGGACTAAACCTTTGAGCATACTGACTAGCAGAGATGGCAGGCGTTCGCTGCCGATCTCGGAAATTATTGGCGCAAAGCGCGAACTAAAGGCTGAGAGATGATTGATCATGACTAAAGACTTAAAGTTTAACAGGGTGATTTCGTATCATACTCAACATCGAGACCTGATGTAACAACATTATTTTAAGCAAAGTTGCCTGGATTATTTATCACAGCCTTTGTAGCAGAATTATTTTTATGTGCTAAACTCATGGGAGGGTCTAGAAAAATAATTATATTTTGGTGTCTAAAGGCACCCTTCAATTTGGGTTAATTACTCGCTTGAAGATACTGCGAACGCGGTTAGTTCGCCTTTTTGGCATAGTGCCATGACAAGGCATATGTCCTTATAACAGGGGTCAAATCAATATGGC
>DDDD01000007.1 GCA_002335945.1 Porticoccaceae bacterium UBA1989
GAACCTACTTCACTGTCATCTTGAGGAACAACGTGACGAAAGATCTGTTGCTCTGCAGATGCGGGCCTTTTTTACGGTTAATAGTTTTTCGTCACAGGCTCAGGGCGAAGCCTGTCTCAACGCTTGCCTTCGCTAATAAGTGATATTAGTGCCAATTAATTGGATAAAGCGATTGCCAACTATAGTTGGCATTGTTATATTGGCGAGGCTTAGATGGGACAGTCTATTAATCCAAAGACCGTTATTCTTTACAGGAATAGTTCTGGTGAAGAGCCTTTTGTAAATTGGCTAAATGGTCTGAAAGATTCCTAGGCTCGGCGTCGGGTGTTAGCCAGACTCCGCCGCATTGAGCAAGGCAACTATGGTGACTGTAAATATCTCCACAATGGCGTCTTTGAATTGCGACTATTCTTTGGTGCTGGATATCGGGTTTATTTTGCAGAAGAGGGCGACAATATCGTTGTACTGCTAATTGGGGGCCACAAGGGTTCCCAATCCAAGGATATTGAAATGGCAGTAAAATACTGGCAGGAGTATCAAACTCATGACTAAATACAGAACACTCGACAAGTTAGAGGAAAGCTACTTTCGTGGTCATCCGCAAGAGGTGGATAACTATGTCTGCGAAATGTTTGAAGAATATGCCCAAGATGGCGATTCCGCTGCGTTGCTGGCATCACTCAGAGTGATAGCCAAAGTAAAAGGCATAACGGCAATTGCCAAACAAACAGGCATGACCCGACAGGGTTTGCAAAAGGCATTATCCAGCAAAGGTAACCCAAGGCTGGACAACGTCAACTCAATTATGACTGCCTTAGGTTACAGGCTTACACCAGAAAAAGTAGTCACCTCAAGATAGTCACAATCTTGCCTTAACAAATCAATAAATTAGAAAATCGGAACACTATGCCCCAAAACGCACTAGAGATTTTAAACAGCCTGTATGGTTACGATAGCTTTCGCGGTCATCAGGCCGAGATTATTGACCATGTTACCGAGGGTAATAATGCCTTGGTTTTAATGCCGACCGGCGGTGGTAAATCACTCTGCTATCAAATTCCCTCTCTACTGCGCAACGGCGTCGGCATTATTATTTCGCCCTTAATAGCCCTCATGCAGGATCAGGTTGATGCTATGCAACAGCTTGGCGTTAAAGCGGCATTCTTAAATTCCAGCATGTCCCACAGCGAACAAAACCAAATTGAGCAACAGCTCTTAGCAGGGCAGTTGGACTTACTCTATATAGCGCCAGAGAGACTTATAAAGTCCTACACTCTAGATCTATTAGATCGCTGCACCCTAGCCCTATTTGCCATTGACGAAGCCCACTGTGTCTCTCAGTGGGGGCACGACTTCCGGGTTGATTATTTATCCCTAGGTTTATTGCATGAACGTTTCCCACAGATTCCGCGCATTGCCCTCACCGCCACCGCCGATATACGCACCCGCAAAGAGATCGTCGAACGACTGTCCCTAACCGGCGCTAATTCCTATATCAGCGGTTTTGACCGACCCAACATTCGCTACGCCATCGCCAACAAAACCACCGCCAAAAAGCAGCTCCTGGATTTTTTAAAGCAACGCAAAAGCGAAGCGGGCATAGTCTACTGCCTGTCCCGCAAAAAAGTTGAAGACACCGCCGCCTGGTTAACCCAGCAAGGCTTCACCGCCTTACCCTATCATGCAGGTTTACCCGCACAGCTCAGGCAAACCCACCAGAAGCGTTTCTTGCGTGACGACGGCGTCATAATTGTCGCCACCATCGCCTTTGGCATGGGCATAGACAAACCCGATGTACGCTTTGTCGCTCACCTAGATTTACCCAAAAGTATCGAAGCCTATTATCAGGAAACCGGTCGGGCAGGGCGCGATGGACAACCAGCCGATGCCTGGATGGTATATGGCCTACAAGATGTCGTGCGCCTGCAGCAAATGGCCCAGGGCTCAGATGGCTCCGAACAATTTAAACGCTCCGAACGCCATAAACTCGACGCCATGCTGGGCCTCTGTGAAGTCACCGGCTGCCGCCGTAAAGTCCTATTAAATTACTTTGCCGACGAAGCCCCCAATCAATGCGGCAACTGCGATAACTGCCAGATTCCCCCACAGACCTGGGACGCCACCCAAGCCGCACAGAAACTGCTGTCCAGTGTCTATCGCACCGGCCAGCGCTTTGGTGCCATGCATGTAATGGACGTATTGCAGGGCAAAGAAACCGAAAAGGTCTTGCAACACGACCATCAAAAACTCAGCACCTTTGGCATAGGCAACGACATTCACGAAGCCCAGTGGCGGTCGTTAATTCGGCAGTTAGTGGTGCGCGGATTACTGCGCGTCGATATCGAAGGCTACAGCGCACTGCAGCTCACAGACCTGTGCAGGCCAGTCTTAAAAGGTGAACAATCCCTACATCTGCGCATAGAAGAAATTAAAGCCCCATCCGCCAAGAAGGCCGGCTCAAAGTCGGCTAGAAAATCCCAGATACTGCCCGAAGATCAGGAGCTGTGGGATGAACTACGCGAATGCAGAAAAATGCTCGCCGAAGAACACAACGTACCGCCCTATGTGATTTTTCATGATGCCACGCTTAAAGAAATGCTGGATACCTTGCCAACTTCGGAGACGGAGTTGCTAACCATTACCGGCGTTGGTGAAAGCAAGCTGGAAAAATATGGCGGTGATTTTCTGGATATTCTTCGTCGTTATACTGAGGTCAGTTAGCCTTTAAATAATGTTTATTGACGAGGCCATTTAACTAGTACTATAAATTGATTTTTAGGGTTTCTTGAGGTGCTTATTATGCGTACTAAATTTTCAAAAGATGTGGTTTCCCTCGCTGATCTTAAGGTCAATCAAGGAAAGATAGTAAACCAGGCATTTGTAAAAGCGATTGCGCAGGGGTTGATTGATATCGAAAATGACAAAACTGTTAGCCTAAGTGGAGCTAAAAAGAGATTGGGCATAAAGTAAATGAAAATGA
>DDDD01000030.1 GCA_002335945.1 Porticoccaceae bacterium UBA1989
CTGATTGACAAAATAATAGTACAGGGTTGAAAACCATAGGCCGATGGCGATCGATGGAATCACCAGTAACGCCAATAGTAGCTGCCAGGTTTTCAGACCACCGACAAATCTGGCCACAAATTGACCGATCATAATACTCCAGGCAAACCACCAGAAGAGGTACCAACCATGGTAGTCACTGATGGGGCTGATAAACCGATGAATGTTTTCAAAATAACCTGATAGGTTAGCCACAGAGGCTAAATAGTCTTGAGGAGAAGCACCAGAGGCGCCCAGCATGACTAGGGTTAGCAACAGAAATAGAACGCTGGATGCGAGACTTAAAATTTTCACATAGCGGATATGGGTGCTGGAAAATACCGCTAGACCAATAATTAGAGCCACTAAGCTGTACTTTTCAAAGTCACTAATGCCCTCGATATAGCTGGGCACATAGCTTAAAAACAAAAAGGCAGTAAAGGCACAGGTCGCGATAATAATCAGATTATTAATCCAGCGAATAGGTTTCAGCTGAAACAGCCCCACCTTAGGTTCGATCACACAAAAATAAAAGGTGGTTAAAAAATAGAATGCCCAGACCAGGAATCCCCAAAAGCCAAATTCAATCGCTAAGGGGTTGGTGAAGCCGTATTGCTCTTCGCTGGCATAGACGGGGAACTCGACCAGAGGAAACATGATCAGGCCAACATCTAAACCTGAGGTAAATAAAATGGCTGAAAAGGCCAGTAGAGGCAGGGGCGTTGGGCCCGTGCATTCAAGGTTACGCCACCTTATACAAATAAATAACGATGTCGCCAGGGTAACGGCGATAGCGACAGAGAGTATTTCGTACATCGCGCCTAACCCGCGCTTACTGTTGCGGGCTAGCGTGCACGGAGCGCAGTAGTCGACCCATGGGGGTCTGACCTAGGTGGCTACTAAAGTCGTTGTTTTCCCAGGCGGTATGGCCACCGATCATCACCAGACTAACCACACCATCAGAGCGATTCACCAGCTGCTCAGTTTGAAATTCTTCACGGTGGATGCGTTTTACATGCTGCTCGCCGTCATAGGCCGCGAGCTTTTCAGGATCGACAAGAATTAGGTCGGCAATATCCCCTTCATAAATACTGCCGCCATCAACACCAAACACCTCTGCGGCATCTTTGGTTAGTCGCTTAACCATATAGCTGACATCGGCATCGCCACCTGTGGCCGCCAGTTTCAGGCTGCGCAGATTTACATCATAAAATGCCATATTGGTGAGGTGGGCGCCGCTGTCGTTAAAACCGGGCAACAGTAATGGGTCCATCAGTAGTTCGCGCACGGTTTCCATACTGCGGTTGGCAGTGACGGTACTCCAGCTGAGATCGGTGTCGAATGATCGGAGCATTTGCAGCATAAAGTCGGCTTCGTCGGCCACCATTAAGAAATCGGTTTGTACTAAATTGCGCTCTTCGTTGCTAACCCCATCAGTGAGCGTGGCGCTTTTGATAGCCAATACACGATCAAGGGCTTCCTGAAAACTCATGCCTTGCCAGTTAGTCTGCGGGCAGAGATCTACGGTCATATCTGCGAGGTTGCGATTGAAGGCAAAGTCCTCAAGATCAAATTTACGCTTAAGCCGCGCGATTCCCCAGCCCTGTTTACCCTTCATCCACATCGCTCTAAAGGATTTTATGTAATCGGCATCGGTAAGAATTTTAAGACGTCCGGCACGGTCTTCAAGGTCGGTTTCATTGAGTCGACGCAGTTCGGGTATCTCTTCTGCAATTGGGGTAATGGCGCCGTCGGACCAAATTTTAAACGGTGCTCCCAGTGCCTGCATATGAAAGTCACCCTTAATCAGGGACGAGTTTAAAAGCCTGGCTAAGGTTTTTCCAAGGCGGGCCAGTTTCCAGTTATTGGCGACATCGAGGGCCGCTACCACAGTTGTTTTTAATGGCCTGCCATGTAATCGACCGCTGGTGAGCAGAAAGGTTTTTAAGGTATCGATGACACTGTCTTTTGGCGGGGTTGCCTGCCAGGTGGCACCCTGTTCGCGCACGACCTGCGCCAATGCTTTTAGCTCAGGATATTTGGCGAACTGTGTGGGGATGGTTTTTTCGCAATGAGGTTGGGCTGCCAGGTAGTGAAAGGGCAGGGCATCCGTAGAAAACCCCGCATAGCCTTCTTTAAGCGAATCCCGCAATGTGTTTTGCATTTCGTCTAGCTCGGCAGCGGTAGGATCCCGGGTAATACTGTTCTCGAAACCCATGGTCTCGATGCGCAGCATGGAATGGGGAAACAGTACCGCCACATTGGGACCCAGATTAAGCTGGTCCAAATGATTCAGATAGTCTTTGGGGTTGTCCCAGGTGACATTGTCGGCGCAGTTGGTCAATACCGACTTGGGCATGTTTTCGACTCGAGCATAGCAGGCAACAATAGGATCAAAGGTACCATCGCGCTGATTGCCGAAGGCCAGACCTAGGCTGCAATTGGCAATAACCACCGAGGTGGTGCCATGACGGGTCGACTCTGGCAGCCCAGGGGCCACTTCAAGCTCCAGGTCGTAATGGGTATGGATATCGAAAAGCCCTGGCATCAGCCATTGGCCCTCGGCATCAATAATGTTGCTTACCTGCGTTTCATCTACTGGTTTACCCCGGGAGACAATGCGGCCACCGGTAATAGCCACGTCTTCAATAACCGGGGTTTCACCGTTGTTAAATACTTTGGCGTTTTTGATCAGGGTGTCAATTTTTGTAACTGGCGCATTCATTATTATTATTTTCCCGTCTTATTGTTATAGCTTTTGAATCAGGTTATGGCACAGAGTGTTGCCTATGCAGATGTTGACGTCAAGTTCAGATCTAGGCCACTATAGGATATGAAAAGGAAATGAAAAGAAAAGTAAAAAAACAATAAAATAATAATAATTTCACTGGCAACATCAGGGGCTTTAGATGAATAAGGGAACACAACCAAGTGCCGAGCAATGGCGAGCGCGCGGTGATTTTAAAACGCTGCTGGGCCATTCGATTTTTGTGATAGACGAGGGCGCGGCTGAACTCCCCACCATCCTGTTAATTCATGGCTTTCCCACCTCGAGCTGGGATTGGCAGCCTATCTGGGATGAGCTGGCTAAACATTACCGCCTGGTTGCCCTGGATATGCTCGGCTTTGGTTTCTCGGATAAGCCCAACAATAGAGGCTATAGCATTCATGGGCAGGCAGATATTGTAGAGGCGGCCATCGGTGCTATGGCGCTAAAGGACTTTCATGTCTTAGCCCATGATTATGGCGACACCGTGGCGCAAGAGCTGCTTGCCCGCCAGATCGACGGCACTGGCGTAGGTCACTGGCTCTCTTGTTGCTTCCTCAACGGCGGTTTGTTTCCTGAAACCCATCAGGCTCTATTAACCCAGCGTCTATTGTTGAGTCCTTTTGGCTGGTTAGTTAACAGCCTGACGAGCTACCGATTATTTCGCCGTAATTTCAGTTCTGTATTTGGTGAGGATACCAAGCCCACCGAGCAGGAGTTGCAAACCTTTTGGCAGCTGATTAACACCAATAATGGCAAGCATATCTTTCATAACCTGATTACCTATATGCGTGATCGTGTGCAGCACCGTGAACGCTGGGTGTCGGCAATGCAAAATTCCCCCATTGCCCTTGGGGTTATTAATGGCTCGGTAGATCCTGTGTCTGGGGCCCATATGGTGGTGCGCTACAGGGAACTGAATTGTCGACTGGACTATGTGGCAGAGCTGCCGCTGATTGGTCACTACCCTCAGGTAGAGGCTCCAGAAGAGGTTTTGACGCACTATCGAGAGTATTTAACGCTTGTGGGCTAGGATAGTCTCGTTGCCCATAGCCTCGTCGCCCATAGCCTTGCCGCCATTTTAGTGAGAGATATGATCTAATCAGATGTAGCCTGACGGGGTGCTGTATCTCGCTAGGGCATTAAACAAGCCTGATAAAAATTATAATAAAGAGGAGTTTTAATTGTGAAAATGTTTGTAATGATTAACAAGGCGCTATTTCTGGTGCTTTTTGCGGTCTTTATCCTGAATCTATTGCTGCCATTCGGCGGTGATGCTGGCCAGTGGATTATGCGGATAGGGCTGGTTGTTCTAGGCGTTCATGTTTTGGAACTGTTGGTTATCTATAAAAAATTGCAGGCCGCAGGGCATGTCACAGCAAGCAATATCTTTTGGATACTGGTCGCTGGCATCTTGCATTGGAAACCTTTACTTAAATAGCATGGTTGGCTGAGCTTTAGTTTTATTCCTTTGCCGCTGGCCGGTTTGGGAATACATCAGATCACTCTCGGTTAGGGTCTTTGATCGCAATGATTTCAGTTCAGAACTGGGCACGTCCTTCTATCCAGGGCTTTCCGTCTAGGGCTTTCTGGCCAGGGTTTTACTCAGAGTGATTCTGGAATGCTTTTTAGATGCAGCCTCTGGCGCAGCCATCGCGCAAAATGATCGACACCTATATTAAGCATTGCGCTGGCAAGAATAAGTAGTAGGGCACGGTCAAAGCGAAACTCTTCAAATGCCGAGTCTATATAGAAGCCTAGGGTGGTGATGCCCAAAATCCCAAGGATGGCTGTCTCTCGCAGAATAACTTCCCAGCGATAGAACAAAAACGCCAAAAATTGGCGATAGATTCGGGGCAATACCTCATAAAAATACAGGTTGAGACCTGTGCCTACATCAGCGCGCAAGGTTAATTCATCTGTGTGACGCCCGACCAAATGGCCAATAATGGCGCCATTATGAATGCCCAGCGCCAGTATGGCGGGCACCATAGAGGGGCCAAATATTAGTAGGCCCAAAAAGGCCAGAAGGTACTCGGGCAAGGTGCGTAGCAATATGAGTATGGCATCACCAAAGCCGCGCCAGCCGCGAAAAAACAGGGGAGAGTTTAGGGGGAATAGCAGCAGTGCTAGCAGGCCAGTAAAGACTAAAACTATCTGTCCTAGCAGCATAGTGTTGATTAACCCGGGCCATATCTGATGCTGCCAGAGCTGATTGCACCATTGGCCAAATGCTCCCAGACTTTCGGCGTTCAAATTGGCCTGTCCACGCAGGGGCGCTGGCACTATATCTTCGCTAATAAATCGTTTTACCAGTTGCCATGACGTCTGAGCCTGAGGTGGTAGGTAGTAAAACACACTGATTAGATAGAGGGGCAGTAATCGTTTTTGTAACCAGAAACGCAATGTAGCAATTAACAGTAGCAGGGCATAAAAGAAGGCTGCGGCTTCGCTGTAGTTACCTTCACTCAGCGTGGTTTCCAAGTGAAAGCCAATTGTGGGAAGGCCGACAAAGCCAAGAATGGCGCTGGAGCGAATGGCGCATTCAAAGCGATAGCTGGTGTAGGTGGCCATGGATCGCCATGCCAGAGGCAGCACTGTGTAGCAAAAACGGCTCAGGCTACCCTTATGGCTAAGGTTGGGTAGATTAGTGATCGGTGAAGGGTCTACTTCTTCAAAAAGCTCGCCATAGATTTTGGCCAATGTACCGGCGTAGGGGATGGCAATGGCCAATAGGCCGGTGAGAGATGAAAGACCTGCGATCTGAATAAATAACAGCGCCCAAAATAGCTCATGGATAGATCGAATGAAGGCACAGAAGGCACGTACTAGGGTGAATCTATAGCCTAGGGCCAGTACAAATCCCACGGCGGAAGCTAGGGCAATACCTTGCAGAGCAAAAGAAAACGTATTGGCTAGACTCGTTAATAGGGTTGGCCAGGACCATACCGCAGGGCTGAGTGCGCCCGCTGCCATCAGCCCCAGTTCACCCCAGGGGTTCGGGGTGGAAATATCTAGGTCAGCCATGCTCAGGCACAGCAGTGCAACAGCAGCAAACCAAAAGCTGGTGTTGCGTAATGCTTTGGCCGAGCTATCTCTGTGGCTGGACTTACTTGCGGCTATCATTGGCGTGGGGGATTGAGAGATGAATCGCTTATGCCATAGATATCTGCCAGATCACTGGCCTCAAGCTCAGCACTAGGCGCATCGAGAATAATGGCGCCGTCTTTTAAGCCTATCACTCTGCTGCAAACTCTTAGGGCCTGAGCCACGTCATGCAGGGCCAGCACAACGGTGTTATGGCGCTGGAAAATAAGGTTTAACAGTACTTCGCTCTGATACTCGTCGATACCGGATACTGGCTCATCACCGAGAAACACAGAGCGTTCCTGAATCAGCGCGCGACCGATACTGGTGCGTTGCTGTTGCCCGCCAGAGAGCCGATCCACCGGGCTAAACAGCTGATGCTGCAACTCAATCGCCTGGGCTATTTCACTGACGGCACGTTTTGCTGCTGGCAGAGGTTTGATCAGGTTGGCGAGATTGTAAAACACCGAGTGACGATGCAGTGCACCCATATAAATATTGTGAAAGGTACTTAACATAGGCACTAAGCCCGGCTGCTGCGGGCACCAGGCGATTTGATCGGGGCACTGTTCACGCAGTGCTTTTAGCAATGTGGACTTGCCTGAGCCACTGCCACCAATCAGCGCCACCCGCTCACCGGGATGGATGCGCAGGCTGAGGTTATCCAGCACCAGCCGTCCCTCATAGGTCAGACGCTGATTGGTGAATTCAAATAATGGCGAATTCAAGAATGATTCCTACGGCTGCGCATCAATCAGGCCGATGGAAACGGCAGTGTCGAGAATAGGTTGATAGAGAGCATTGTTCGCCTTAATAAATGACTGGCGAGGAAAGCTAGCCAGTAGTTCAGGGTCGCTCATGTTTAATAGGGCATCGGTAAGTCGCTGTTGAAAACCTGCGCCAAAGCGCTTGGCGACATCACCGCGGACTGTCCATTGATAGTCGGGGTAGCTGGGTGTTTGCCAGATTACCTTCACTTTACTGCTGTCTATTTTCCCGGCTGCCAGTGCCGTATCCCAAACTTTAAAGTTAACGGCACCCACCTGATAGGCACCAGCTTGGACCAGTGCAATGGTGCGGCTGTGATCGCCACTAAAGCCGACCTTAGCGAAAACCTTGCTGGGTGCAGCTAACAGGTGCTGACGAATATAGTATTCGGGCATCAGCCGTCCGGAGGTTGAGCCCTTGGAGCCAAAGGTAAAGGTTTTTCCGGCGATTTCTGTTGGGAATTCCTCGGATTTATTGATGCCCGTGCTGCTGTGGGCAATAAGATAGCTGCTAAACAGCTGGTCTTCGTAGCCCTGGGCGATAGCCTGACTGCCTGGCACTAGGCGGCGTGCCTGCACACCAGAGAGGCCGCCAAACCAGGCTAGCTGCACCTGATCGTTGCGAAAGGCGGTAACTGCAGCGGCATAACTTTTGACTGGGATATAGCGAACGTCAATGTCTAGTGCCTGCTGTAAATAAACTGCGACCTTGTCGAAGCGCTCTTGCAGATGGGCTTCATTTTGGTCGGGAATGGCGGTGAAGGTAAAGGTCGTTTGAGCCTGGCATATCGGGGTGATAAGCAGCAAAAAAATGAATCCAAGGCTGCGTCCGAATGAACTAATCATGTGAAATCCTGCGGTAAGGTATGTGTATATAAAGTGGCCGCTATTGTAGCAGTAGAGCAGCCCCGCAGTCCGCAATGCTTTTTAGTGGACAGCGGGTCTTATTCCTTTGTTGTCTCTGGTGTACTGGATGCTAAACTGGATTAAAATAACTGTGAGGGGCAAAGTTATGAGTGAAATACCGGTATATATAGTCGTTAATTTGTTAGTAACCGAGGCTGATTCTTATAGAGCCTACGAAAAAGGTTTTTTCCCGCTGCTTAAGAAATACGGCGGCGAGTTCATCACCTATGATGACAACCCAATTCATCTGGAAGGTTTGACGCCACGAGAAGGGCGCATGATTATTTTCACCTTTCCCTCCGAGCAAGCGGGCAAAGATTGGTATGCCGATGCAGACTATCAGGCGCTTTCTGAGCACCGCCGAGCTGGCACTAAACTAGAATTCTTAACCATGGTTCGTGGCCTGCCGCCGCGCACCAAATAATAAGGGCAAATATAATGAAAAATAATCGAGAATTGGGCATTGTTGTCTATGGCGCTACCGGTTTTACCGGCCGTTTGGTTGCAGAGTATTTGAACAAGCAATATGGCGTTAATGGCGAGGTGGTTTGGGCCATGGCTGGCCGTAGCCTGAGCAAGCTAGAGCAGGTTCGTGACGAGATGGGTATCTCTGCGGATGTGCCATTAGTGGTAGCAGACTCGTCAGATCTAGATTCGATTAAAGCGATGGTTGAACGCACCGCGGTGATTCTAACGACTGTGGGACCCTACCAGCTCTATGGAAACGAATTAGTTGAATGCTGTGCCGCTGCTGGCACAGACTATGTGGATCTGTGTGGCGAGCCAGGCTGGATGCATAAAATGATCGGTGCCCATTCCGAAGCCGCGCAAGCCAGTGGTGCGCGTATTGTATTCTCCTGTGGTTTTGATTCTATCCCGTTTGATTTGGGCGTGATGTTTTTACAGCAGACTGCAGAGCAAAAGCTCGGATCTACAGTCCCTCGTGTTAGAGGCCGTGTTCGTGCCATGAAAGGCACTTTTTCTGGGGGCACCCTCGCTAGCTTCCGAACCACAATGGCTGCAGCGGCCCAGGATCGCGAATTAGTGAATGTTCTGCGCAACCCTTTCTCTCTGACGCCAGGTTTTACCGGCGCAGATCAGCCTGCTGGCAATAAGCCTGAGTTTGATGAGGTTTTGCAGTCTTGGATTGCCCCCTTTGTTATGGCGAGCATTAACACCAAAAACATTCATCGCTCAAATATGCTGATGGATCACCAGTATGGCACTGACTTTGTTTACGACGAGATGATGATAACCGGCCCAGGCGACAAGGGCGAGGCGATCGCTCATCATATTGCCAATGACAATTCCATGGCTGAAGACCCACGCCAGCCAGGTGAAGGCCCAGATAAAGATGAGCGCGAAAATGGTATGTACGATGTGCTGTTTGTGGGCCAGGCCAAAGACGGCCAGCTAGTTAAGGTGAGCGTGCAGGGTGATAAGGATCCGGGCTATGGCTCAACCTCAAAGATGATTGCCGAGAGTGCCGTTTGTCTGCTCAAGAACCCAGAGGCTGCCAGTGGTGGAATCTGGACACCAGCGCCGGCTATGGGCACATTACTTGTCGAGCGCTTGCAGAAAAATGCTGGTCTTACATTTACTGTTGAAGACTAGGATAATTTTTATAATGATCAAGAAAATAGGACTTTCCCTAGTGATTACCACGGCGCTTTTTACAGGCGCCGTGACTGCAGGGGTCGAAGAAATAGTAACCGTTGCTACAAGAACTGAGGCTAAGCTAGCCGAGGTGGTTGGCTCCGTGTCTTTAGTCGACAGTGATGCATTAAAGCTGGTCTCCCACGCCCATGTGCAGCAGGCGCTGTCTCGGGTTGCTGGTGTTAATCTGCACCGTGGCAATGGTCAGGAATATCTGCCCGCTGTGCGTTCGCCAGTGCTGACTGGCGCTGGTGGTTGCGGTGGGTTTTTGATGCAAGAAGATGGTATTCCCATTCGGGCCGCCGGCTTTTGTAACATCAATGAGCTGTTTGAAGCCAACACAGAGATGGCCCAGCGTATTGAAGTGCTGCGCGGTACAGGTACGGTTCTGCACGGCTCTAACGCGATGCATGGGGTAATTAATATAGTCACCCCAGAAATTTCTCAAGAGAGTAATTTGGGTCTGGAAGTGGGTGCCAATGATTACGGCAGACTGACATTTAAGTCCGGCACCGAGACTCTGGGTATTGCTGCCAATCTTACTCATGACGGTGGTTACCGTGATGATTCAGGGTTTGACCAGCAGAAAGTGTCTCTGCGTCATGCTTATAAGAATGGCGATGTAAAAATTGATTCTGGTATTACTCTGACCAATCTTAATCAAGAGACAGCGGGTTTTATTGAGGACCTGGATTCTTACAAAGATGATGCTCAGGTTGAATTAAACCTTAACCCAGAAGCCTATCGCGATGTGCGTTCGGCACGGGTCTGGTCTCGCATCAGTAAAGCAGAGCAGAACTACCAGCTGATAGTTACGCCGTATCTTCGCTACAGCAAAATGGATTTCTTGCAGCACTTTTTACCCGGTGATCCACTGGAAGAGAACGGCCAAAAGAGTCTGGGTGTGCAGGTAGGTTACTACCGAGCCCTGAGTGATACACTCAATGTTATTGCCGGTTTTGATGCCGAGATAACAGATGCCTATTTGAAGCAGTCTCAGGATGCGCCCACCCAGGGTTCGGCTTTTTTACGTGCGACCATTCCTGCGGGACAGCATTATGATTATCAGGTAGACGCTACTATGGCAGCACCCTATATGCATCTGGATTGGTCTGTTAATGATCAGCTATCGGTTAGTGGTGGACTGCGTTTTGAATCTATGCGCTATGACTACAGCAACAACATGTTGGCAGGTCGCACTAAAGCCGACGGCAGTACCTGTGGATTTGGTGGCTGTCGTTACAGCCGTCCGGAGAGCGGCAAAGATAACTTTAATAACTGGTCTTCTAACCTCGGTGCGCAGTTTAAGTTGAGCGATACGCACAGTACTTTCCTGAGATTGGCTCGTGGTTTTAGAGCACCTCAGGCCACTGAACTCTACCGTTTACAGCGCGCGCAACAAATCACTGATTTGGATTCAGAGAGTGTCGATTCTGTCGAGCTGGGTATTACTGGCAACACCGATTCACTGAGCTACAAAGTTGCTGTTTATCATATGGAAAAAGACAATGTGATCTTTAGGGACTCGAGCTTCTTCAATGTTAGCAATGGCAAAACAGAGCATCAGGGCATTGAGCTAGAGTCGGATTACGAGATTAATTCACAATGGTCTCTGGGCATTAGCGCAACTCTGGCTCGCCATACTTACCTTAGTGATACCTTAGTCGGTGCGGTGGATAGCCTCGGTAACGACGTTGAAGTAAATATTAATAACAACGATATAGACACAGCACCCAGAAATTTTGGCAGTGCTAGATTGGCATGGACTCCGGATAGCACAAAGACTGTAGAGCTTGAATGGCAGTCTATGGGCAGTTACCAGCTCAACCCAGAGAATTTCAATCAGTACGAGGGGCATGATATCGTCCATCTTCGCGCGGGTTGGAATGTCTCTGAATCAATGCGTGTCTATGCCAATATTAGTAATCTCACTGACGAGCATTATGCAGAACGTGCCGACTTCACAAAGTTTAGTCAGGAGCGATATTTCCCAGGAACTCCGCGAAGCATGCAGGTGGGTGTTGAGTTAGCTTGGTAAACATAAAACGATAAAAAAATCAGGGGGCAAGTGCCCCCTGATTGCGTCTAAACTTCTTTTAATTCTCTTCTTCTTTCTGTGCTCCTGCCTACATGCTTCTATTGCGGGAAAATTTTTATCATTTAATGGGTCGAATGTCCTGTGTGACAGGTACTGTTTGCAAGGTATATATTAAAGGTTCTTTCTGGGACATAGTTCTAAAGCTAGACGTCAAGCTTGCATAGTTGGAGAGGGAGGGCCAAAGTGTAGGCAAAAGACTCGGCTAGAATGTCCTAGGATGTCATTGCCGTTGGCCTAGAGGTTGTATTGTATGAACCATCATCCACTTAAAGATTCTTTAATTGACGAATTACACAATCGCCCCTTTCCTGTTGTGGCTCTTCCCGCGCAGGTATCTAGTTTGGTTTTTCTCCATACCGGTGAGCGGCAACTGGAGATAGATAAACTCAACGATCTCGCCAACCGCCACAACATTCCAGCTCCAGAAGAAAACGCTGACTGTTACTATCAGAGTTTCCCACTGTTTGATCTGCGCTGGGAATTTCACAATGAATTTTCTACTTATACCGTTATTCGTCACAGTGATAGTCCTCAGGCTATCGGAGAAAATATTTTCTCTCTGTTAGATAAAGACTGGGTCGAAAATTTGGGTGGCCAGCTGATTGCCGCCAACCATATAGATCTTCGTCCTGCCGCAATGGCACCAATAACCCCAGAGGCACTCAGGGAACAATTTGACGGCCGGCGATTGGTGGGCGGTAAGATTTATGATGGCCATGCCACCGTCTGGACCTCGGTACAGACCCAGGATGATGGATTTATTTCCACCTTGGTTATAGATGAAGGAATGGATTCTGCGCAGGCGGGCAGGGTAATTCGCAATTTGCTGGAGATTGCTGCCTACAGATCCATGACATTGTTAGCGCTACCTATAGCTCGCCAACTTATGCCGGAGGTTCGCCAACTTGAGCAACGCCTTGTAGAAACCAATAACAAACTCAATGACATAGTTACCCTCGAAGATGAGCAGAGCCTAATGGATGAGCTGATCAGTGAGGCTACACAGTTAGAAAAATTAGTGGCCGACCACAACTTCCGTTTCTCGGCGACTGAGGCCTACTTTAATCTCACAGAGAGCCGCTTGGATATGCTGCGTGAGCAAAAAATGCCGGCGATACGGACCTTAAAACAATTCCATGCCCGACGGTTTATTCCCGCCTTTAATACCTGTATGTCGGTGGTGAAACGCAAAGAAAACCTCTCCAAACGCATTAGCCGCACCAGTGAATTATTGCACCTGCGGTTACAGCTTTCTTTGGAAGCACAGAATCAAAAGTTGTTATCTTCCATGGACAATCGCAGTGAACTACAGCTGCGCTTGCAGCAAACAGTTGAGGGATTGTCGGTGGTGGCGATGACCTACTACAGTATGAAATTGATCGAACTGTTGATTAAGCCAATCCCTATAGAGACCTACCTGCCAATTTCTCCGGGTATATTATTAGCGCTGTTAACGCCGGTGGTATTCAGTGCTGCAATGTTGGTGGTTATTAGAATTCGTAAGAAGTTGCATAGCTAGGCTGACGTTAAAACAAGCGAAGCTAACATTAAAGCACCCCTAATCTTTAAGCTCGATTGTTCCAATTAATGCACTGTTCTATTGTCACACCGGTACCACCAAAGATATCCAGTGCACTGCCAATGGTAAGGTCCACTGCGCCATTGGACAGTGACTCTACTAGAGCCAAATCTTGCAATGATCTAGCGCCACCAGCATAGGTGCAGGGCAGAGTGCAAGATTCCCCAAGCAGTTTAACCAGGTCCTTATCAATGCCCCCCTGCAACCCTTCAACATCTGCTGCGTGCACCAGAAATTCTGCGCAGTGATTTTCCAGCTCTGAAATTGTCTCAGCATTAACCGCAGTATTGGTGATGGTCTGCCAGCGATCAGTGGCAATCATCCAGCCTTGATTTGTTTTTCGGCAACTTAGGTCGAGCACTAAATACTCTGCACCTACTTCAGCTTTAATTGCTTCAAGGCGCGCCCAGGAAAACGCACTCTGATCAAATAAATAGGAGGTAACAATAATATGTGAGGCTCCAGCGGTCAGATAGCTGGCGGCATTTTCAAGATTGACCCCACCACCAAACTGCAGACCGTTGGGGTAGGCGGCAAGGGCGTTAAGCACCTGCTGCTGATTGTTGGGGCCTAGGGCAATAACATGGCCGCCGGTCAGATTATGTTGGCGGTAAAGTTCGGCGTAATAGGTGGCGTCGTACTGGCTGACAAAATTAGTGTCCGCACCATCGTCTGTCAGGCTGCCGCCGACAATTTGTTTTACCTGACCCTGGTGCAGGTCGATACAGGGACGAAACGCGGTCAAAGGGTTAGCTCCGAATCTAAGTTATCAAGAGCGCCAGTATAACTTACTGCAGTGCTATTCCTACCTTTGAGCTGTTGGCGCGATTAAGTTTTTGGCTAATAAAATTGCCGGCACTGATCAGTTTTGGTAGATCGACGCCATGCTCTATTCCCAGCCCATTGAGCATATAGACTAGATCTTCGGTGGCCACATTACCCGAGGCTCCCTTAGCGTATGGGCAGCCACCAAGCCCTGCGACGGAGCTATCAACCACGTTGATGCCCATCTGCAGTGCCCGCAGTATATTGGCCAGAGCCTGGCCGTAAGTGTCATGAGCATGGATAGCCAGCTTGTTAGGGGCTATGTCTTTTAATAGTCTGCTGAGTAGTGCGTCTATAGCTGCTGGGGTGCCAACGCCGATGGTGTCGCCGAGGGAAATTTCATAGCAGCCCATGGCTAGTAACTGGTCGGCGACCTGAGCAACTGGCTCGGGATTTATAGCGCCCTCGTAGGGGCAGCCAACCACACAGGAGATATAACCGCGGACGGTTAGGCCGCTAGCCAGCGCCTGTTCGGTAACAGGTTTAAAGCGCTCGATACTCTCGGCAATGGAACAGTTTATGTTTTTTTGACTAAAACTTTCAGAGGCTGCGGCAAACACTGCGACCTCTTTTACGCCGCAGGCAATGGCTCTTTCGAGACCCTGCATATTTGGGGTGAGGGCCGCGTAGGTCATTGCCGGGTTAGTTTGCGTGCTCTGTAGTAACTGGTTAAAGACCTCGTCGCTTCCCGCCATCTGTGGTATCCACTTAGGGCTGACAAAACTACCCGCCTCAATGTAGCTGAGCCCCGCACCGGCCAGACGCTGTATTAGCGCAATTTTGGTGTCGACATCCAGGGCCACTTTTTCATTTTGCAGTCCATCGCGAGGGCCAACTTCGACAATTTTTACTGACTTGGGATAGTTCATTTTTCGCTGCCTGCAAAAGCCAATAAATCTGCACCGCCATCCACAAGATCACCGGGCTGGAAATAAAACTCAGTCACCATGCCATCAGCGGGGGCATCAATCGTATGTTCCATTTTCATGGCTTCCATGACTAGTAGAGTGTCGCCTTTGGATACTGGCGTTCCCATTTCAACCAACAAACTTACAACTGTGCCATGCATGGGCGCACGAAGGCTGCCACCGTCGGTATTATCGGTGTCTAAGCCTAAATCTGGACTCACTTCGGTGCAGTGGAAAAACCCCTCGGGCGTAAACAGGTCAAAGCCGGACTCTGTGATGGAAATATTGCTATTAGTCAGATCAGGCAGGGTGGTGTTGGTGACAATAGAAACCTCTGCACGCTGAATTTGAATGCACAACTTTGGTTGGGGAAGGCCCCAGCTATTATTCATATGCCAAGGTGAGTTAGGTTCCGCAGATCGACTCGCGTTAATAGCTGCCTGCTCTTCACGTAGTTTCAAAATAGCAGCCGCTGCCAATGGCGCTGCATAATCAATATCCCTGTCACGTTGCCGAAATATTTCAGCCTCATGCTCTTCGATATAGCCCGTGTCTACATCGCCATTTTGAAAGGCCTGACTAATCGCTAGGTTGTAAAGAAAGCCAATGTTTGTGGTCAGCCCACCAATACGGTATTCGCTGAGCGCCTGCGTTAAACGCTGCAAGGCACGGTCACGATCTGTATCCCAAACAATTAGTTTAGCGATCATAGGGTCATAATAAATACTCACCTCATCGCCTTCAACTACGCCGGTATCGACGCGAACATGGGCACTCTCTCGGGGCGGTTGTAAGACGGTTAAACGACCGGTCACAGGAAGAAAATCATGGTCAGGGTCCTCGGCATAAATCCGCGCCTCGAAGGCATGACCATTAATGGTTAGCTGCTCTTGGGAGCAGGGCAGTGGCTCACCACTGGCAACCCGCAACTGCCATTCCACCAGATCTTGACCACTGATCATTTCAGTGACTGGGTGCTCAACTTGGAGGCGGGTGTTCATCTCCATAAAGAAGAATTCACCCTGAGCATCAAGCAGAAACTCAACCGTACCGGCGCCCTCATAATTAATGGCGAGCGCCGCCTTAATGGCAGCCTCACCCATCTGTTGACGCAGGGTGTCAGTCATGCCCGGAGCAGGTGCTTCTTCGATGACTTTTTGGTGGCGGCGCTGCACAGAACAGTCCCGCTCAAACAGGTAAACTGCATTGCCATGGCTATCACAAAACACCTGAATTTCCACATGCCGTGGCTTAAGCAGATACTTCTCTACGAGCATAATGTCGTCATTAAAACTATTCAGCGCCTCGCGCTTGGCCGCGCCCAGTGCCTCATCAAATTCCCCTTCAGCATACACCGCACGCATGCCCTTGCCACCACCGCCAGCCGCCGCTTTTAACAGCACCGGATAACCCATGTTATTGGCAGCCTGCTTAATGATTTCAGGGTTTTGGTCATCCCCATGATAACCAGGCACCAGAGGCACACCCGCATCCGCCATAATGGTTTTAGCTGCAGACTTAGAGCCCATGGCCAAAATAGCCTCAACTGGAGGCCCGATAAATACCAGATTATTCGCCGCACATAGGCGACAAAATTCTGCATTTTCCGACAGAAAACCATAGCCCGGATGAATGGCCTGAGCACCAGTATCAAGCGCTGCTTGAATCAACTTGTTGCTCACCAGATAGGATTCATTAGAAGGGGAAGGGCCAATCGCAACAGACTCATCCGCCAGCTGCTCATGTAATGCATTGCGGTCGGTCTCGCTATAAACAGCCACCGTAGCGATCCCCATGGCCTTAGCCGTCTTAATGATTCGGCAGGCGATTTCGCCGCGATTGGCAATTAATATCTTAGTAAACATAAGGCTATTATTCCTTTAATCCCTTTGGCTTATTTAACCAACTAGGTTTTCTCTTTTCCAAAAAGGCGTTTAAACCTTCCTGACCCTGATCACTCACTCGCATGGATGCAATCACCTCACAGGTGTGATCAATCAATGACTGATCAATAGGTTTGCCGCTAACGGCAAACACCAGCTGTTTGGCCGCCATGACTGCATTGGGGCCGTTGGCTAACAGAGTCTCAATTAATTGATTGACCTTAGTGTCTAACTGCTCGGCATCAATCACCTCATTCACTAGGCCAATTTGCATCGCTCTCTGAGCATCAAAACGCTCTGCCGTCAGAAAGTAGCGGCGAGCCGCTCGTTCGCCAATTGCAGCAATCACATAGGGGCTGATGGTTGCAGGTACCAAACCAATTTTCACTTCACTGAGACTAAATGTCGCGGCACTTGCGGCTATCGCCATATCGCAGCAGCTGACTAAGCCAACGGCTCCACCAAAAGCAGCACCCTGAATCCGAGCAATGGTCGGCTGAGGCATAAAGTTTAGTAGCCGAAGCATCTCTGCCAAAGCCTTGCTGTCACGTAGGTTCTCTGTATAGGAATACTCTGCCATCCGCTGCATCCAGGCTAGATCAGCCCCAGCAGAAAAACTCTTGCCCTCTGATGCCAACACCATCACCCGCACATCTTGAGTGCTGGCAATGCCGGTAAATGCCTCAGCTAACAGTTCAATAATTTCATCATCAAAAGCATTGTGCTTATCTGGGTTACAGATACTCACGCGAGCCACACCCAGTTCATCAATCTCAGTAACAACCTTACTCATATATGTATCATCCTTCTAAAATTCAGTATTGCACTGGCCCAAGTTCAGGGGCCAGTGTGGATCAATCAGGCTCCGCCCATGGTTGTCCGGTTTTCAGATTGAGCGAACAACTGTCTGAGCGCAGCGAGTTTTGTGAGCGCTGAAAGCCGGACAACCATGGAGCCGATCCACACTGGTCCCTGGACTTGGGTGCTCTCCATTAAGAACAGATCCCTCGTCGCTCCGCTCTCTCGGGATGACAGGACTTTGGCTCTGTCC
>DDDD01000016.1:0-19320 GCA_002335945.1 Porticoccaceae bacterium UBA1989
GGCAACCACTTTGGCGCTGATAGGAACGCGTATGGAACGTACGCGACGATCTTGGCGAGCATAGCCAAAATAGGGAACAACTGCAGTAATACGTGCGGCAGATGCGCGACGCAATGCGTCAATCATCAATACCAGTTCCATGAGGTGTCTGTTGGTCGGTGCGCAGGTAGGCTGCACTACAAACACATCGTGTCCGCGAACGTTTTCGCGAATTTCGATGTTGATTTCACCGTCCGAAAATAATGATACCAATGCATCACCGAGTGGAATCCCCAAGGTGCGAGCGATTTCATTTGCCAGTTCCGGGTTTGCGTTTCCGGAGAAGACCATCAATCTTGCCACGTCATTTTTCCTGGTATTCATAATATAGATATGGCTGGGGCGGGAGGATTCGAACCTCCGGTGCCGGGATCAAAACCCGGTGCCTTAACCACTTGGCCACGCCCCAGTAAAAAGTTTTCCCATTTGCCGATGCAGTGAGGAGCTATTTGCCCCTCGCGCTATAAATGCATTCCAATGGTTTGGAACCTTGTCAAGAGCTTGTTGCGCCTCGGTTTGGTTTTCAAAGCCACTAAATACGCTAGCACCAGTTCCTGTCATCAGTGGGCTGTTGTAATCTCCGAGCCAATCCAACGCTTCTTTCACTGCTGGATAGAGCTTTTCAACCACAGACTGGCAGTCATTCCTATACTGCTCCCCTGAGAGGGCGCGTATTTTGATCGGAGAAGAGTTCCTTGTCAATTGAGGATGTGAAAAAATTTCACCTGTCGACACCTGACATTCTGGGGTAATCACCAGATACCATTGTTCTGGTATCTCCATGGGGGTTAAAAGTTCGCCAATTCCCTCGGCAAAGGCGCTGTTGCCATGGACAAAAACCGGTACATCCGCACCCAGTTCACAGCCCGCATCTGCCAGCTCAGTCAGCGACAGGCCGCATTCCCAAAGGGTATTGAGGCCAACCAGTGCTGTTGCTGCATTGCTGCTTCCGCCGCCCAGACCGGCGCCCATAGGCAGTACCTTGTTTAACACAATATCGCAGCCCCTGGTGCCAGCGGTTTTTTGCTGTAACAGGCGGGCGGCTCGAACAATTAAATTATCTTCGGCTAAAACACCCTCAATTTGCGGGCTCAAATTGATTTGGCCGCTGTTATTCGGTGTAAATGTGAGCGTATCGCCAAAATCTAGCAGCTGAAAGACTGTTTGCAGGTCGTGGTAGCCGTTATCTCGACGACCGGTGATATGCAAAAACAGATTTATTTTTGCTGGTGAGGGTAATGTAACTGAAGACATGTTGTTTCGACCGCTGGCTATTTTTCTGGGAAGCTCCAGCGGGATATTAACAGCTTAAAGGAGTGGTCCCCAAGCTGGCCGACAATTTTTCCCGGGAGATTGCCATCGGCGGTTAAATTGTAGCGTGAAAACACCAGCTGCCAGCCGGCCTGATTAAAGCCTGCGGCTGCACCATCGGCAGTAGTCACCAAGTTAGTCGCGGGGTTTTTGCTGGGAGAGGGTAGCCCTCGTGCCCACCAGTTGAGTGCATCCACAGGAATGGGTAGGCCAGTCAGCCTCAATGCCAGCTGTTCGGGTAGGTCGATGTACGTTTGATTATCTGAGTAAAGCTGTGCACTAGCCGCGTCGCCGCTAATAATGGCACTACCAGCACCAAAGGGGCCGCTGAGGGAAAGCTGGTACTGCTGTTGGTTTTGCGACCAGTTGAGGTTGGCGCTACCACCCTGACTCTCAGACTTAAAGCCTAATTTCCCTTGAACCTGCCACTGATCTAGCGCTGCTATTTTTGCGCTATGTTGTTGCCAGCTGCCTGAGGTTCCAGGGAACTGTGGTTGAGAGCTACAGCCAGCCAGAAAAAATATCAGAGCAGCCATACTGTATCGAGCAACTATCATTGCTGTGGCTCCGAGCTCTCAGGATTAAGGGGTTCTAGTTCTAACTCTGCACCAAGACGTTGCATGGTGCTTACAATGGTTTTATGGCCCGGTGCCTGCTCAAGGCTTTTAGTCCAGGTCAGGATGGCGCTCTCTTTATCGCCCAGCGCCCATTGCACCTCGCCCAGATGTGCGGCAATTTCAGGATCCGGCATAATCCCCATGGCTTTGGTTAGATGTCCGAGGGCCTTCTCCAGCTCGCCCATCTGAAAGAGCACCCAGCCCATACTATCTATCGTGGCAGGATCACCCGGATTAAGCAGATAGGCGCGTTTGATTAATGCATGGGCCTCGTCGCGGCGGTCGGTATGCACAATCATCGTGTATCCGAGGGCATTGAGCGCCGTGGCGTTGTTTTGGTCCAAAGCAATGAGTGCGCGGAGGTCTTGCTCGGCTAGGGCGAAGTTATCTTGCTGCTCGGCAACCATTGATCGGGCATAGAGTAGCTGGGTATCGTTGGGGAAGGCGCTGAGTCCGTCAGTGAGAATCGACAGGGCCTGATCTGGTTGCTTGGCGCTAATCAACAGGTTGGATTCAATCTGAAACAGTCCCACTGCCTGAGAGGGCTGTTCAATACGCAGGCGCTGCAGATATTGCCGTGCTGCGGTGACATTATTATGGGTGGCGAGCAAGACAGTAAGCCTTGAGGCCGCTGCCAGATAGTTACGACCAAAGCGCACCTGACGATAATGACCCAACGCGGCGGATACATTGCCCTGCCGATCGGCAATGCTACCTAAGTGGTAATGGGCATCGGCACTCAGGCTGGGTTTACCGGCCGCCTCTTTAAAAAGCGCAACGGCCTGCTCGATCTGCCCCTGATTGAGCTGCAGCAGAGCGAGGAGGAAGTTGACCTCCTGATCTTTGGGGTCCTGGCTACGCAAAATTTCAAATTGTGAAATGGCCAGATTGCGGTCAGTGATGGTTAAAAATCGCGCATATTGCAGGCGTAACTTGCGGTCGTCTGGCTTGCGCTTGAGGCTGTCTTCAATTAGCAGTACCGCTTCATCAATACGGTTTAATTGATGTAATACTTGGGCTAACAGCAGTAAACCCCTCTGATCATCCGGTGTAGCGACTAAAAATTCCTTTGCTAAACGCTCAGACTCTGCGAGTTGGGCGCTGTCTCTGTGCAGGATAGCCCTTGCTAAAAGAACAGAGGCCTGTTTTTCTGGCGGCAATTGAAGTTGCTGGTAGGCGGCGATAAGCGCTGAGATCAGAGCGCTTTTTTCGTCATGGTTTATCTCTTTATAGGTGGCTCCTTCATAAATAGAGGTCACCGCCAAAAAGGCCTCTAAATCATCATAGTTTTGGTACAGCCAGCTCGCATAGGTGAGGGCGTTGATCGCATCGCCCTCTATGGCATAGGCCTGCAATGCGGCACTCTGTGACTGCGGGTTTTCTGAGTCAATCTCGACCCAGAGCAGTGCCATCTCAAGGCTGGCTTCATGATCGCGAAGATGACTGGCGACACGACTGGCCATTTCAACAATCCCAGCATCCCGAGTTTGGCGAGCCTGCTGTAGATACTTGGGCAAGGCTATATCGAACTGACTGCGGGTCAGGGCTATATCGCCTACTAGCAAGTCATAGAGGGTATCAATGGCAAAGGGGGTTGCCGGAAGTTCTGCTGTTTCAGTAACCTCTGGATCTGTCGTGGCAGCGGTTTTTCCAACGCCCTGAGGCGCAGTGGCGCAACCGGCCACAAGCAGATAGAGGGTAATAACAGCACAGAGATGGAGTTTTTTCATAGATTCATTTTCAAGGATGTCGAAACTTAAGACAACTACTAAGCATAAAGTTTAGTTGTGGGGGGTGGTTTAGTACAAATCATTTTTCCTTGATGCTCCATCGTGCGCCAGACTCGTGTAAAATCTCGGGCTGATAGTAATGGGTATTTATTAAGGTAGCTTTTAGGCGCTATGGGCATTCTGGCATTCGGTATTAATCATAAATCAGCCTCGGTAGATCTCCGTGGGCAGATTGCCTTTGCGCCGGAAATAGTGGTTGAGTCACTGCAGAGTGCTCTAGTGACCATGAAAGCCGCAGAGATTGCACTGCTATCAACCTGTAATCGCACCGAAATTTACCTTCAGGGCGACGTCAGCGACGAGCAGTTATTAGCTTGGCTGGCAGGGGCCAAAGGATTGGAGGTTGAAGCGCTGCAAACCTGCTATTACTGCCATCGGGATGAACAGGCCATTCGCCATATGATGCGTGTTGCCAGTGGATTGGATTCATTGGTGTTGGGAGAGCCGCAGATTTTTGGGCAGATTAAATCAGCCTATTCCGTAGGCCGCGAAGCAAACACTGTATCGACTTTCCTTAATCAAGCTTTTCAGCAGGCATTTTCGGCTGCCAAACGGGTGCGATCCGAAACCGCCATTGGCCAGAACCCAGTTTCTGTTGCCTATGCCTCGGTGAGTTTGGCCGAGCAAATTTTTTCCGACCTCGGCAGTGCTCATGCATTATTAATTGGTGCAGGGGAAACCATTGAACTGGTAGCCCGGCATTTACAGGAAAAAAATATTGGTCAGCTTACCGTCGCTAACCGGACGTTAATCCGCGCCCAGGAACTGGCTGCAGATTTTTCGGCAGAGGCTATTTTACTGTCGGATATTCCCGATTATCTTCATAAAGCCGATATCGTCATCTCCTCAACTGCCAGCCAGTTGCCGATACTGGGCAAGGGTGCGGTTGAGTCTGCACTCAAGTTGCGCAAACACAAACCCATATTTATGGTCGACATTGCGGTTCCCCGAGATATTGAGCCAGAGGTGGAAGAGCTTGCGGATGTCTATCTCTACACCGTGGATGACCTTGAAGAAGTGATTCAGGACAATATGCGCGCCCGACAAACCGCCGCAGATCTGGGTCAGGAAATTATTGATCAAGAAGTTGTATCCTGGGTCAAACAACAGCGTGCCCTGGCCGCAGTCGATACCATTAAAGCCTTTCGTGATAGCGTAGAAAGTATTCGCGATGGTGAAGTAGAAAAAGCACTTAGTGCTTTGGAGCGGGGTTTGGATTCCGTTGATGTGATTAATACTCTGGCGCGCAATCTCACCAATAAACTGCTGCACAAACCCACCACAAAATTAAAACAGGCCAGCGAAGAAGGGCGTGATGACACTATTCATGTCACCCATGAGCTGTTTGATTTAAATAAAAAGTAACCAAGGTTCCGAATGAAATCATCAATACTGGCCAAGCTGGATCACCTCGCCGAACGCTACGAAGAAGTCGGCGCGCTACTGAGTGACCCGGAAATTATTGGTGATCAAAATAAATATCGAGAGCTCTCAAAAGAGTATGCCGAGCTGGAGCCCGTGGTTAAGTGCTACCAGAGCTTTCAGGAAGTGGTTAACAATATTGAAGAAGCCAAGCTGCTGCTAAAGGACTCTGACCCCGATATGCGCGAGATGGCCCAGGAAGAATTTAAAGCCGGTGAAGCGCAGCAAGAGGTACTTGAGGCGGATCTTCAAAAACTATTACTGCCCAAAGACCCCAATGATGAGAAAAATGTTTTCTTGGAAATTCGCGCCGGTACCGGTGGCGATGAAGCCGCTATTTTCTCGGGTGATCTATTTCGCATGTACAGCAAGTTTGCTGAAACCCAGCGTTGGAAAATAGAAATTATTAGCGAAAACCGGGGTGACCATGGTGGTTATAAAGAAATAATTGCACGGATTGTGGGTACGGGGGTGTATTCAAAACTCAAATTTGAATCCGGTGCTCACCGCGTACAACGCGTGCCCGAAACCGAGTCACAGGGCCGAGTTCATACCTCTGCCTGTACGGTTGCCATTATGGCCGAGGCAGATGAAAAAGATGCCATCGAAATTAATAAAGGCGATCTGCGGGTAGACACCTTTCGTGCTTCCGGCTCCGGTGGTCAGCACGTTAACAAAACCGATTCTGCTATTCGTTTAACCCATCTGCCCTCGGGCTTGGTAGTGGAATGTCAGGACGAGCGTTCGCAACATAAGAACCGTGCCAAGGCGATGTCGGTATTGCAGGCGCGATTGACCGCAGTGCAGGATGAAGCTGTTGCCAAAGAACAGTCTGACCAGCGCAAGAGTTTGGTTGGCAGCGGCGATCGCTCGGAGCGTATTCGCACCTATAACTTTCCTCAGGGGCGGGTGACAGACCATCGTATTAACCTCACCCTGTACAAACTCGCAGAGGTGATGGAAGGTTCATTAACCGATGTGGTTCAGCCTCTGGTGAGCGAGTTTCAGGCCGAGCAGCTAGCGACACTCGCAGACTAAGTCAGTGACTATCTCTACATTGCTGCAGCGCAGTGCTGAGCTTACTGATAGCGACAGCGCATTATTGGATACAGAGCTGCTGCTATGCCATGCATTAGATGTGAGTCGCACCTACCTAAAAACCTGGCCAGATCGCGAGCCAACGCCAGAGCAACTCAGCCATTTTTCAGCGCTGTTTCAACGTCGATTATCAGGCGAACCCATCGCCTATATTTTGGGTTACCAAGGTTTTTGGAGCCTAGACCTTAAAGTCTCAGAACACACCTTAATTCCTCGCCCAGAAACTGAATTGTTGGTAGAGGCTGCCCTCGAACTGCCATTGCCACCACAGAGTTCTGTGCTCGATCTGGGCACTGGCACCGGTGCTATTGCCCTAGCATTAGCCAGCGAGCGCAGTGACTGGAATATTACCGCCCTAGACTTTCAGCCTCAGGCCGTGGCCTTGGCGGAGGAAAATAGAGTCGCTCATAAACTAGATAACGTGCAGATACTTCAGAGCAATTGGTTCGCTACATTGCCTGCCGATAAATTTGATTTAATCCTTAGTAATCCACCCTATATTGAAAACAACGACCCACACCTGTCTCAGGGCGATGTGCGATTTGAGCCTGCCTCGGCACTGGTTTCTGGTGTTAAGGGGTTTGATGATTTGATAGTGGTCATTGGTGAAAGCGCAGGGTTTTTAAAATCCAATGGCTGGCTAATTGTTGAGCATGGCCATGATCAGGGCCATGGAGTCAGACAGCTATTTACTGAGACTGGGTTTACGGATGTTGAAACCCGCCGCGATTACAATCGCGTCGAACGAATTACGCTGGGATGCTTTTGCGGTAGCGAGTAGAGACTAAATTCCAGCGCACTAACAGGCATAGCATGGCAATGCCTGCCGCAATAATAACGCCACACCAAAATCCGTAAACGCCCATTGGCGGCCCCCAAAAATCAGTAAGCGCCAGAGTGTAGGCAATGGGGAATGCAATTACCCAAAACGCGAACACCTGAATAAGTAGGGGTATGCGCGCATCTTTATAGCCCCGAAGAGCACCACTGCAGGCCATCTGCAAACCATCAACTGAACCCAGTACCGCGGCAAAAATAAACAGGTTTGCAGCAATTATTTGAACACTGGGATCCGAGCTAAACAGGGCTGCTAGGTCATGGCGGAAGATGATCTTCAGTGCGCCTAAAAGCAGCGCAATAATAAGCACCAGCTTAAAACCGGTGAGACAGATAAGCCTGGCATCAACAGGGTCGCCACGCCCCTCTGCATGAGCCACCTTAATGGTCAGTGCCTGGGCTATACCCAGCGGCACCATAAATGCCAGGGAATCAATATTAATGGCAACCGCATGAGCGCCTAAAATATCGGACCCCAAATGGGCAATCATCATTGGAATAATGGCAAAGAAACTGAATTCTGCAGCAATATTGAGTGCAATGGGAATACCTAAACGCAGAATATTAGCGATGGCTTTAGGGTTTGGCAGGCTAAATAGGTGGTAGAGGCTAAGGCTTTTCATCGTAACTGAGTAGCGACCGTAGCAGGCCATACAGATTAATAAAAAAGTCATCACTATTACCGTGGCCCAAGCGGCACCGATGCCTCCCATTGCTGGGAGTCCGAACTTACCAAACACCAGAGCGTAATCGAGCAAGATATTGAGCAAGAAGGCCATGCAGTTGAACACCATGACCGGTCGCGTATCGCCCATACCCTCGAAGGTACTGCGAAAAGCAAAAAAAGCGGGAAACATAAAGCCGGTAATCAGAAAGGGCAGCAGGTAGCCTCGCGCTATGCGGAAGACCTCCGCGGAAATATCCAAGCTGCCTAGTAGTTGCACCCCAAGTAGAACAGCAATACAGGTGAATATACCCATTGGCAGCGCCAGCCAGAGCGCCTGCTGAAACTGGAAGCGCACCCGCTCAGGCTGTCCGGCCCCCCAGTAATTACCAATAATGGGGCTATTGCCAATCATGATACCGATAACCACCAGATTGATCATCGACCAGATGCTGCCGCCCAGCTGAAGCGCTGCCAGAGTGTCTGAGCTAACCTGCCCTGCCATATAAATGTCGGTTACAGTCATGCCGACCACGGCGACCTGACCGAGAATTAGCGGCCCGGCAAGACGAAGTAATACGCGAGCATTCTCTATAAAGGTGGGTCTTGTCTTAGTGATCATTTTTTATTTATATCAGGTGCGTTCTGTATTCTCGTTGAATGCCCATACCAAAGGAAGTAAAAGTTACGATAAGAGATATCTATGGTCATATTTGGAATCTTTTAAGCGAACGGCGCTCTAATTTCCAATCATTAAAAAACCATCGCTAGGGAGTAGGAAACATGCAGGGACCTGTCAGCTTATACCGTCTGTTGATCGAAAAATTAAAATCCATTAACTGGTTGGGACCACTAGCGTTCAGGCTCTACCTGGCCCCTATTTTTATTGGCGTCGGCGCCCATAAATTCGCTAATTTTGAAGATATGGTGGCCTGGTTTGGAAATCCCGACTGGGGTCTGGGTCTGCCCATGCCTACATTGATGGTTTTCCTCGCTGCCAGCGCTGAGTTGTTTGGTGGTCTGGCATTGCTTCTTGGTGTAGCGACGAGGCTCTTTGCCATACCGCTCATTTTTACCATGCTGGTGGCTATGGGCACGACACATTGGGACAACGGCTGGTTTGCTATCGCCCCAGGTGACCCTTCTACCAGTACCGCCAGCGTCTTGGCCATGGTGGGTATTCCGGCGGCACAGCGCAGCCTAAAAAATAGCGAGGGCGTGGGTGCCCGCGTTGGCGCAGCAAAAAGTATCTTGCGTAAACATGGCAACTACAGCTGGCTCACGGAGAAAGGTAATTTCGTGATTCTCAACAATGGCATCGAATTTGCCGCAACCTATCTGATTATGCTGTTAAGTCTGCTGTTTACGGGTGGCGGCCGCTGGGTGAGTCTGGATTACTGGATTGCCAAGCACTTTAAATCCTAGGGCTATAGTCTTACCGGCTAGCGCCAATTTAGTAGATCAACATAGTAGAGCAACACAGTAGAGCGATATAGTAGACGGCTCCTGGCTCTGCCCAGGGGCCACTTATTAATGTCAGCGAATAATTAACAATTCTGCTACACTCCGCGCCATTCGCGGGTATGCCAATGGCCATAGGCTTGGGCTCCCCAGCCAACTAATTGTTAATTACAGAGTAGACATACTTTGACTGAAAATAATTCTGCACCTACAGATACCACGCCTGATACTTCTGATACTGAGGTTGCTACTGCCGCTGAAGCTGCAGTAAATACAAAGGCTGAAGTTACGGTAGATACCAAGACTGAAAATAGCCAGGCTGAAAAATCCTCTTCAAATCGTCGCAGCAGAGGTCGCGGTCGCGGCGGATCTAGCTGGGACCTTTCTCAATTTGAAGTTGCACCTGAGGAAGGGAAAGTCAGATTCCATGACTTTGATCTACCCCTGCCGCTTATGCGCGGCATTCAGGATACTGGGTTTAAATTTTGCACACCTATTCAGGGTGCCTCGTTGCCACATACCCTTAACGGTCACGATATCGTCGGTAAGGCACAGACAGGTACCGGCAAGACGGCTGCGTTTCTAATTAATATTATTACCGACCTGCTTAAGCACCCTATTGAGGGTGATCGCTATATGGGCGAGGCTCGATCGTTAATTTTGGCACCGACCCGTGAGTTGGCAATACAGATTGCTGATGATGCAGTAGCGCTTTTAAAGCACACCAAACTCAATGTGCACTGTTTAGTGGGCGGCATGGACTACGGTAAGCAGTTACAAAAAATGCAGAAAATGCACTGTGACATTTTGGTTGGAACGCCTGGCCGACTGTTGGATTTTGCCAACAACCGCGACGTCTATCTGGATCAGGTAGAAGTGATGGTGATTGATGAAGCTGACCGTATGCTAGATATGGGCTTTATCCCACAGGTGCGACGTCTGGTTAATTTGACGCCAAAGCGTGAAGATCGCCAGACCCTGCTGTTCTCAGCAACCTTTACCCCAGAGATACTGCGCCTTTCAGGCACCTGGACTGACAAGCCGGTAACCGTAGAAATTGGTGCCGAGCGAGTGGCCACAGATACGGTAGAGCAAAAAGTCTATATCACGACCGCCAGTGAGAAGTTTGCCTTACTGCATAATATTCTTGTCGGTGACGATGTGGACAGCGTAATGATTTTCGCTAACCGCCGAGACATCTGCCGAACCCTCCAAGAGAAACTCAATAAGAAAGGCTTTAAAGCCGGTTTGCTGTCTGGCGATGTACCCCAGAACCGACGTATGAAAACCTTAGAATCCTTTAAGAGCGGTGCGACCAAAGTGATGGTGGCAACCGATGTAGCGGGTCGGGGTATTCATGTTGACGGTGTAAGTCATGTGATTAACTACACCTTGCCGGAGGAGCCAGAGGACTACGTTCACCGTATTGGCCGCACTGGCCGTGCTGGCAGTACCGGCACATCCATTAGTTTCGCCTGTGAAGACGATGCATTTTTGCTCGAGCCAATCGAGAAGTTGCTGGATATGAAGCTGGCCTGCACCATGCCAGAAGAAAAGTTACTGCAACCGGTTCCTTCTAATTACAAGCCTGCAGCACGCAAGTTAAAAGTAGACGCTGCGCCCGAACAGAGCACAGAACAAAAATCAGCACAAAAAGAAGAGCAAAGCCAAGAGAAGACTGTTAGCGAAGACTAGATGTCCGCTAGCAGTTTTTACACAACAGGCTCTAATCTAGAGCCTGTAATTGATTGCTCCTTATCCAAAGCAGTGTTCCACCAATAACCGTCGCTGGCAGCAATAGCAGGTTAACGATTGGAATAGCGGACGCTGCCAATGCCGAAAACCCAAACCCCATCGACTGCCATCTCTGTGCTGCTGCACGCTGACGTAAGTCTCTAAAACCGACCTGATCAATATCTGCGCCATAATCTAAATACTGCAGTGCCAGTGACCAGGCTGCCCAGCTGCCCGCCACAATAGGCACCAGTAGGTTGGCCAGTGGGATAAAACTAATTGCCAGACAGAGTAGCCCCGCAGCAATGGCGCGTGGAATAAGATAACCCATGAGCTGGAGTTGTCGAACAAAGCTGCCCCAGGCAATTTCTAACATTGATTTAGGTTCTGAGATTGTTTGATCGTCGCTCATCATCAGTATGATTCTTTCCGCGATCAGTCCGTAAAACGGTGAGCCGATCAGGTTGGCAATCAGGGTAAAGGTGAAGGCGTAGACCACCAGCGCCAGCGCGGCAAAAAGACCCCAAATAATCCATACCAGCCAGTGCAACCAATCTGGCACCAGGTTGATAACACTGTCTAGCCAACCCACGAGCCATTGGGCTGCGAAGCCTGTGGCACCGGCAAACAGTACTATATTGATTAAAAGTGGGATTATCACCAGCCAGCGAATATCCCGATGCCAGAGTAACTTCAGGCCCTCAAGAATTAGGGCTGGGCTAGAAATAATAGAAGGCTGTTGTTTATGCATGGTTTTTTAAATATCCGTTCAATCAACTTTTACAATACCAAGAATAGCATCTATGCTTTTTAAAACATGCACTTTTAAAATCAGGCTTAGTTCAAGGAAAAAATATGGGTAAGGTCGTAAAAATAACATTGGTATTGCTGTTGGTACTGACTGTCGTGGTGGTAATGAATCTCGGTAGCGGCCTTAAAACCTTGGTTGAAACTCTGGGGCCAGAGATGACTCAGTCTCAGGTTAGTCTGGGCAAAGCCAAGATATCCCTGATGTCAGGCGAGGGCAGTTTTGAAGATCTAGTAATTGGTAATCCCGAAGGCTTTGATACCCAGCATGCTTTTTCACTGGGGGAGATCAGCTTTAAGCTGGATCCGGAGTCGGTGACTACAGATACCATTGTGGTGGAATCCCTGCGTATTCTGGCTCCGCAAATTATTATGGAGTCCGGCCGTGGCGGCAGCAATCTGGATCGCATTCAGGAAAACATCCAGTCCTATCTAGGTTCGAGCGCTCCAGCGACTGAGGCTGAAGAAGGCGCCAGCAAGAATATTGTTATCCGAGATCTGCTCATTAGTGATGCTCTGCTCGAATATGGTCTGCTGGGTTCGGCCACATTGGAGCTGCCATTACCTGAGCTGCACCTGACCAATATTGGCGAGGAGGGACAGGGGGTTTCTATTGCCGAGGCCAGCGCCAAAATAATTGCTGAGATTTCTAAGAGTGCATCCAAAGAAGCCCTCAAATCTGGGGCGCTTAAAGATGCGGGCAGTAAGCTGGAGGATCAGATAAAAGATAAAACCGACGATCTAAAAAGCCTATTCAAAGGGCTAAAAAAATAAAAAGGGTAAGAATCGCGTTTTAGCTGTGGCGCATAATACGCGCCTTCTGGCGATCCCAATCCTTAGCCTTGTCGTCTTGGCGTTTGTCATAGGTGGCCTTGCCCTTAGCCAGAGCAATTTCGCACTTAATAAGATGGCCTTTCCAATACAGGGCTGTGCACACGCAGGTGTGGCCTTTTTGGTTAACCCCTTCCTCAAGCTTTTGCAGCTCGCGGTGATTGAGGAGTAACTTTCTAGTTCTCGTGGGGTCGGTGACAAAATGCGTAGAGGCCGATGGTAGGGGTGCGATATTGGTGCCTATCAAAAAGGCCTCGCCATTTTTCAAAAACACATAGGTATCCGTCAGGTTGACCCTGCCGTCACGTAAGCTTTTTACTTCCCAGCCCAATAGCGATATTCCCGCCTCAAATTTTTCTTCGAGGAAATAATCACGCTTCACCTTTTTATTTAAGGCGATGGTGGTGGATTGCTGTTTGGGTTTCTTTTTAGTCATAGCCCGCGATTATACGTTGGCCACGGCGATTGTCATGAAATATTACCAACCTTAATTAGATACTGTATTCAATAGGGGTTATGGGTACAATTTGGCCATCAAAAACGGAGAGCACTTGTGGCAATACAACAAAAAGGAATGCATGGGGCCTGGGCCAGTCGATGGACCTTTATTATGGCCGCGACGGGTTCAGCTGTTGGCCTGGGTAATATGTGGAAGTTTCCCTATGTGGCAGGTAGCAATGGCGGTGGTGCCTTTGTCCTGGTCTACCTGGGCTGCATTCTGCTAATCGGTGTGCCGGTCATGATGGCTGAGGTGTTGATTGGCCGACAGGGCCGTCAAAGCCCGGTCAACTCTATGCGCGATGTGGTTAACGAAAGCGGTGCTGATTCCCGTTGGCGCCATGTTGGCTGGGTAGGTGTTGCGGCAGGTATGTTAATCCTGTCGTTTTACGCAGTGATTGCTGGCTGGGCACTGGCCTATATTTTTGAAGCGGCCTCTGGAGACTTAGTTGGCATCAACGGTGATACCGCAGGTGCAATATTTGGCAACCTGCTGGCAGATCCCGGTCGCCTGATTTTCTGGCAGTCAGTATTCATGTTGCTCTGTATCGGTGTAGTGGTGGGGGGCGTAAAAAAAGGGTTGGGTGTCGCGGTAGAAATACTCATGCCATTGCTGTTTATTATGTTGCTGCTACTGCTGGGCTTTAGTTTTTTTAAGGGAGATTTTGCGGCGGCGTGGAACTTCCTGTTTAACTTTAATGTTGAATTGCTGACTTGGCGCGGCGTGCTTGAAGCTATGGGCCAGGCATTCTTTACCCTGAGTATTGGTATGGGTGCGATTATGGCCTACGGCGCCTATATGCCCCAGAACGCGAATATAGGTAAAACCATTTTGATCGTGGCGTTTTTTGATAGTCTGGTTGCGATTGTCTCTGGCTTAATTATTTTCTCGATTGTTTTTGCTACCCCAGGAATCGAGCCCAGTGCCGGCCCCGGACTAATGTTTATCAGCCTTCCCATCGCTTTCGGCGGTATGCCCGGCGGCTTGTTAATTGGCTCGGCATTTTTTGTTTTGGTGTCTATTGCGGCCTGGAGTTCAGCTATTTCTCTGTTGGAACCCTGTGTTGCCTGGTTGATAGAGGCTAAGAACATGGGGCGTGTGCAGGCCAATCTGCTGCTGGCTGGTTTTGCCTGGTTGCTGGGTCTGGGTTCTGTGCTGTCATTTAATGTCTGGTCTCACATAAAGTTGGCTGGCTTTACCATTTTCGATTTTCTAGACTTCTTAACGGCCAATATTATGTTGCCCCTGTCGGGTCTGTTGATCGCTCTGTTTGTTGGCTATGCGATGAAAAAGGAATTGATCGATGCCCAGATGGCGGGCACATCACCCAGGGTAATGAAACTGTGGCAAGTCACATTGCGATATATTGCACCTGTGGCGATCAGTGCGGTGTTTGTGATGGGCATTGTCGATAAATTTTTCTCCTAGGATTTGCTGTGACGACAATTAAGCGTTCAGCGCTGGTAATGCATCCGGCCAAGGCTATGTACTCATTAGTCAATGATGTATCGAGCTATCCAGAGTTTATGGATGGCTGCCATGGGGTTGAAGTATTTGAGCGCAGTGGCAGTACAATGTTGGCTCGCCTCGACCTTAAGAAGGCGGGGGTGAAGCTTAGTTTGATGACTAGAAATAATTTGCATGAAACTAACGCTGATGGGGTCGGCAGTATAGAGATGACGCTCGAGGATGGTCCGTTTAAAACCTTTCTTGGGGTCTGGACCTTTACGCCTTTAACCGAGGAAGCCTCTAAGGTATCTTTGGATTTGGAATTTGAGTTTAAGAATAGAGGCCTGGGTCTGGCGGCCTCTAATCTTTTTTCAGGGGTGGCTAATAATTTAGTCGACTCTCTGTGCCAGCGCGCTGACAAAGTTTTTATGGAGGGTCATGATGGCCGATAGCACTGTTAAAGCTAGCACTATTGAAGCTAGTAGCACTGAAACTAAGAGCAGCATGATTACCGTTGAGGTGGCCTATGCGCTGCCGGAGAAGCAGACATTGTTATCACTGTCCGTGCCTGCAGGAACAACAGCCTTAGAGGCGGTAGAGCAGTCAGGAATATTAAAGACATATCCGAAGATCGATGTAAATAGCGACAAGATGGGTATATTTTCTCAGGTTTTGGGTACAAAAGGCTTGGATGAGCCGGCTGCCTATAAGATGCGTGAGAGAGACCGTATTGAAATTTATCGGCCTCTTATTGCGGATCCCAAAGAAGTTAGACGTCGCCGCGCGGAAGAGGCTAAGGCTAAAAAAGAAGCTTAAGGGAAGGCCTAATCATACGCTCAAAATTCGAGCACAAAAAAAGCAGGCTTAGGCCTGCTTTTTAGTATTTTCAGAATTCACTATCCAGATTTTGGCGCGCTTCAGCGCTCTTCAGGAATGGCTGCAGTAGGCAAGTAGTCGCCAGTCATTCGGGTCAGGTTGCCCTCGGCATCAAAATAGATGGTTACCCGTTCTTCGGTGGTGACACCCTCTGGCGACAGGCGGCTATAGTAATAATCCCAGCGCTGCTGATCGAAGGTATCTGCGATCAAAGGTGTTCCTAATACAAACTGAACCTGCGACTTGGTCATGCCCGGGAGCAGTTTATCAATCATTTCCTGGTCAACAATATTACCCTGCTTGATCTCAACTTTATGCACGCTAGGAAATTTGACCCAGCTGCAGCCAGTGGTAAGTAGTGTAAAACTAATCAGTAAGGTAAGAACTATTCGCATTGATGGCTTCCAGTTGGTTCCGCAAACGGTGATAATACCTAAAGCACATCCCATAGAGAAGAGGTAACTATGACTCCAGAAGATCAGGAGCTAAAAAAAGTAGGCCTAAAGGTCACATTACCCAGAATCAAGATTTTACAGATCCTTGAGAGCTGCGCTGACCGACATATGACTGCCGAGGATATTTATCAGGCACTGCGTGATGCTGCGGAAGATGTGGGTATAGCAACCGTCTATCGGGTGCTGACCCAGTTTGAGGCCGCTGGCCTTATCGAGCGACACAATTTTGATAACGGCCCCGCCGTTTATGAGCTTGATCGCGGCGAGCACCATGACCATATGATCTGTACAGAGACAGGCGCGGTGATCGAATTTCACGATGCTGAGATTGAAAAAATTCAAGAGCGAATTGCCAGCCAAAATGGCTATCAGCTAGTGGGCCACAGCCTGGTTTTATACGTGAAGCCCAAAGACTAAGCACTGTATTAACCCATAAAATAATAAGAATAAAATCCTCATGATTTCACTACAGCAACTCGAAGACTTTTTTAATGCCTGGGCCGACATGATGTGGAGCACGCCTCTGGTGATCTTGCTGGTTGGTGGGGGTGTCTTCTTTATGTTCTATTCCCGTTTTCAGCCCTACCGGTATTTTGGCCATGCAATCGATTTGCTGCGGGGCAAATACAGCGATCCCAATGACCCTGGTTTTATTCCCCATTCTCAGGCGTTAGCCACTGCGCTCTCTGGCACTATTGGCCTGGGCAATATTGCCGGTGTGGCTATTGCCATTAGCATTGGCGGGCCTGGTGCTGTGTTCTGGATGTGGGTCACTGCCATCGTTGGTGTAGCTACCAAATTTTATACGGCCTCGCTGTCGGTCATGTATCGCAAGACAGGTCCTGATGGTGTAGTGAATGGCGGCCCGATGTATGTGATTACGCAGGGAATGGGCCAGCGCTGGTATCCATTGGCAGCCGTATTTGCGGTGGCTTGTCTGGTGGGCGCACTGCCGCTTTTTCAGGCCAATCAATTTATTCAATTGCTCAGAGACGTGGTGGCTATTCCCGCTGGCTGGGCAACCCCTGAGGAACATTTCACCTTTGATCTGGTGTCTAGTTCGATTGTGGCTGTGTTGGTGGCCATGGTTGTGGCGGGTCGAATTCAGCGTATCGGACGCTTGACCGTAAGGTTGGTGCCTACCATGGTCGTCATGTATTTAATGATGACCGCCACTGTGCTGTACACCTATGCCTCAGAAATTCCGGCCATGTTATGGCTGATCGTCAGCGATGCATTTACCGGTGAGGCCGCTGCAGGTGGCTCTATCGGTGCGGTTATTTTAATTGGTGTACGCCGAGGCGCCTTCAGTAATGAAGCGGGCATTGGTACCGAATCTCTGGCCCATGGTGCGGCTAAAACAGTCGAGCCGATTAGAGAGGGTATTGTGGCGATGGTTGGACCGGTTATCGATACGCTGGTGGTCTGTACCTGTACCGCGTTGATTATTTTGCTCACCGGTGTCTGGGACAATGATTCTGGTCTTGAGGGTGTGACCATGACCGCTCGCGCAATTGAGCAGGTATTCCCAGTGACGGGTATCTACCTATTATTGATTATGGTGGGTATGTTGAGCTTCAGCACCATGGTTACCATGTGGTTCTATGGTGTGAAGTGTATGGGATTCTTGATTGGGGTTGAGCGCCAATACTATTATTCCCCCATCTACCTTGGCCTGCTGGTCGTGGGAGCGGTGGTCTCTATGGATATCGTCAATGGTTTGATTCTGGCGTCCTATGCCACCATGGCAATACCGACCATGATTTCGGCGCTGTATTTGGCGCCGAAAGTGAATGTGGCAGCGAAGGCTTACTTTGCGGAACTTAAGTCTAAGTAAGGCTGCTGCCGACTGCTCTAGTAGAGTGCTCGGCTTATTAGAGAGCTCGGCAGCTAAAAAACAGCTAGCGGCTAAAGCAGCTTTTCAATATCTTTGGCGATGTCTGCTGGCTTGCTAATACTGCCAAATCGCTTAACCACGTTGCCTTCACGGTCGACTAAAAATTTGGTGAAGTTCCACTTGATGCCATCGGTAATAATGCCACCGGCCTGTTGGGTCAGGTAGGCATACAGGGGATGTCTGTTAGGGCCATTGACGTCAATTTTGCCCATCACGGGAAAGCTCAAACCGTAGTTCATCTGACAAAATTCCTGAACCTCTGCATTGCTGCCAGGCTCCTGCTTGCCAAACTGGTTACAAGGCATGGCAATAACCACCAGGCCACGTTCGCTGTGTTTGTCATGCAATGCCTGCAATCCCTCGTACTGGGGCGTAAAGCCACATTTACTGGCCGTGTTAACAATCAGTAATACTTTGCCACGGTAGTCTTCCAGAGATTTTTCATCGCCCTTACTAGTGGGTACGCTGAGGTCGTAAATTGATGCAGTCATAGTTATTCTTCTTATTTTAAAGGGTTACTTAAAGCAGTGTTCTGCTGCGGGAAAGCTGCCATCACGAACGGCATTGCCGTAGGCGGTAATGGCATCCTGAATACTTGATGAGGTCTCAAGAAAGTTGCGCGAAAATCGTGGTAGGCGCTGGGAAATACCCAGCATATCGTGAAGTACCAGCACCTGAGCGTCGGTGTCTGGTCCGGCACCAATACCGATCACCGGTATGGTTAATGCCTGCGATAGGTCACGCCCAAGAGATGAGGGCACGCATTCCACCACCATTAAATCGGCACCGGCTTCTTCAAGTATCTTAGCTTCAGCGATCATCTGCGCTGCGGCCTCTTCTTCTTTACCCTGTACCTTATAGCCGCCGAGTTTATGCACGGACTGAGGGGTAAGACCCACATGACCACAGACGGGAATACCTCGCTCGCTGAGCATATAGACGCTTTCCGCCAGCCATTCTCCACCTTCTAACTTGACCATCTGCGCACCGGCCTGCATCAGTACCGCGGCATTATCCATAGCCTGGCCTTCGGTGGCATAAGACATAAAGGGCATATCTGTCACCAGCAGGGTGCGACTGTTGCCACGCTTTACTGCAGCGGTGTGGTAGGCCATTTCGTCGACAGTTACAGGGATGGTGCTGTCACGTCCCTGAATAACATTGCCCAGGGAATCACCGACTAAAGTAACTTCTATAGCGGCGGTTTCGATGAGTCGCGAAAAGGTGTAATCGTAGGCGGTGATAACGGCAAATTTTTCAGCGGCCGCCTTCATGGCATTCAAACTGCTAATGGTGGTGGTTTTCATTGTGAACTTGAAGCCTCAATAGGTCTGCGAGTCGGCCACGGTACTGGGTTTCGCCGATTATGACAAGAGATCAGCCTGTGGCTAATTGGTTAATAGGGCTTTTAATGGAGTCTGCCATGGGGCGAGCAATAGGGTGGGGGTTGTAATAATGGCGCCCCGATTTTAGCTGCACTATGTATTTTACTAGATTTTCGTAGTCCAGATCACCTTCCGCCAGATTGATTGC
>DDDD01000016.1:19327-60218 GCA_002335945.1 Porticoccaceae bacterium UBA1989
GTGTAGGCGTCGTTTAACTGCTGAAGATAGGCCTGCTCTATTGGCTTTTCTATCGCTGAGCCGCGGCGCTGCACACGTTCATATAGGGTTTCTGTGGGGGCCTGCAGATAGATCACCAGATCAGGCTTGGGCAGGTCGGTAATAATGTTGTCATAGACGTTTTGATACAGACGATACTCGTCGTCGTCCAAGGTGACCTTGGCAAAAAGCGGGTCTTTATCGATCAGAAAATCTGAGACGCGCACCTGCTGAAAGATATCACCCTGACGCAGATCCTGTAACTTACGCATACGCTGAAACAAGAAAAATAGCTGAGTGGGTAAAGCATTGCCCTTACGATCCTGATAAAACCGCTCTAAAAATGGGTTTTCTTCAGCTTCTTCAAGAAGTGTTTCATAGTTAAAAGTCTGGGCCAGACGTTTGGCTAATGTGGTTTTACCAATGCCAATGGGGCCTTCTATAGCAATGTAGCTAGGGATGCTCGATGCGGTGAGATCAAGTGCTAAATCATTGAGACTACTCTGTTCCACATTGCCCTCCGAGGTTTTTGCTGAGTCCAAATACTATAATTTTACGATACCTTGGTCAGAGCAGTTTGCCAATAGGCTGAGGATGTTTTCACCCGTCGGCAAGACAATACTGGAATCTAAATCTTGAAGAGGGGCCAGCACAAAGGCGCGCTCATGCATTCTGGGGTGCGGGAGGGTCAATCGTTCGCTGTCTATAATCTGCTGATCGTAGAGCAGAATGTCCAGATCTAGGGTTCTGGCTCCCCAGCGAATGGTGCGCACTCGACCCTGCTGCTGTTCTATCTGCTGCAGGCAGTCGAGCAGGTCTAGGGGTGAGAGTTGGGTGTTAAGGCGTGCCACAGTATTAATATAATCGGGCTGGCTACCGGGACCAATGGCCTGGGTCTGATAGCGATTGGATACCGCTAAAAGGTGGATGTCTGGATGCCGTGAAATGCTGTCGATAGCCTGATCTAGCTGAGTCTCGGGGCTGCCGGTATCACCTTCAAGGTTGCTGCCCAGCCCGATATATACCTCAGCCATAACCGGACTACTCAGGTGTAGAGCTGGGCTTTGGTTTACGCCGATTGCGACGCTTGCGATTACTGCCTGGGTCGCCAACTCTGCGGGACATCTGTTCCTGCATGTCTTCGCTGGCATCCTGATAGGCAGTCCACCAGTCTCCTAGGCCGCTTAACTCTTCACCCGCCTGTTCACGGAGTAACACAAAGTCATAGGCAGCTCGAAAGCGTGGGTGCTCGGCGAGACGTTTGGCACGGTGTCCGCCTCGGCGGGGTAACAGTAGCTGTAAGTCCCAGATCTCGCGCATGGGCAGGGTAAAGCGACGGGGAATTGCAGTGATAGAAATCTGTTTGGCGATCACTTCACCTGAGGCTTTACTCAGGGCATAGGCTGCCGAGTTACCACGGTCGCGGTAATGGGCGGCCAATTTTTGCACGGCTGGCCAGAGTAGTGCGGCATAGATAAAGGCTGGCGTCACACGTTTTTCAGCGCGAATACGCAGGTCAGTATTAGTAAATGCCTGCTGAATTAGCTTGCTGGAAAGACCATTGGTGTCTTTTATCATTCCGCCTACCTGGGGAACCATGCGCTCAAATAAGCCATACTCATGGAGCAGCCAAAAAGAGGCCAGTCCCTGACCACTCATAAACAGTTTGAGGGTTTCATCAAACAGTCGGGGTGGCGACACATGTTCTAGATCGGCTGCCAGCTTGTGCATAGGCTTGCCGGTACGAGGTTCGATAGTAAACCCGAGCTTGGCGGCAAAACGCACCACTCGCAGCATACGTACGGGGTCTTCACGGAACCTTGTGGCGGGATCACCCATAATACGGATAGTACGTTTTTCAATATCACCCAAGCCATCGGCGAAGTCGTGGATGCTGTTGTCACCTGGATCGTAGTACATAGCATTGATGGTTAAATCGCGGCGACTTGCATCATCGGTGAGGCTGCCAAATACATTGTCTCGCGTAAGCATCCCGCTATCAGTCTGCTGGCGATGGTTTTTTCGGCTGTCGTTAGATTTATTTTCATTTGAGCGGAAGGTCGTCACTTCAATAATTTCGCGACTAAATTGCACATGCACAATTTGAAAACGACGGCCAATAATCCTTGAGCGCCTAAATAATGATTTTACTTCGGCGGGTTTGGCATCAGTGGCTACGTCAAAATCTTTGGCCTTGAGTCCCAGAAGCAGATCGCGCACTGCGCCACCTACCACATAGGCTTGGTATCCAGCGTCCTGCAAAACCTCGACCACTTTGCGCGCATCGCGGCTGATCATTTTGGGTGATAACGAATGATATTCGGACGTGACGATAACGGGCTCGCCAGTATCTCGCTGAGACTGACCCTTATCGAAGAACCTACTAATAATTTCCAGCATGTACAGCGTGCCGATAGATGATTTAAAGGCGTTAGTCTAACAGAGGATCGCGCAACAGGGGAGCATTGGATTAAGGTTATGGCTAGAAGGGGTGTAGCTTGTAGCGATTAGCTAGAAGGGAAATAGCGCTCGGACAGGTATGTATAATTCTACTGAGTCTGAAAAGTAAAAAGGGATTGCCCTAAGACAATCCCTTTCAATGGTTCTTAAAGTTCAAGCCCTAAAGCTATAGCCCCCAGAACACTTTCGCAATCCATCCAATTTTTATTATTTTTTATTGTTATTATTACTCAAGAACCCGTCTTGGTGTTTCCATTCTAATTAGAATTAAGCTGGCTACAAGCGTTTTGTGGGTTTATTTTTTAACTGAGCATTGATCGCGGATAACTGTTACTTTTTGAAACATACCCAAGGAGAACGCCCCTCAAATAACCCTATAGATCAGACTTAATCTTATTTTTTACGGCTAATGCCCAGCTTATTACGTCGTTCCCATAGAGATTTTCGACTAATCCCCAGCTTTTGAGCCAGTGCCGTTTCACTCATGTTTTCCTGATTTTCCAATACAAAGCTGGTGAAATAATCCTCCAGAGACAGTCCTGCTGGCGCATCGTTATTGGCGCCTGACTGCCGCGGCTCTATTTCAGGCTCTTCTTCTTGCTGATCTTCTTCATAACCCATGCCGAGCAGTGCGGCAGTAATAGGCTGGCCAGGCTCCGACAATATAGCGCCCTGATAAAGCATGTTTTGCAATTCACGGACATTGCCAGGCCAGCTGTACTCGGCTAAGGCCTGATGTGCGTCTGGCGATAGGTCGACAGTAAAACCCAGTTCCGCGGAGTACTGGTCGAGAAAATACTGGGTTAAGCTGGGAATATCTGTGGCGCGATGGCGCAGGGCAGGCACCTGAATACTGACCACGTTAAGGCTGTAAAAAAGATCTTTACGAAACTTCCCGGCTTGACTCAATGCCTGCAAATCAAGGGAGGTTGAGGCAATACAGCGAAGGGCGCTATGTTGCTGTATGGCTTGCATGGCCTGAGATTGCAGCGCAATGGGTAGCTCGCAAATATTGGCTAAAAATAATGTCCCTATGGATTTTTCTGTTAACTGATCCAGCTGTTGAGAAAACTGTATAGCATTGACTGAGGCGCAGTTGATGGCCATAAATGTCTTGGCAGCGGCGGCACTGGCGCGATGAATAATCTCGGCAATAATGCGTTTACCCGTGCCACTTTCACCCTGAATCACCACGGGGGCTGAGGTGGGTGCTGCCTTATCTATGGTACGTAAAATATTGAGAATCTCTGGGCTGCTACCCATAAGCAGTTGATTTTCGGCAATCGCCAAATCCACATCTTGCTTTGACTCATTGATGATGCGCTTAACCGCGCTGATCATCTCATCATGATTAAAGGGTTTGGAGATGTAGTCAGCGGCGCCCTGGCGCATGGTTTCAACCGCCGATCTAAGGCTGGCATAGCTGGTCATGACCAACACAGGCACACAGCCCGCTGGATTGATTAGATCGGTTCCCGGGCCGCCAGGTAAGCGTAGGTCGCTAATAATTAAATCAAAACTATTGAGGTTAAAAGACTCTCGGGCCGCCTTGACGCTGACCGCCTCACTGACCTCATAGTGATGGCGCTCCAACAGCTTGCGCAGAGACGAGCGAATAATGTCTTCGTCTTCAACGATCAGGATGCTTTTATGGGTGCTGTTGCTCATGGCGGCGATGATAGTGGAAAAATAAGGGTCACAGTAGTGCCGCAGTGACTATTTTCCGCCGGACTCGATATTGATACCTCAGCCCCAAGCCGCTGCACCAGATTAAACACCACCCAGAGCCCCAATCCGGTTCCCTGTCCTGGATCTTTAGAGGTCACGAAGGGTTCGAATAAGCGTCCTGAAATACCCTCTTCAATACCGGTACCAAAATCGCTGATGGTCACTCGAACCTGCTCGACCTCGGCTGTGGCATTGATAATAATCTGACCCCCTAGAGGGGAAGCATCTCGGGCATTACTTAACAGGTTTAAAAATACCTGAATAAGCTGATGGTAGTCACCTGTGATCATTAGCTGAGTGTCGATATTGCAGACACATTCAATCTCAGGTGTGGGGGTGCCCAGCGCGAGCAGCTGAATAGCCTCCGACGCTGAGTCGAACAGGTTCACCTTCTCAACCGGCTTTTGCAGGGCGCGATCACCTCGGGAAAAATTAATTAGGGACTGCACAATACGATTGATGCGTTCGGTCTGGGCCAGAATATGCTGGGCGGATTCGGCGATCTGGTCGGGCTCGGTTTCATGTTGCAAATTCTGCGCGAGACAGGCGATACCCGTGACCGGATTGCCAATTTCATGGGCCACCCCGGCGGCCAGTCGACCCACAGATGCCAGACGTTCGTTGTCGATAGAATTCTGTATTAGTACCACTGATTTGGTCTGATCTTCGATCAATAAAATAATATCTGCACTGGCCCCTTCAATATTTTGTTCCACAGACTTTTGCAGACTGTACCAACGCACCTGGCCGTTTAATTCGAGACGCAGGTTATCGAGACTCTTCTCACCGCTGTCGATAAAGCCGCCAATGGCACTGCACCAGGGCTCAGGTAAATCATTGATTGAGCTGCCTGTGGCGACTTCGGGACTGATATTGGTGTAGTCAGCGATGCTGGCATTCCACTTGAGTACTTCACCGGTCTGGTCGATGGATATAATTCCGATGGGCAAATTATCCAGAATCTCACGGTGGTGGACGCGCAATTTATTCAGCTCACTGGCAATGCCGGTTAGACGGTCACCATGAATCGCCAGCACTGATTCAACGCGATAAATATCATCGGGCTCTTTGTTGGCGGCCAGGTTAATCGGCATAGCCTGCTGCATAATTCTGCTTGCGGCAAGCACGCCGTAACGCAGGTTTAATGAGGCGTTAATACTGTCGCGAATCTTGCGCAAAGATCCAGGTCTGGTGTCAGAGCGATCGCAATCTGTAGCTTCTAGTGCTCGCTCCATCTCAATGTCGGCAGTATCTCCGAGTGCCAGACGCAAGCTTGCCTGCATCTCGGATACAGATTTTTGGCTTATCTCGATGCGGGCGGGGATATAAATATTGTCCGCCATGCAGACCGCGGCATAGTATTTTTCTTTTTCGTCCATTTTGCCGTACAGCGAAAAAATACTGCTCAGGGTGACATTTAACAGCAGGGCTTCAATGGCCCAGATATTCCAGTTCTGCATGCCAAAGGTGACCGTGTTGTTAACCCAGGGCACCGTTAGGTTCCAGTCTCCAAACAGTAGGGGCAGGGCTAGTGTTACCAGCCATACCAGCATGCCGGCGCTTAAGCCGACAATAAAGCCGAGACGATTAGCTCTGGGAATATAGATGACGGCCAGCATTCCTGGGGTTAGCTGGGCCAACCCAGAGAGACCAACCAGATAGAAATCGGTAATGCTGCGACCCTTGATCACCAAACTTAGCAATAAACAGGCAATCAATAGCGTCGCGGCGATAATCATCTGGCGTCTATTAATCCAGTCGGAAAGAGCTGACTGCTGCTGTAGGTCTTTGTTCGGCAGTACAAAACTGTTCAATGTGATCTTGGATATGGTCAGGGTCAGGCTGCAGGTCAGTGCAATCGCCAGCAAAATAATACTGGCGGCACCCAGGCCTGCAATCACAGGATGTTGGGTGAGTGCTGGCAGGGCAAATAAATACTCCTGCAATGGTGACGAAGACTGCACCGCAATACCGCTCCACAGCAGTGGGAAAACAGGAATACAGGCCAGCAGTATCAACAGAGGGTAGGCCCAGGCGGTGGTACTTGCTTGGCGATCAGAGATATTTTCTGAGACCAGAATACTGAAGTTGATAGGCAGGGCAAAGCTGGCGGCTAAAAAGATGGTGAATAGGCTGTAAGAGGAATCCATTCGCTGCACCACAAAACGCTGACCGCTATCGATGACCCAGGTATTCATCTCGCCGACACTGCCGAATACTGACTGAATCGAACTCCAGGCAGCAAGCCCCAGCGCGGGTATTAGCAGCAATCCGGCCGCGGCCATAATCCAGCTGAGATGATTAACCACGCCAATCACAATGGAGCGACGGTTGAGGAATATAACAACCATTGCTAGCAATGGCAGGCTGTAAATGGTCTGGCCAAACAAAAAACGCACCACGGAATCAATGGCTAATAGCTGGGCCAAAATTAAGGGGATTGCGATAAAAATCAAACTGACACAGGCCGCCACAGCAACACTTTTACCACGATAGCGATAGGTTAAAAAGTCCACCGGTGTTGCGAAGCGAATAATCTGACTGAGTCGTCGAATCGGAAAAAATATCAGGGGGGAAAAAATAAAAATAAGGGTAAAGCCAATCAGCGCCAGAATAATGCTGTAGCCATAACGGCCCGCCATTTCGATGGAGCCCATGGCCAGAAGCACACCGGTGCCAGAAAATAACGCCAGCACCAGTACGAGATGGTTGTCACCACTGCTTCGCAGCGCCAAAAAGCGCGTAATTAGTCCTGCAAGGGCCAGCATACAGGCGGTTGATAGTGCGATCTCAAGATTCATCGAACTTCCTGCCCCGCTGCACTATATAGGATGCATAGACCACCATGGCCCAGACCACAAAAGGCCTAAACCAGCTGCCATCTGGTTCAATGGCCCACTGAGTTGCCAGTGGAAAAACCACGGTGCAGAGCAGTAGAAGGGTGGCGACAAGTCGATAGTTGAGCATGGGTTAGATTATAGGTTCATCGTTGGTAAACGGGCTGTCGATGGTATGCAAGCCGGGAGCGCAAAGCAAACCCTTCTCAGGGCCGAGCCTCAGGTTATTTTAGAATTCTTGCGGTGCAGCTATTCCCAGAGTACCGGGTATTTTTGCCAGGAACCAGTGTTTGATGCCCCAGTCGAGTATCTCGGTGATGGACTGCTTGGCCAGCGCCGCTGGCGGTTCTTGTTGTAACCAAACCAGTGCGGTGAAAAGGTTGTGAGCTTCATTGCCCGGCACCAATGCTGCCGCATGGTTCTGCTTGCTGAGTTTTTGCCCGTTAAGGTTAATGGCCACAGGCAGGTGCGCATATTCAAGCTGGGAGTAACCCAGGCACTGCTGGAGGTAAATCTGTCGCGGGGTAGAATCCAGTAAATCTGAGCCGCGTGTAATATGGGTGATGCCCTGATACTGGTCATCGACCACCACAGCCAGCTGATAGGAAAATAAGCCGTCTCGTCGGCGCAAAACAAAATCTCCCACCTCGGCGCGCAAACATTGCTGGTAGTGGCCCATAATCTGGTCGGTAAAACTGAGGTGCGCTGCGCCTGTTTGATTTTCTGTTGCGCCTCCTATTCCTGTTTCTGCTGAGACAATGTCACCAACATTGAGTCTTATAGCGTTGTCTTTGGCCGCGAGCTGCAGGTAGCGGCACTGACTGTCATAGATACCGCCCAACCGCTGCATGCGCGGACGATTACATTGGCAGTAATAGATAAGGTCTTTTTGCTTGAGTTGCTCTAGGGCTTCAAGGTAGCTGGGAAGGCGTTCGCTCTGATAGAGCACATTGCCATCCCAGTGCAGGCCATGGGCGTCGAGCTGCCGCAAAATAGTCTCGCTGGCGCCTGGGACTTCTCTGGGTGGGTCTATATCTTCGATGCGCACTAACCAGCGGCCACCGCGCTGCCTAATATCTAAATAGCTTGCGAGAGCACTGACCAGAGAACCGAAATGAAGGGGGCCTGTCGGGGAGGGAGCGAAGCGCCCAATACTGCTTAAGGCTGACATAAATAAGAAGCAGAATAGCCTGTGCAGCAATTTGCACAGGCATCCAAGCGGCTAGTACTAGCCGCCGGTAATCTGTCTTTCCTTGATTTCATCAAGAGTTTTGCAATCCACACAGAGATTTGCAGTGGGACGAGCTTCGAGCCTGCGGATGCCGATATCAACACCACATTGGTCGCAAAAGCCGTAGTCGTCTTCTTCCACGCGTAACAGAGTCTTATCAATTTTCTTAATAAGCTTGCGCTCGCGATCACGGGTTCGCAGTTCAAGGCTAAACTCTTCTTCTTGAGTGGCGCGATCAGCGGGATCTGGGAAATTGGCTGCCTCATCTTTCATATGAGTAACCGTACGGTCAACCTCCTCCATAAGCTCGTGACGCCAAGCTTTAAGAATCTGCTTGAAGTGCTCACGCTGTTGCTCATTCATGTATTCTTCGTTCTTTTTTTCCACATAGGGAGCAAGACCGTGAAGAGTCACTGAAGACGCATTAGCTGCCGCTTTAGACTTGGCTGCTGGCTTTTTTACTGTTTTTTCTTTTGTTGTTGGCATTCATCAAATCCGTTGTTGATTTTGAGCTAAAAAACGGGACTGGCCGTTATAGAGATATTCGACCAATATATCAAGGAAAACTTCTATTTCAGCCCTATAAAAATTCTATTAAGGGGGGTCAAATTTTCAATAATCAGCCAACTAATAGTAGACCATTGTTGTAGAATTCCCCCAGACACTGATATTTTCACTGTTACATGAAGCCATTACGCGTTATTAATAGGGTCCACCGCACCGATGAAAAACACCCCAGCATTCTTCCCGGCCACCTTTATTAAACGTTACAAGCGGTTTTTTGCCGATGTGCTAGATCAGCAGGGTAATCTTCTTACTCTGCACTGCCCCAATACCGGATCAATGAAGAACTGCCTGGTGGAGGGCTCTCCCTGCTGGTACTCATTGTCCGATAATCCCAAGCGCAAGCTGCCCGGTACCCTGGAAATCGTCACTACCAGCCATGGTGCTCTAGCGGGGGTTAATACCTCAAGACCTAACCATCTGGCTCGTGAAGTAATAGAGGCGGGACTGGTGCCCCAGCTGCAGGGCTATGATCAGCTGCGCACCGAGGTGCGTTACGGGGAGGAAAAAAGTCGCATTGATTTGCTGTTGGGTACTGCAGACTCCGATCTGGGGCTCTGCTATATCGAGGTCAAGAATGTGACTCTGGATATGGGCGAGGGTCTAGCCATGTTCCCTGATTCTGTGACCAGCCGCGGCACTAAGCACCTACGAGAGTTAATGGCCATGGTTGCGGCAGGGCATCGCGCAGTACTGTTTTTTTGTGTGCAGCTCAGTGGCGTTGAGCGGGTGGAAGTCGCCACTGACATAGACCCGGTCTATGCCGCGACCATGATCCAGGCCATCGTCGCAGGGGTCGAGGTTATTGCCTGGCGGGCAATATTAACCCCGGAAGAAATCCGCCTGGAGGGTCCTGTTAGCTGTCTTCAAGATCTGCCAATGCCTGTTCTCTAAGATTTAAGGGGGCTGCGGGTAGTGTTTGATCTGCGGCCACGAAGTAGTCTTTTTCGGCAGCGCGCAGTGTCACGGGCTGCAATCGTTGCCCGGTGCAGGGCCCGGCAATACACTTTCCACTGTCGATATGAAATAGCGCGCCATGGGAGGAGCATTGAATCAGTGCGTTGTCGAGGTCAAGAAACTTATTCGGTGCCCAATTTAGTGGGATACCCAAATGGGGACAGATATTCCAATAGGCATGCAGCTGGTTGTCTTGGCGAATAGCAAACAGGCGCCGATCATCAATGGTTAATTCAATAGCCTGCTGTTCTTCAAGGTCGTCAAGATTGCACAGGGGAATTTCTCGGTCTAGCTTATCCATACTTAAGGGCCTCAATGCGCTCTTCTAACGGGGGGTGAGTCATAAATAATCTTGATTTCTTGCGCTTCCAACCACTGGATATACCGAAGGCAGTCATGGTGTCGGGCATCTGGTTAGGTACATGGGCCTGAGTTTCTGCCTGTAGTTTTTGTAGCGCACCAATCATTGCTGATCGGCCCGCAAGCTGCGCACCGGCTTTGTCGGCGCGAAATTCCCGCTGTCGAGAAAACCACATAACAATGGTTGAGGCCAGAATACCTAGACAGATCTCAGCGACGATGGTGGTTATCCAATAGCCGAGGCCAAGGCCGCGCTGATTTTTGAGCACGACACGGTCAACAAAGAAGCCAATCACGCGTGCGGCAAACATAACAAAGGTGTTAACCACGCCCTGCACCAGAGCCAGGGTAATCATGTCGCCATTGGCAACATGGCCAATCTCGTGGGCCAGTACTGCCTTGGCTTCGTCTTTGCTAAACCGCTCTAGAAGGCCTGCACTAACAGCAACTAGTGCGTTGTTTCTGTTCCAGCCTGTGGCAAAGGCATTTGACTGTTGCGCGGGGAAAATACCCACCTCAGGCATGCCTATATTGGCTTTTTTGGCGAGCTCTGCGACCGTTGTCAGCAACCAGCGTTCCTGGGCGTTCTGTGGCTCTTTAATAATCTGTGTACGACTCGACATTTTGGCTATAAATTTTGATAGCAGCAGGGATATCAGCGAGCCGGAAAAACCAAATACAGCACAGAATATCAGCAGTGCTTTTAGATCGAGGTCCATGCCATTGTCGGCAAGAATACTCTCAACCCCTAGCAGTCGCAGGGAAATGCTGGCAATAACAATAATGGCCAGGTTAGTCGCGAGGAATAAACCAATTCTATACAAAGCGTTCTCCAGGTTGATGGTGGTTGTTGGTCTCAGACTTATAGATGCGGGCAACAAAACAAAATTCAACTATATTGATAGAGTAACTTTGTTTAAGCCAGGACGGCAATTGTTAGTACTACAAAATAAAAAGGGATCAAGGAATGAACAGATTATTACAGAGTAAGGCTATCTCTGGTTATATTTTATTACTTGTATTGATGACCTCGGGCTGTGCTAGCTTAAAGCAGCAGTCGCCAGATGTACTGCTGTCTGACCTGGCGCTATTGCCGTCTCAGGGTTTGGCACCGCGCTTTAGCGTTACCATGGCGCTGATTAACCCCAATAACTCAGAGATGGATATTGAGGGAGGCTCGTTTCGGCTCTATTTGCAAAATAGCCGTGTGGCGGCGGGGGTAATTGAAAAGCCCTTTATGGTGCCCGCTTTGGGCCAGTCAACATTTACAGCCCATTGCACGGGAGATCTTATTGGCGGTGCTTCGCTGTTTCATAAATTAATGAAGTCCAATGCCCATGCGGTTGAATACCAGCTAGAGGTGAAGCTCCATGAGGGCAATCGGTTTATGCCAATCCTGTTGAATCGCACTGGAGTGGTTAATCTCTCCGGACTTTAATGTCTGGCACGTTAATTAGCGGCTCCTTAGTAGGAATATTTGGCAGGGCTTTTTTAACAGTCGCTTTACTTCTGGCCATTCACGCAACAGACTCTGCACCTATTCAAAGGCATTGTTGATATGGCTGATCACGATATTTTAACGGGCTCCACTGAGCATCATTTGCGCCGGCTGAATCCTGCCCAGCCCATTATGATCCATGCTCAGGTGGTGGAGCCGTTTGTTGCGCTCCAGGCGCAGGCCGCAAAGCAGGGCTTTGACCTTCAAATCTGCAGTGGCTTTCGCTCCTTTGAGCGTCAGTTACATATCTGGAATGGGAAACTGTCAGGATTGCGCCCGGTGGTCGATAAGGCGGGTAGTCCCATCGTGCTTGAGGCGCTGAGCCCCTGGGATCAAATACAGGCAGTACTGCGTTGGTCGGCGCTTCCCGGTGCATCGCGCCATCATTGGGGAACGGACTTTGATGTCTATGATGCGGCGGCGATGCCCGAGGGCTATCAGATACAGCTGACGCCGGAAGAAGTTGAGGGCGCTGGGATTTTTGCCCCCATGCATGATTGGCTGGATAGTTCTTTTGATGGAGACTCCCTCGGATTCTATCGTCCCTATGGCACGGATAAGGGTGGTGTTGCTCCAGAGCGCTGGCATCTTAGCTATGCGCCTATTGCCGATATATATGCCCGAGAGCACAGTGCCGATGTGATTGCCGAGCGGCTTGTGGGCAGCGAATTATTATTATTGGATGTGGTGTTGGAAAATCTCGATGAGATTGTTCAGCGCTTTGTTCAGGTTTGATAGGGTTTTTTTGGCTCAACGCTTTTACAGGAATGACACAGAATGAAAAATACTGACCCAATCTGGGACATTATTGTTAGCGAGGCACAGCAAGCGGCGGTCGAAGAGCCTGTGCTCGGGCATTTTTTCCAGAGGTCGATTCTTAATCACCCGAGCCTAGATACGGCGCTGAGCTATAATCTGGCGGAACAGTTGGCCAGTCCAGCATTGCCAGCAGAGACCATAGCTCAGGTGATTACAGAGGCTTTGCAAGCAGATGAGGGTATCGGCGAGAGTATTCGTCTCGATATCAAAGCGTCTTTTGAACGGGATGCCGCCTGTGATCGCCATTTAACCCCAATCCTCTATTACAAAGGCTTTCAGGCACTTCAGTTACAGCGAATTTCCCATTGGCTATGGCTGCAGGATCGCCGTGCCCTGGCGCTATTTTTTCAAAACCAAATTTCTGAAACCTTTGCTGTGGATATTCATCCAGGGGCGCAGATGGGCTCGGGCATTATGATCGACCATGCCACGGGTCTGGTTATTGGCGAAACCGCTATTATTGGCAATGACGTCTCTATTCTCCACTCGGTAACGCTGGGTGGCAGCGGCTGTAAAGGTGGCAGTCGCCATCCCCATATAGGCAATGGCGTCATGATCAGTGCGGGCTCTAAAATTCTCGGTAATATCTCTGTCGGGGATGGGGTCAAAATAGGTGCTGGAAGTCTGGTGCTTGACGATGTGCCTGCCCATGTCACTGTGGCAGGGGTGCCGGCAAAAATAGTGGGTCGTCCTAGTGAGAAAGCCCCAGCATTGGAGATGGATCAGCATCTGGAACAAGATTCCCAAGCCTGAATACATAGACCTCCCTCAAATTCATCCTCAAAGATGTGACTGAGTTACTGTTATTTGCCTGCGAAATTTGTATTTCCTGAGAATTTGTTCCAATACTTAGAGAACATTGCCAGTCAGGAGAGGTAAAGCGCATGTCAGAATCGGAACTAGAGCTAGACGCTGAGCTGTTTGATGTTTTGTTTCGCGGTGAGATTCAGGCGGGTCAGAATGTCGAACAGGTAAAGCAGCGTGTCGGTGTAATATTCAAGTTAGATGAGGCCAAGCTAGAACGGCTTTTTTCAGGTCAAACCCCCTATCTTAAGCGCAATACAGATATCACTAGTGCGGATAAAATTCTTTGCGCGATGGAGCATGCCGGTGCCATCGCGGAGGTGATTGCCTGTGCTGTGGAACCTCAGGTTTTGTCGATGGCGCCACTGGGTGCCAATGTGCTGCCTGAGCAGGGTAGCGCGTCTGGTGAGGAATCGACACCTGCCCTAGATCCGGAGAAACTGGCTGCGCTTGCCGGGATGGTTGCAGAGCCAACGGGGGCCTATGTTCTTAATGCCGAGGAGCAGTCTGAGGTCGCGTCATTGGATATAGACACCTCGCATCTCAGTCTGGAAGATCCGGAGGACACCTAGGTAGCTTTAACCTAGGGCGCTTATAAACAGACGCCGGCCAGGTGCAAAATCTGTGTTTCTAACAGCTTCTGGCGCCCTTCTGGAAAACCCTGTAAAACAAAGCAGTTATTTTCATCGGCTTGAAAGCGCGCTATGGATGAAAGTTCTTCAATATTGTACTCCGTACAATAAATAGCAATCACCCCTTCCTCAAGTCTATCCGCAAGTTCAGCGGAGCTGCGCTTGAGTGCCGCCATTCCTTCATGGTGCCGAAATAGGGGTAATGTCGGCAGGTTATCGCTGCACAGGGTCCAGTTAATATCTAGATCCACGCCCAGTTTAGTGCCCAGTCGCTCGAGTAACTGTTGCAGGGAGTAAACCGCCATCAGGCACACCAACAGATGCTGCTTAGAGCTCTGGGTCGAGCGAATATAGAAACAGATGCTGCCGTCTGAACCCTCTATTCGTTGGCCCCCATAGAGCTCTAGCGCTCGCGAGGTACAGTAATCAATTTTTTCGAACAGCAGCTCAAGGTTTTCGCGGTTGAGCTGCTTATTAAGCCGCTGGCGATTCTTGATGGTGGCGGTGACCATGGAATAGTAGTAGCCGCTGGCAACATGTTCGTCGGTCTGACCGCCAGTGGATAACAGCGGCTGAATACGGGCCTCTAGGGCACTAATTTCATCCACAATCGACTCGGCACTACCCGGCAATCGGTTGGTCAAAATGCGCAGGCGGCGGGCAAACTGCTCGGCAAACTTAACGCTGGCATAGGTCGTGGCGCCTGCAAACAGCAACCACAACAGCAACCAGCTCAAAAATACATTCCGGTACTGGCTGTAGATTGGGCTACTATTGACTTCAATATAAACGGTTCCCGCCTGGGTGTTCTGCAGCTCGACCGGGGCGCTGACGGTCTCCATATTCTCTGGCGTCTCACCCGACTGTTTACTCTGGGTTACTAGCTCATTGCTCACATTGTAGAAACTGGCGCTGTATATGGCCGGGTCCTCTGTCGCGCTGCGCAGGGCAACCTGAATACTAATGGTGTCATCATTAAATAAGGGGGTGCGAATCAGTTCCACTAGCTGGCCAATGGAGGTTCGGCTTTTGTCGGCAACGGCATGATTGGCTAGACTGGAGGTTTGGGTAGACAGAATAATCCAGCTGAATAACCCAAGAACTAGATTAGCGCAGAGCACGATTGCAGGAAATTTTTTAGCCATCGAATATTGACGATGCATCCTGTGCTCCCTGAATTTAATTGAATTTAATTTGCCGCGCATTCTATCCTATTCCCACAACTTTACTATAATGGCGACCTCAAAAATAACGGCGGCAGCAATCTGTGAAAGATATTTTACTTATCAACGTGTCGGGGCAGGATAAGCCAGGCGTGACCAGTGCTGTGACCGATGTATTGGCTCGCTACGATGTCACTGTGCTGGATATTGGCCAGGCCGTTATTCACAATCAACTTAATCTGGGTATTCTCGCCGCTGTTCCCCGCAGCGAACAGACCAGCGACGTGACCGATGGGGTGCTCGCCAGCCTTAATAAACTCGATATGGTGGGGCGATTTTTACCGATCACCGAGGAGGGCTACCAGAATTGGGTGGAGCAGCAGGGCAAACCTCGCCATATTGTGACTCTGCTGGCCCGCAAGATTGATGCCTGCCATTTGGCGGCAGTTACCAAGGTTGCCAGCGAGCAGGGACTGAATATCGATAAAATAGTCCGCCTATCTGGCCGTGTTCAGCTCGACGAAAGTGACCAGCTAGGACGAGCCTGCATTGAATTTTCTGCCCGTGGTCAGGCTCACGACGCTACCAGTTTGCGTAATTCCCTGCTGGAGTTAGCGGGTGAGCATAATATTGATATCGCCTATCAGGAAGATAATATTTTCCGTCGTAATCGACAGCTCGTTGTATTCGATATGGACTCTACTTTGATTGACGCTGAAGTTATTGATGAGCTAGCTATAGAGGCGGGGGTGGGTCAGCGGGTTGCCGCGATAACTGAAGCAGCCATGCAGGGCGAGATAGATTTCAAAGAGAGCTTTACCCAGCGCATGGCATTACTTGAAGGGTTGAGTGCGGATGTCTTGGAGACTGTGGCCGCCAGGTTACGCCTCAACGAAGGGGCAGAACATCTTATTAAAACCCTTAAGCAGCTGGGCTATAAAACCGCCATTGTCTCTGGAGGTTTCACCTTTTTTGGTCGTTATCTTCAGGGTATTTTAGGCGTCGACTATGTGTATGCCAATGAGCTGGATATTGAGAATGGTGTAGTGACAGGTCGCGTCAAGGGAGAGATTATTGACGGCCAGCGCAAGGCAGAATTACTCCGTGAGATTGCAGACAAAGAAGGGTTGCGCTTGGAGCAGGTGATTGCCGTGGGCGACGGCGCTAACGATTTACCCATGTTGGCAATTGCTGGATTGGGCATTGCTTTTAGGGCCAAGCCTCTGGTGAAAGCCTCTGCTAAACAGTCGATCTCAAATGTAGGTCTAGATGGCATTCTATATTTGCTGGGTTATTCCGACAAAGATACTATTAGCCTTGGTGATTAAATTAGGTATGAGCCGCGGCTTTTAGCGAATAACAAAGGCCTGTTCGGTATCTAATCAAGACCCTTCAGAAAAGTCATAATCCATTTCAAACGCGGGCTTTTTAACATAGTGCCCCTGAATATACTGAACACCCTGCTGCCATAGAATCGGCAAGATATTGGCTTTCTCAACAAACGGCACAATCACATCCACGCCAGTGCCTGTCATGCCGCCCATCAATGTTTGGAACTCCGCTTTGCCATCGCCACTCTGATCAAGCTTCTCGACAATCAGGCGGTCAATCTTCACAAAATCTACCGCCACCCGCTCCAATGTTTTAAGGGGGTTAATCGCCAGACCAAAGTTAGCAATACTAATTTGCCCATCAACCTTTTTCATCTGGTCTGAAATAGCCGCGGCCTGATTTAAATGACGCACCGCATCAATTTCCCTGAACTGGAAAATCAACGCATTAGCAGGCAGTTTGGTTTTCTCAAGGGCCTCTTTAAGCCAGGGTAAAAAGCTCTCATCGGAAAAAGACTGGGTACTGATATTGATAAAAAGCTGGGTCTCTGGATTGACCTTGAGTTTTTCAGACAGAGAGGCCAGAGCCTTGTTGATCACCCAGCGATCTACATCTGAGGCAATCTCTGACTTAAACAGATCATTGATAAAATCCGTGGGAATTTCATTGGCAGGTACTGACTTGTTTACCCCGAGAATCACCTCGTAGTATTCCTTGCCGCTGCCACCACTAGTGAGCGCAACAATGGGCTGATAGCGGATTGAGAAAAGCTCTTCCCCGAGTAGCCGCTTGGCGGTAATGATGACGGCTTCATTGTCTGAAACCTCATTAGAATGAATGTCTGGCATATAGAATTTGGAGCCGTTACCAATACCCTGGTCGTCACGCAGTTCATCTACCACTTCCTGACTGCGCGCCAGTGCCCGCTCAACCGAAGGTACGTTCTCATTGAGTAAGGTACCGCCGATGGTAATGGTCAAAGAGAAGGTTTCATCATCGATATCGAAGAGTTCCTGACTGATTTTTTGGGCAATATCAGTAGCAATTTCCAGTGCCTGCTCTTCGGTCGTTTCAGCCAAAGTGACAATAAATGAATTTTCGGTCAAACGGCCGCAGTCAACACTATGGCTAAAGATATCAACCACATAGGTGACCAGTGAATGGGCAATTTTTTCGGCTTTGGCAATACCAAGATCTTCCTTCAGCTGGTTAAATCGGTCCATCTGAATATTAAGTAAAATACTGTCCTGTCCTGTCTGCACCGACTTACTGATTGCCCGGCTAATAAGCTCATAAACCAGCTGAGGCTGAATAGCGCTGTATTCAGTGGCCGAGGATTCTTCGGTTTTCTCTATATGGGCATCGAACAGCTTGTCTTTGTTAATTGTAAATTGCAGGGCGGGTTCGCCCTCGTACTGAATCTGGCCGATTTCCAAAAAGGCACTGAGCTCAGCGCCGTCAATATCGACGGTTTTGACCACGGCTTCGAAGGGGCTAATTTCGTCTTTAGCCTCGAGTGGGACCATATAGGCTTTTAACTTTTCTCGATCGCTGACGGCGATATTATCAATGATAGGCAGGCATAGCATTTCATCGGGTTCGGCAAAGCCAAACACCGCGGCGCAGGCTTCGTTGGCATAGACGTAGGTGCCTTCTTGAACAACGGCAATGGGAAAACGGGCAATATCCATTAGGTACTGGGCGCGCTTTTCGGCCAGAGATAGTTTGCGTTCCCATTCACGGCATTGGCGACGCTCGTAAACACCTGCCAATGAGCGCGCCACTACCTTGATGAGATGCTGGTCTTGATCTTCGACCACCACATCCTGAGCGCCCAGACGAAGACCCTCAATAAGCTTGATAGGGTCATATTCAGGGTTGATTAAAATTACTGGAATATCGCGCTCACTGCGACGGATGCGCTGAAAAATATTTTGCACGGGGAGGTTCCCGTAATTCATGGGCGCAATTAATAAATCCCAGTTGCGCATGGACAGATACTTTTGCAGCTCTTCTTCATTGCCTGCAAGTTTGGCATCTACCTGATAGTCAGCGCTGCGCAAAATACTACTGTATCGATTGGCTTCGTCATGGGATTTTTCGACGATCAATATATTCAGTGGATCCTGAGAAAACATAATTAATAGATCGCTATTTTAAAATGAGAGAGATGCTCGGTAGTTTCAATTTCTTCAAGTAAAACTGCGGTGTATTGATTGTTGATGGTGAGTAGCTGAATTTTGGCACCCTTGGTATAACGCAGGGGTGGGCAAATTAATGAGGTCTGTTCACTGAGGTCTTTTTGACGGCTAAAAATAATAGCCTGCATAAATTGTCGGTCAGAATTTTGTGCTCGCCTAAACCCGCGCATGGCGGCAGGAATACAGTGCTTAGTGGGAAACTGAACTCCACATAATGTGCTCAGGGACGGTGTGATCTGCTTCCAGCGGATAATCCCCGCTGACCAGCGCTGAGTGCCTTTGGCGCGCAAGGCAATAGGCTTTCCGGGCTGCATCTCAGTCTGTTCCTCTACGAGTTCAATGCAGGCACCGTTAAGGCTGGTGTTGACTCTAAGCCCACTCACTAATTTAAGTTTCGCCTGTCGCCGCTGCATAGCGGCATAGATAACGGGATCAGAGGGGTGCGGTTGATGCAGGCTAATATTGGCTGGGCCAGTGTTCCAAATGTCGTTGCTGATTCGGGTGTAACTCTCTGCCGGCTGTGCCGATGGGGATTCCCCGCAGAGCTTGAGAAAGGTTTCGAAGGAATCTGTTTTAGACAGCATGCACAGTGCTGATGTAATGCCGCAGGCAATATTGACTTTGGCGCGATCTTTAATGTGGGTTTCTTGGCGAAGTATTTTTTGTCCCCACTGGCGGGCTAAGTCCTTGATAACTCGTCGAGAAATGCGGTCTGAAAAAACATTGTGGTTGGCGCGTTCGGTGAGGCTACTGTTTAAAAACTTCACCAGATTAAAGGTATCTAAAATAAGGTTGTTCGGACTGGGGTTGGCACCTTCTGCATAAATAGGGCCCATGTTGCTGGCGGTGTCGATAACAAATAGGCCCCCTGTGGAGCCCCGCTCTAACTCTGCCAGAGAAGACCAGAAGTCCAGCTCATTAAAAACAAACCTCAATTCATAATTTGAAAAGTGATTGGGTCTGGTGCAGTTAATCAGCAGCAGTTTTACGTAAATTGTATGAATTGAATGTGAAGCCTCATTGCTGTCACTGAAATCATTATGCTCAATATTCAGCTCGCAGGCGGCTGCGTATAGTGTGTGTAGGTCACGCCAAAAATTACTGGGTCTGGCGAGGTAATGGCTGAGACTATCAAATTGATTCTGAGCGAGGAGCTGGCAACTGCGAAATAGGCATTGGCCGAGTTGCTGGGTAATCTGCAGGTCTTGCTTTTGTCCCTTTTCTTGTTTGGGTTCGGGTAGGTCGAGTTGTTGGCTAAATTGGTGAGCCAGAGATTTGTAACCCTGGTAGGTATAGCGGCTTAGTGCCTGTCCTAAGGATACGGCTTTGGCTGTGTCCTGGCTGAGCTGGTTGCTTAGTAGCTGTGCTGTGCAATGGGTCACTTCTGGGTAGAGAATTTCGAGGATAGCGAACTTGCTATCAGGGTCAATATCCAAGCTTATAATTTGCGGTAAAGACTTATACAGATCAACGGCTGTCTGGACCGTGCTGGCTGCTTTTAGCTCAGTAATCCATAGTTGGGCGCTGTTGCTGCTGTCGACGTTAAGGCCATTTTGGGCAGATGTTGCAATGCTGACGGACGCTGCTGGCTCCGCAGTTGGATTGATTTTTTCCAGTAGTACGGAAAGATGATTGTCCTTGACCAAACCCATAAATGTGCTTTTGTTAGTCCTTTAAGAATTGCTTGTTGATTCTCAGCTTAAAAATGTTTGTCTTGCTGGCTACTTTCGGTAACCCGGCTCTCTTAACCCTTTGTCGTAACCTACTTCTCGTAACCTATATTGTAGTCAAGATTTTGCGAGGCATTAGCCGATTCAGCCGTGCTTTATTTTTTGGTTGCCGGTAAATAGTCGACCAGCGCTCAAAACTGGTCAAAACGGTCGTCACTTCGGGTATCATGACGCCTTTATAATTTTCGAGAACAGACAGCAATGGCCAATTACTCTACCAATGAATTTCGCTCCGGATTAAAACTTATGCTCGACGGGGATCCCTGTTCGATCCTAGAGAATGAGCTGGTTAAACCGGGCAAGGGTCAGGCGTTTAGTCGCGTTAAATTGCGCAATCTGAAGACCGGTCGAGTACTTGAGAAAACCTTTAAATCGGGTGAGTCCTTAGAGGGGGCTGACGTAGTCGATATGGATATGCAGTATCTCTACGAAGATGGCGACTTTTGGTACTTTATGGAACCCGATACCTTCGAGCAACATCAGGCCACCGAGCAAGCTGTTGGTGACGCTATTAAGTGGTTGCGAGAGCAGGATGTCTGTGTGGTAACGCTGTACAACGGCTCTCCGTTGTCTGTGGTACCACCTAATCATGTGGATCTCGCCATTGTTCAAACAGACCCAGGTCTGCGCGGTGATACAGCGCAGGGTGGCAGTAAGCCGGCCAAGTTGGTCACCGGTGCTGTGGTTAAGGTGCCGTTATTTTTGGATGAGGGCGATGTGATTAAGGTAGATACACGTACCGGTGAATATCAGGGTCGCGTTAAAGAATAGTGGCGGATAACTGGCAGCCTGGCATAAATCGTAGCTCGTTGCGTGATCGCAGCGAACTTCTTCAAAGTCTGCGTAGTTTCTTTCAGCAGCGTCAGGTGCCTGAGGTCGATGTCCCCGTTCTGGGGCGCTCGACAGTCACCGATAGTAACATCGAGAGCGTTAATGCCAGAGTCGCTGGCGATAGCGCGTACTTACAAACATCTCCTGAATATTTTATGAAGCGGCTGCTTGCAGCAGGCTCTGGTGATATTTTTTGCCTGGGCAAAGCCTTCCGTGATGCCGAGATAGGGCGTCGTCATAATCCAGAATTCACCATGCTCGAATGGTACCGCTGTGGCTGGGATGAGCATCAGCTAATGGATGAGTTGGCAGAGCTGATTAGTCAGGTTGCCAATGCCCGTTCAGAGGCCCCACTTACTGTCACCAAAGTCAGCTATGCAGACAGCTTTAAGTCTGTTTTTGGAATAGACCCTCAGAGTACAGAGCTTGGAACCTTGCAGAAAATGGCCGCTGAGCTGGGCTCGGAAAGCTGGGCTGATGAAAGCCGTGCTAACTGTCTAGACTTGCTGTTTAGTCTCAAAGTAGAGGCTCAGTTGCCGGATGGTCTGGTACTTATTTACGATTATCCAGCGTGCCAGGCTGCCTTAGCGCAGATACATCTGGATGCTAAGGGCCGGTCTGTTAGTCGCAGATTTGAGGCCTTCTTCAATAGAATGGAGCTGGCCAACGGCTATAGAGAGTTGACCGATGCTAGAGAACAGCGTCAGCGTTTTGATAAGGATCGCGAGCAGCGTCATGCCGATGGCAAGCCAGAAATAACCGTAGATGAGAAGTTGATGGCGGCACTGGATGACGGGTTGCCAGCCTGTGCTGGTGTAGCTCTGGGAGTAGATAGATTATTGATGCAGCTGCAGGGCGCTGAGTCCCTTGATCAGGTAATGCCGTTTAGTTGGTCGCGTTCTTAGTAAAGGGAAGCCTTACATACCGTAACGCGTGGCTACGGGCATTCTTCGCTACGGGCACTTAAAATAATGATTCATCGCTTTTGAGGGCTCATCAATATCCATATGGCCGACTACTTTGGCGGGCACGCCGGCTACGATGGCATGGGGCTCAACAGCCTTAAGTACTACGCTGGAGGCGGCAACCATGGCACCTTCACCAATTTCGATATTGCCCAGTATTTTTGCGCCCGGCCCCAGTAACACGCCTTTACGGATTTTGGGGTGACGGTCACCGCTCACTTTACCCGTTCCACCCAGAGTAACCGACTGCATAATGGACACACAGTCTTCAACCACCGCGGTTTCACCAATCACCAGACCTGTTGCATGGTCAATCATCAGTCCACAGCCAATCACGGCTGCCGGATGAATATCCACGGCCAACTTTATTGAGATGCGGTATTGGATTAGCAGAGCCAGTGAGCGCTGATTTTGCAGCCACAGATGGTGAGCGACCCGATAGGCCTGCAGTGCCAGAAAGCCTTTAAAATAGAGAAAGGGTGTGCTGTAAAGATCACAGGCGGAATCACGGTCTACGGTTGCCTGAATATCTGTTGCCGCGCAGCCAATAACGCTGGGATCAGCAAATACCTCATCCATGATATCCCGAAGCATTTTTGCTGGTGTCGATGTGCTGGCAAGCTTTGTGGATAGGTGAAAACTCAGTGCGCTACCCATATCGCCATGATCCAATATCGTGCTCTGCAGATAGCTGGCGAGTACGGGCTCAGTTTTGGCCGTGACTTCGGCTTCCTGGACAATATGCTGCCAAACGCTGTCGCTGAGGGTTTGAGAATTATTACTGGGATTATTCATAGCCCGCATTCTGAGTCAGGGCGCAGCAATATGCCAGCCTGTTCTTGCAATACACCAGATATCAACCGACTTTGCTCCTCCCTTCAAGAGGCTGGAGGCCGCGGCCGTAGCCGTTGCCTTGGTCGTGACCACGTCGTCAACGATAGCCACTGTTAGACCATCCACCCGATTGCTCACTGCAAAGGCATTGCGCATCAGGCGCAGTCGCTGTGGTTTACTTTGTAGGTGCTGAGGCTTGGAATGGGTGCGGCGATAACAAAGATCATTGCGCAACTCAGTTCCGGGTAATTGCTGACACAGTAATTTGGCAATGCTATAACTTTGGTTAAATCCTCGGCGAGTTAATTTTCGCCAATGGAGTGGCAATGGGATAATTAATTGGGGCATATTGAGGTTCTGGTAACTGTCAGCGATGGTGGTTGCCAGCAGCCCTGATAGCTGCAGAAGTTCTGGAGCATGGGGATTGGTTTTGACCCCTGCTATTAGCTTATCCACTGGATTCTGATAATTAAATGCCGCGACACAGCGCCGAAACGGTGGCGGTTTTTTCTGGCAGTCGGGGCAGATAACAGGTTTGCTGTGCTCCAGCAGGGGCAGGGCACAGCGACTACATTGGTTGGTGAGCCATGGCAACTCATTGATGCAGTCGTCGCACAGAGATTGATTGGCGGGGCTTAAAGGGCCCTTACAGGCCGAGCATGAGCCTGGCAATAACAGACTTGCTGCGATGCTTAGGTAGGCTGAAAAGGCGGCTGTGCTGATAGCAAACCTCCCTGTCTGCCATGTTAGATTATTATTTGCGCTTAACTGACATTCAATGTCGGGTCGCTATTTTCATCATCCTCTGCATCGCTGGGGCCATTGGCTGCATCTGGATGGTCTTTACTGAGGTCGTTGTCGTCTAAGCCATATTCTTCACTCAGAATACCGCCTGGTACCTTGGGGGCATAATCTCTGGGCGGCTGAATATCTTCGGCGCTAATGAGAGGGTTGCCGTCGGCATCGAGCATGGACAGTTCAGAACCACCTGCTTTCAGCAGCTGACGTCCAACCTCGGGGCTGGCTAGGCGAATGGCGCTCGTCGCCAGGTGCTCATGAATATGGCGATAGCTCTGGGCCATGTTGGTGGTCAGATGCGACACGGTGACAAAGTGCTCGGTAACTTCCTGCTGGTAGCGCTGAAGCTTTTTCTCGCTTATCTCTAGTTGCTTCTCGAGATCCCTTGTGGAGCTACTGCCCCCCTGGGTTTTGCGCGAGTAGAGATGGCCGATAGCGGCGCCGATTAAAAAGAATGCAGCCCCTACAAGTACCACGGTCAGTGTTGCCAACGTTATTTCCCCTGTTATTTAAGTGCTTATTGATTGCTTGTGAACAGCGACTGCGATCAGCTGCAGTTTTCTATTCAGTGATTACTGATGATTATAACGTAGATTTTAAGTGATGGCGTCCGAGAGTTTTGGTTGTAACCAATTAATTTGCTGGTTAAAGTTCGCGCTTATCGACAACCATTTAGAATTGTATGACGACCCCCAAGCAACGTTACCTTAAAGATTTGACTCACGAAGGCTTTGTTGCAGACAGTGCCCAGGAGGCGGCTGTGGATGCTTTAGAGGGCCTCTATGAGCGGTTGGTGGCCCGTCAGAGCACTACTCAGGCCGGTCTGCTGCGCGGTCTAGTCAGCAGGTTTTATAAGCCGGAACAGCAGCCTGAAATAGGCCTGTACTTTTGGGGTGGCGTGGGTCGCGGTAAAACCTACCTTATGGATAATTTCTATGAGAGCCTGCCGTTTGAACGCAAGATGCGTGTGCACTTTCACCGCTTTATGCGCCGCGTTCATCAGGATTTAAAGCTTCTTAAGGGTCAGGCCAATCCTCTCGAGAAAGTGGCGGACAAAATAGCCGGTGAAACCTGTATTATCTGTTTCGATGAGTTCTTTGTTAGTGATATTACTGACGCTATGATTCTGGGTATGCTCCTTGAGGCACTGTTTGCCCGAGGTGTGTGTCTGGTGGCAACCTCCAATATTATTCCCAACGATTTGTATTTTAATGGCTTGCAGCGCCAGCGATTTCTGCCGGCCATTGCACTGCTGAACGAACGCTGTGTTGTGCTAAATGTTGATGGGGGCATTGATCATCGTTTACGCGCCCTCGAACAGGCTGAGTTATATCACTCACCCATAGATAAAACGGCCGAGCAGGCGATTAGCGATATCTTCGATCGATTGGTGCCCGTAGAGGGTGAAATAAAACAGGGGGTCGACCTAGAAGTGGAGGGTCGTCCAATTCCTGTGATCAAGCTGGCCGAGGATATTGTGTGGTTTGAATTCGCCGCAATTTGCGAAGGGCCGCGTAGCCAAAATGACTATATTGATATCGCTCGAGAATTTCACGGGGTGCTAATCAGCAATATTCCCATTTTAGGGGGTGTTAACGATGATGCGGCGCGTCGCTTTATTAATTTGGTGGATGAATTTTACGATCGCAATGTAAAACTCGCCATCACTGCCGCTGAGCCCCTGCCAACGCTGTATTCTGGCGGCCGATTGGGCTTTGAATTTCAGCGTACTCAGAGCCGACTTTTAGAGATGCAGAGCCATGAATATCTGGCCAGAGCGCATCGGCCGTGAAAAAGTTAAACTTTACAGTAAAGAGCACTTGCACAACGCCCCAGTGGTCATTACAATTCGCACCCTTTTTTGGGATCCCCCAAAAGCCAGGCAGGATAAGATGAAAACATTTAGCGCTAAAGCAGAAACAGTAGAACGTGATTGGTATGTCGTAGACGCAGAGGGTAAAACCTTAGGCCGTTTAGCCGTGGAAATTGCTACCCGTTTGCGCGGTAAGCACAAGCCGGAATACACGCCTCATGTCGACACAGGTGATTACATTGTCGTTGTTAACGCCGAGAAGATCGGTGTAACAGGCAATAAAGCCAAAGGTAAAATTTATTATTCCCACACCGGTTACCCAGGTGGCATTAAAGACATCACTTTTGAAAAGTTGATCGATAAAGCGCCAGAGCGTGTTATCCAGTCAGCAGTAAAAGGAATGTTGCCCCGCGGACCTCTCGGTCGGGAAATGTTTAGAAAGCTCAAGGTTTATGCCGGTATGGATCATCCCCATACTGCGCAGCAGCCTCAGACACTCGAACTGTAAGGAACGGCGACCATGGCAGATACACAATTTTATGGCACTGGACGTCGAAAGACATCAGCAGCCCGCGTTTTCATGAAGTCTGGAAGCGGCAACATCACTATTAACAGTCGTGCTATTGAAGTTTACTTCGGTAGAGAAGTGGCGCGAATGATCATTCGTCAGCCATTCGAAGTTGTCGATATGGTTGAGAAGTTTGACCTGAACATTACTGTCGCTGGCGGCGGTAACTTTGGTCAGGCCGGCGCGATTCGCCACGGCATTGCCCGTGCGCTAGTTAGCTATGACGAAAATTTACGTCCATCACTGCGAAAAGCAGGCTTTTTGACTCGTGATGCACGTCAGGTTGAGCGTAAGAAAGTGGGTCTACACAAAGCGCGTAAGCGTCCACAGTTCTCCAAGCGTTAATCGAAGCATTAAAAGGAAAGCCCGACTGGTTGGTCGGGCTTTTTTTTGTCTTTTTTTTACCTTAAAAATCAAACGTTTAACCTATTTCGCAGCAATGGCGCTATTGCGTAAAAAAGCGCTTTCCGTTATCCTTCAGCGCCTTTTTTATTGACGCGCGAGCCCGCGTGTTTTGTATTCCATTTTTAAAGTTTTAGGGAGAACGTCATGACTAGTGACGGTGTCAACCATAGTCGCCGCAAATTTTTGCTTGGTGCTACCTCTGTCGTAGGTGGTGCTGGCGTAGTAGGCGCAGCGATACCCTTTGTTTCCTCTTGGCAGCCCAGTGCAAAAGCGAAAGCTGCTGGTGCTCCAGTTAAAGTAAACATTTCCAAGCTTGAAGTCGGCGCTCGCCTTGTTGTTGAGTGGCGTGGTAAGCCTGTTTATATCGTTCGTCGGAACGCTGAGTCTCTGGCCATGATTAGCTCAATCGGTGAGGGCGTTCTTGCGGATGCTGACTCTGAAAGTGCAAAGCAACCCGGATATGTCGCTGGCGATGCCCGCACATTAGCCGGTAAGGAAGAGTACTTAATTCTGGTTGGACTCTGTACGCACCTCGGTTGCGCACCTATGTATCGACCAGATGTTGGCGCTGTAGACCTAGGTGGCGATGCCTGGTTGGGCGGATTCTTCTGTCCCTGTCACGGTTCCAAGTTTGATTTATCAGGTCGTGTTTTCGCTGGTGTTCCAGCGCCGACCAACCTCGAAGTTCCGCCCCATATGTATGAGTCGGATGACGTTGTGATTATTGGTATAGATTCGGAGGTTGCGTAATGAGCAATGAAACAGGTTTTGCCGCATGGCTAGACTCGCGGATGCCAACACTCAAGCGAGAGTGGAACCGGCATATGGCGGAGTACTACGCGCCTAAAAACTTTAACTTCTGGTACTACTTCGGCGTACTGTCGATGGTGGTTCTAGTTATTCAGCTGATCACGGGTATCTGGTTGCTGATGAGCTATCAAGGTTCTTCAGAGCAAGCATTCGCATCGGTTGAGTACATCATGCGAGATGTCGATCTCGGCTGGGTTATTCGCTATGCACACAGTACAGGTGCCTCTGCGTTCTTTATGGTGATCTATCTCCATATGTTCCGCGGCCTGATGTACGGCTCTTATAAAGCGCCTCGTGAGCTGGTGTGGATCTTTGGTATGACTATCTATGTCGCCCTTATGGCAGAAGCCTTTCTAGGTTATGTATTGCCTTGGGGTCAGATGTCTTACTGGGGTGCCCAGGTAATTATTAGCCTGTTTGGCGCAATCCCCGTGGTGGGTGAAGACATAGTGCAGTGGATTCGTGGTGACTACCTGATCTCAGGTATTACGCTGAATCGCTTTATGTCACTCCATGTTGTGGCGCTGCCGATCATCCTGATTGCCTTGATTGTGATGCACATTATTGCCTTACATGACGTGGGTTCAAACAACCCAGATGGCGTTAGCATTAAGAAGCACCTAGACAAAGACGGTAATCCAATTGATGGTATTCCGTTCTTCCCGTACTTTGTGATTCACGACCTGGTGCCCATCGTGGTGTTCCTGTTCGTGTTCTGTGCGATTCTGTTCTTTATGCCAGAGATGGGTGGTTACTTCCTCGAGTATGCAAACTTCGAAATTGCTAACTCATTGAAGACCCCTGAGCATATTGCACCGGTTTGGTACTTCACGCCTTACTACTCAATGTTGAGAGCCGTTCCCGATAAGCTCGGTGGCTTTATCACTATGGCTGCGGCGATTGCGATTCTGTTTGTGCTGCCCTGGTTGGATAGAAGCCCAGTGCGCTCAATCCGCTACAAGGGAATCGTTAGCCGTATCGCGATTTTGATGTTACCAGCAGTGTTTATTATTCTCGGTTACCTAGGTGTGAAAGCGCCGACGCCTGAGCGTACTTTCCTTGCGCAGATCTGTACTGTTCTCTACTTTTGCTACTTTATTGGTATCTTCTTCTGGACCAAAATGGAAAGCACTAAGCCAGAGCCAGACCGCATCACAATGGATGGCGGCATAGGCTTTTGGAGAACCCTAGGTGCAGTATTGGTAGTAGCGCTTCTGGTTATCTTGCCGATCAAAGCTGTGGGCGCAGAGAGCGGTAAGTCTTGCGGCACTATTGACTGTGACCCCTTTGAAGCGCAGCTTAGCAATGATGTCTCGCTGCAAAACGGCGCCAAGTTAGCGGTTAACTTTTGCATGGGTTGCCACTCGTTCAAGTATTCTCGCTGGGAGCGGGTTGCCAATGATATTGGTATCCCCAACCAGATGATGATGGACAACATGGTATTTACTGGCCAGAAGATCGGCCAGTTGATGAGTATTGCCATGCCAGCTGATGGCGCTAAGGCATGGTTTGGTGCTACGCCTCCAGACCTGACCCTAGTGGCAAGAGCCCGTTCACCAGAATGGGTTTATACCTACCTGAAAAACTTCTATGCCGACCCCTCACGTCCACTGGGTGTGAACAATAAAGTCTTTAAAGATGTGGGCATGCCCCATGCGCTTTTAGACTTACAGGGTCTGCCTGAATGTGTGCCTGGCCCCGTAATGGCGAGCAATGGCGGTATTAAACGTGACCTGATGACCGGTGCTGATATTCTGGATGATCCCTGTGGTCGTTTCGAAATCAACAAAGCTGGCGCCATGTCTGCGGAAGAATATGATGTTGCGGTTTATGACCTGGTCAACTTTTTGACGTACATCGCTGAGCCAATGGCTGAGCAGCGTAAGGAAATCGGCAAGAAGGTTCTGTTGTTTCTGCTACTATTATTGGTACCTACGGTTCTATTGAATCGCGAGTACTGGAAAGGTATTCACTAATACCTTTTGGTTAGGTTTAGGTTAGAAAATGATAGCCATGAGGTTATCGACAATGGGCAGAACTATTCTGCCCTTTTAATTACTTCTACAAATGTGAGGTTGTTGTGCGACGATCATCGATGACATTGTTTTCTGATCCTACCTGTCAGTATAGCCACAGAGTACGTATCGTACTTGCGGAAAAAGGCGTTACTGTTGATATCGAAGATATCGAAGCCAACGGCGTAACTGAAGAAATTCTTGAAGCAAACCCCTACGGAACACTGCCGACTCTGGTCGACCGTGATCTGGCTCTCTATGAATCCAAAGTGGTCATGGAATATCTAGACGAGCGTTTTCCACATCCACCACTGTTACCTGTCTATCCAGTAGCCCGCGCCCAGAGCCGTCTGTGGATTTACCGTGTTGAACGTGACTGGTGTGGTTTGATTGATGTGATCGTTGCTAGCCCAGACAGTAAAAAAGCTGAGGCAGCCCGCAAAGAATTCCGCGAGTCACTCATTAGCGTTGCCAGTATCTTTACCGACATGGATTACTTCATGAACGAAGAGTTTACTCTGGTTGATTGCTGTTTGGCTCCTATGCTTTGGCGTTTGCCGCAGTTGGGTATTGAGTTGCCGAGCAACCGTCAGGTTAAGCCTCTACTTGATTATATGGATCGTTTGTTTGCTCGTCCTTCTTTCGAAGAGAGCCTAACTGATCTTGAACGCGAGATTCGCGGCTAATATGAAGATGCGATCAAATAGGCCCTACCTGTTAAGAGCTTTCTTTGACTGGATAGTGGACAACGATTGCACCCCTTATATTGTGGTCAATGCACATTATCCTGGTGTAGAAGTACCCCAGGATTTTGTCACCGACGGCCAGATAGTGCTCAACGTAGCACCCCGTGCCGTCAGTCATTTTGAAATGAATCATGAGTTTGTTCAGCTATCGACTCGATTCAGTGGTATGCCCATAGAAATCTATTTTCCAGTGGGCGCAGTCATGGGTATCTACACCCAAGAAAACGGTCAGGGTATGGTCTTTGAGCCAGAGACTGACGACGACACGCCGCCTCCCGCACCGCCCCGAGGCCCTAAAGCGGTCAAAAACACTTCCGATAAACCCGCGTCAAAGCCGGTCACCGACATAGGTTCTGGCAAGCCAAAACCCTCATTGCGCGTGGTTAAGTAAGTCCTTTTTCGTTATTTCTAAAATGGAGTTTCCAATGTCACAAGCTATCGCAATTCTTTCCGCAGCTCGCACGCCCATGGGCGGTATGATGGGCAGCCTATCTTCGGTACCCGCCACTGAACTTGGTGCTGTTGCCATTCGAGCATCCGTAGAGCGTGCAGGCTTAAACCCCGACCAACTCGACGAAGTGATTATGGGCTGTGTGCTCAGTGCCGGCCTAGGCCAGGCACCAGCGCGCCAAGCCGCCCTTGCGGCAGGCATTAGCAAAGCAACGCCCTGCAGCACGGTAAATAAAGTCTGTGGTTCCGGAATGATGTCGGTAATGATGGCTGGCAATGCCCTGCGCTCAGGTCAGTCAAAGATTATTGTTGCTGGTGGTATGGAAAGCATGAGCAAGGCCCCTTATCTGATTCCTCAGGGACGTCAGGGCTATCGTTTCGGCAGTGCCGAGATGCTCGACCACATGCAGTACGACGGCTTACAGGACGCCTATCAGGCAGTGCCCATGGGTAACTTTGCTGAGAGCTGTGCCAACAAATATAACTTTAGCCGTGAGCTTCAAGATGCTTACGCTATTGAGTCACTGCGTCGTGCCAATGCCGCGATTGAACAGGACCTGTTCAGTGCCGAAATTGCCCCGGTAACTATTCGAAGTCGTAAAGGCGAAGTCCTGGTAGATACCGACGAACAGCCCGGTAATGCCCGACCCGAAAAAATTCCCACCCTGCGTCCAGCCTTTCAAAAAGATGGCACCGTCACCGCGGCTAACGCCAGCTCAATCTCAGACGGTGCAGCGGCACTCACATTGATGATGGCAGACGAAGCAGAAGCCCAGGGCCTAAAACCGATTGCCTTGATTCATGGCTACGACCAGTCAGCCCAAGAGCCAGAATGGTTCACAACAGCCCCCGTTAGCGCCATCAATAAAACCCTAGCCCGCGTTGGCTGGACTGTGGATGATGTTGATGTCTGGGAAGTAAATGAAGCCTTTGCTGTTGTGGCAATGGCAGCGATGAAAGAATTGAATATCGATCATGACAGGCTCAATGTTAATGGCGGTGCCTGTGCCCTGGGTCATCCCATTGGTGCCAGTGGTTCTAGAATTATTGTGACATTGATTCACGCACTCCAGCAGCGCGGTGGTAAGAAGGGTATTGCCAGCCTCTGTATCGGCGGCGGCGAAGCGACTGCCATGGCGATTGAGTTACTCTAATAAGCTCTCATCGATTAAATAAAGATCATAAAAAACCTCTGATTAATTACATTACTCAGAGGTTTTTTATGCTCGATAGCGAATGGATATTTAGTCGACGTATTCAAACACTTTAACCACTTTGCGAACACCGCTGCTTTCTCGAGCGATATTAGCCGCCGCTTCACCATCAATTTGGCGAACCTTACCCATAAGATAAACTACGCTATCTTCGGTGACGATCTGGATATCTGAAGCCTTAACCTGCTTATCAAAAGCCATCTTAGTTTTAATTTTGCCGGTTATCAGAGAGTCATTGGTTCGCGACACAATGGAGCTCTTACCCCGCACCTGTAATTCATTATGTACCTGACGCACCCCATTAAATTCTCGGGCAACATCCCCTGCCAGTACTTTCATCGTCGGATTGGGCACCTCGCCAGTCAATAACACGACCGCATTGAACACGTTGACGTTAATATGGGACTTATCTAAAGAGGGGTCGGCCTTTTTAATATTGACGCCGATATAGGTATCCATCTTGATATCGTTGATATTGGTACCGACACTGGTATCCGTAGGATCTAACTCAATGGGACCTTCTGTCACTGAATTCACCACGGTGGTGCAACCTGTCAGTACAAATACTAGTGCCAAAACGGGGGTTAACTGTCGCATTTACTCTCCTCCAAAAATCTGATGATCAACCAGTGCACAGACGCACTGAATTACTTGAAACTGTGCCTGAGTCGCCAACTGGCCAGAAAACTCCGCCGTGGCGATATGCACATCATTGTAGCCGAGACTCGCGCCTAATAAATCGTCATTTGCGGCAGAAAGAAGCACAACGCACATATCTTTTTCGATGGCGGCTTCAATCACCTGTATAAGTGATAGGCTATTTTCGCCCGCACTGACCACCAATAATACATCAGCACTGCGCCCATGAGTATTCAGAGCCTGAGCAAAGCGTGGGTGGCCCAGAGAATCCTCTGCCATGTTATTGAGATTCAACGCTGGAAAACCAGGCCGTTCAATTTCAAAACCATGGGACAGATAATCAGTAAGAAGCTGTGCGACCAACATCGCAGATTTTTCCCCGCAACTAAAAATGCTGTTGCCTGCTAAGAGTGCCGCCGACACTTTCTCTGCGGCATTGGCGATGGGCTCAGCAAACGCATCGCCCACCACCATGGTGGTCTCAATCACGTTTTGAAAATGCTTAAAAATCTGCTGATCCATAATGTCCCAATTCAGGCTAAAATATTTTTTATCCAGTTAAGCTTAAAACCAGATGAGTTGTTCGGTTCAGGGCTAATGGCCACTGCATCAAATCGCGCCACCTGGTCTTCACCATAATGCTGATGCTGCATATACCCCAGTGCCGCCGCAGTTAATCGTTCACACTTTTGGCGGGTAATTGATTCTTCCGCACTACCAAATGCATTGGACTGTCGAAATTTAACCTCAACAAATACCAGATCCCCATTATCCTGCATTATCAGATCAATTTCGCCTCTGCGCGTGCGAAAGTTTTGTCCGAGTAAGGTTAAGCCCTGTTCTCGCAGATAGTCACAGGCCATCTGCTCGGCGGCCGCACCGGACAGCAGTGGTTTGCCTTCAGCCTGAGTGGCCTTTCTGGCGGAATGATTCTTGATGTCCTTATTCATAGCATTCTCCCTGAGTCTTGTTCTATTCCCTAGGCTGTCCAATCTTAAGGCTATCCAATCTCAACGGTTTCCAATCTTAACGCTATCCACCGACAAACTTAGGGCTGAATCTCCCTGACTTTACCTCGCTTAAATTGAGCCCACTTGGCCTGACGTTTAATAATGCCATCCGACAGTGACAGTAACCCAGTGGCACCAAAAACAGGTGTCGCCTGTTCAGCGGTTAAATTTTGTAGGTTTCTATGCAGCAAGAAAGCATCGTAGCCCATGGCGTAGAGATGGCGATACGCCGTGTGCAAACGCTGATCTGGTTTTAGTTGATGGGGCATTTGGCCCGGTAAGGTCCATGGCATGGCACTAAACTCAACACCCGATAAGTCTCTATCCAGGCCCATCTGTTCTGTTCCGTTATACACATGGGATGTAGCAACCACGGGAATATCAGAGGCGTATAAAAAATCTAATGCCGGTTTAATTTGTCGCGCCCTAACCGGATAACCCAGCACCACAACCAGATCGATATCCTGACGACGGCGAGCAGTAAAATTCACACGGCTATTAATAAAGCGCTTTAATTGCAGACCGCGCTCTTCACTGAGGTCAATTTGTAAGGGGGCTTTTAGCAGCGGAGTAAAATCATTGGTCGAGGAGGGGTAAGCCACCGCATCTAGAACAATGCCGCCCTTGCTGGCCCAATACTGATTAAAAAATGTACTGGCATCACTGCCCCAGTTATTATCCGGAGCAACCAGAACCACATTGCGCTGACCATTCTGCCAAGCGCGATCGGCAATCTGCACCATCTCATCAAGGGGAGAAATGCCAAATTGGTAAAGATTTTTTGTCGGGTCACCAGTACTGTGATCCACACGATTAAGGCCGATGGTTGGCACCGGTAATTCGGGCAGAGCGAGAAGTGCCTCCACGTCAGATTGACGCATAGGCCCCACAATAATCTCGGCGCCATCATCAACCGCATTGTTGTAGGCCTTCTCCACCGACTGGGCAGAGGTGTCATAAATACGCACCCTGGGTGCATCACTGTCGAACAGATAGCTTTCGCTGTCTTGGGCTAGTAGCTCGTAGTAGGCACCCATAAAGCCGTCCAGCAGGGTATAGCTGGGCACTTTATATTGGTCTTTTAGCGGCAACAGCAATGCGACCTGGGCAGGCGGCGCAGTGTAGGTAAAGTCACTACTAAAAAGCTGCGGCGGCACTAGTGCAGCGGGATGGGTTTTCCAGCGTAGTTGCCAGCTATTGTATTGCTGAATCTGAGCCTGCTGGCTGCTCTGATACTTGCGGCATAGTTCAGCCAGCTGCAACCAACCGGCGAGCTGGCTATTTTGGTGATTTTGTCCCTGCTGTAAAAACCCATAAGAAAGCTCGTTGAGCTGACGCCACATTTTATTGTGAACGTCGCGAACATCGCTTTGTCTGTCAAATAGCTGAGCAAGCTGAATGGACGTGAGCAGGCTCTGTTCAAAATTGCCCAGAGCAAAGTTGGCATCGGCCTGTAAGCGTAGAGTTCTCAGGCGCAGCTCGCGATCAAAGGTGGCGCTGAGAAAAATAAAACGATCCGTTTCAAAGCGGGCGGCGGCCTGAGCCCAGTTGGCCAGAATAAGATCAAGCTCAATACCCAGTAGGCTGTATTCAATAAACGCGGAATCATTGAGGTTATCTGGGTTAACAGCCGTTAGCACCTTGGCACTCTGGGCTATATCTCCGGCGCTGGCTATTAGGCTGGCAGCATTGAGAATAATAGAGTCAGGCTGGTCTGTTAGCGCCGCTTGGGCGAGCAGTTCGTTGGCCTTTTCGAGTACAGAAATATCCGGCGCATCAATAGTTGCAATTGAAGGGCCTATAACCCTATCTGTAGTTGGCGCACAGCCCCCAATAAAGGCTAAGATGCACCCCGCAAAGGCAATCAAACGTAGAGCTTTTATAGTCATGAATTCAAATCAGTCCGGTACGTTGTATATCGTCGCCACACCCATAGGCAATCTGGGTGATATGGTACCCCGCGCAGTGGAGACTCTCCAGTCTGTCAGTGTAATTGCCTGCGAAGATACTCGCCACAGCAAAAAACTTCTCGACCACTTTAGTATAGATAAGCCCTGTGTCGCCTACCACGATCATGCCGACAAAAAGAGCAGCTATAAAATCCTCAAGCGTCTCGGGGCTGGTGATGATATTGCATTAATTTCTGATGCCGGTACACCGCTCATTTCCGACCCAGGTTACAGACTGGTTTCGGAAGCGCGCAAGCAGGGCTACAGCGTAGTGCCCATACCTGGAGCCTGCGCCGCTATTTCCGCCCTCAGCGTATCTGGTTTGCCCACCGACAGTTTCCGCTTTATAGGCTTTTTGCCCGCCAAAAGCAGCTCACGCAAAACATCTCTGGTAGAGTTTAAAGCAGGCACAGAAACTATCGTTTGCTACGAAGCACCCCATCGTATCTTCGAAACTATCCGCGATATGATCGATGTATTAGGTGGCGACAGGCCCAGCTTTATGGCCCGTGAAATGACCAAGAAATTTGAAACCTATCTCCATGGCACCCTAGAAGAGTTATTGGAGCAGGTCAGTGCCGACAGCAATCAACAGCGTGGCGAGATAGTATTAGTAGTAGGTGGCGCAACCGGCACCACAGATCTGATATCCGTTGATGCAGAAAAAATTATCAGCCTGCTAATGAAAGAGCTACCCCTCACCAAAGCCGCTTCAGTCACCGCCAAAATTACCGGCGGTGATAAAAAGCAGCTCTATAACCTAGCGCTATCACTGCAAAACAAATAGCACCCTCTAGATCAATGAAGAGCCCCCAGCATCTGCTAGATGAAAGAGGAGCCCTCAGCGTCCCCTANNCTAGATAAAGAGCTATTTAACAGCCTGAATATCAGCAACAGTCAACGCCGTCATATTAAAGATACCGCGAGATGAAACCGATGGAATCACAATATGAGCCGGCTTGCGGAAGCCATTGATAAAGGGTCCGATTAACAGCGCATCGGTCAATGATCGAATCAATCCCATGGCAATATTCGCCGCATCTAAATTAGGCATTACCAACACATTGGCGCGACCCTTAATATTGGCCTGAGAATAAACTGTATCCCGCAGCTTAGGATTCAGTGCGCTTAATACATGCATCTCGCCATCCACCTGCAGATCGGGATATTTATCTCGCAGCAGTTTGCCGGCATTACGGACTTTTTTGGCCGACGGATTATTCGACGTGCCAAAGTTAGAATGAGACAGCAGGGCAACCTTGGGCTCAATACCAAAGCGTTTAACCAGATCAATACTCGCCTCGGTGATTTTCACCAGCTCTTCAGCGGTAGGGTCTATATTCATGGCGGTATCGGCCAAAAATAGTGGGCCATCTGGCATCAGTAACACCGCAGCCGAAGACACCAGCTGGTCTTTATTCTCAGGCCCAAGCAGATGCATAATTTCACGCAGATGGAAGTCAAATCGACCCACCTTGCCGCAGATCAGGCCATCGGCCTCATCACGGGCAACCATCACCGCAGCAATAGCCGTATTGTCATCACGCATAATCTTGCGGGCAGCATCGACAGAGACACCGTTGCGACCTACCATCTCGTGATAGTAGGCAGCATAGGCTTCATGCTTGTCATTGTTGCTGGGGTCAAATATCTCGACCTCTGTGTCCAGATCAATACGCAGACCTAAACGATCAATTTTTACTTCCATACCAGCACGACGACCAATCAAGATAGGCGTGGCGATATTTTCATCAATCACTGCCTGCACGGCCATCAACACATCATCATTCTCGCCTTCGGCATACACAATGCGGGCCGGGGATTTTTTGGCGATTTCAATAATAGGCTGCATAAACAGACCCGCCTGATTCACAAACTCATGGAGCTTTTGGCGATAGGCTTCAAGATCTTCGATAGGTCGTGTTGCAACACCACTTTCCATCGCCGCCTTAACCACAGCCATGGGGACCACTTCGATAAGACGCGGATCAAAGGCTTTCGGAATAAGATATTCAGGGCCAAACTTAAGGGCTTCATCGGCATAGGCCGCGGCCACCACGTCGGACGTTTCTTTTGTAGCCAGATCGGCAATGGCTCGTACTGCAGCCATCTTCATTTCTTCATTAATGGTCGATGCACCGCAGTCCAGTGCGCCGCGGAAAATAAACGGGAAGCACAGAACATTGTTGACCTGATTCGGGTAGTCGGAACGACCCGTGGCCAAAATAGCATCAGGGCGAGCCGCCATTGCTTCTTCGGGCATAATTTCAGGAATTGGGTTCGACATAGCCAGAATAATTGGCTTCTCGCCCATCTTCTTAAGCAGGTCACCATTGAGTACGCCTGGGCCAGACAGACCCATAAATAGATCGGCACCTTCGATGGCATCCTCAATGGTGCGGTCGCTGGTTTCAACGGCATAGCCTTCTTTCCAAGGGTTCATGCCCTCTTTGCGGCCGGCGTAGATCACGCCGGTGCGGTCGATCATGCGTACATTTTTCTTTTGCAGGCCCATGCTTACCAGCAGGTCAACGCAGGCAATACTGGCGGCGCCTGCGCCGGAGACGACAAGTTTTACATCTTCGAATTTCTTATCAACGATACGCAGGCCATTATAAATAGCAGCGGCAGCAACAATAGCCGTGCCATGTTGGTCGTCGTGGAATACCGGAATCTTCATGCGCTTGCGGAGTTTTTCCTCAACCATAAAGCATTCGGGTGCCTTGATATCTTCAAGGTTAATACCACCAAAGGTGGGTTCCAGCGAGGCGATAATGTCTACCAGCTTATCGACATCAGTCTCGTCCACTTCAATATCAAACACATCAATATTGGCAAACTTTTTAAACAGGACAGCCTTGCCTTCCATTACCGGTTTAGAGGCCAGTGGGCCAATATTGCCCAGCCCCAGTACCGCAGTACCATTGGTAATGACCGCAACCAGATTGCCTCTCGCGGTAACCGAGGCCACGGCAGTTGGGTTTTCGACAATCAGCTCACAGGCATGAGCCACACCTGGAGAATAGGCTAAAGACAGATCTCTTTTATTGGCCAATGGTTTAGTCGGCCTGATTTCCAGCTTTCCGGGAAGCGGGTGGGTGTGGTACTTGAGAGCACTCTCTTTAAACGAATCAGTCATGAGTCTGTATTTCTCTGTCAAAAAGGGGGGAATTAAGTAGCCGATATTCTAGCGTTGAGCCGTATAAATAGCTATGTGAACAAACCTTAAGCCTGCGATAATGCCTATTCGAAAAACGAATATAAATAGCGGGATATCAGCACCAAACTGGAGTTTTTACAGTGATAAAAAATAGGGAAGTAGGCGCAATGCTCAGGATGGCTTTACTCTTTAGTTTGGCCTGGCATGGCGCGGCCCAAGGGCAAAACGATACAGCTCGGGATCTTTTTGCCGATTACAAATCAGCGATCCTACAAATTCGTATCATCGATCTCACGTCCGGCAGTAAAAGTACCATAGGCTCCGGCTTCCCCGTCGACGACTCAGGCCTAATCGCTACCAACTATCATGTTATCCAGCTCGCCGCGAGCGAACCCCAGCAGTACCGCATTGAATATCTCACCGAGAGCAATAAAACCGGTGAGCTGAGCCTCGTGGATGTGGATGTGGTCAATGATCTAGCGCTGGTAAAAGCCACAGACCTAGATCGAAAATTTATAAACTTAGCACCCAAAGAACCTGAAATAGGTATGCCCGTTTATGCCCTAGGCAATCCATTAGACCTAGGGTTAACCGTGGTGCCTGGGACCTACAACGGCATTAATAGAGCGGGCTATCATCCCCGCGTGCATTTCACCGGATCGTTAAATCCGGGCATGAGCGGCGGCCCTACCATAGACAGAGAAGGGCAGGTCGTCGGTATCAATGTTGCCACGGCGGGTAATCAGGTGAGCTTTTTGGTGCCCGTTAGCCGCCTTCAGGCACTGGTCGGAGGCTATAAAATCCGCGGTACTGCCATAGCAAACATGCAAGCCTATATAGGTGCGCAGCTATTGGCCGACCAGCAAGAAAAGTTTGGCCGCCTACTGGCTCGCGACTGGCAGTCCATCAGCTTGGGTGAATCTAAGGTATTGGATGAACTAGTGCCCTTTGTTAAATGCTGGGGCGGCTCTAATAGTTCAGACGATAAGGCACAGTTCTTAAGTGCAGATCGTTCCTGTCGCAGTGAAGACAATATTTATCTGACCTCGACATTTGCCACGGGTATTTTGGAATACCAATTTATCTGGTTAGAAGCCAATAAACTAAATCCCTGGCAGTTCTACAGCTATTACGAAAGACTATTCGGTGACTTTGCGCCGGGCAACCGTGCCGGAGAAGAGGATGTCACAGACTTTCAATGTGACAACGGTTTTACTCAGGGAGCCAGTGGTCGCCAGAGCAAAACCGTTTTCTGCCTGCGGGCCTACAAAGACTACCCCGAACTCTACGATATTTTATTTTTACAGGGCTCAGTCGACGACAGCGACAGGGCACTTATCAGCCACTTTACGCTGGCGGGAGTAAGCAAAGATAATGGACTGGCTTTCGCGAGCAAGTTTATGGAGGTGTCCCAATGGCAGTAATTATTGAGGTGCTAGGCTGGGGCGGCAGGCGCCGCCAGTATTATCAAGTGGATGCCGATCAAGTCAGTATTGGACGTGGTTACGACAATGATATCGTTCTACCTGACCCCCATATCTCTGCCAACCATCTGCGTCTCGATGCCTCGGAGGATGGCTGGACCATTACCGATCTAGACAGTATGAATGGCCTGCAGGTGCTAAAAAACCCAGGCCCAGATGCGAGTGTTTTGGCCTCTGGCTCAGAAATCAAAGTGGGCCGCACTCGGTTACGCATTGTTGCCAACACCCATCCTCTCGAGGCCACCAAATTATTACATCGACTGGAACGGGACAGCAGCCGACTTAATCGAGTATCGGTCTGGTTGCCACTGTTGTTAACCGTTATCGTCGTGCAAATTGTTGCGCTCTATGCAGGCACCGTGGCGGAATGGGAATGGAAAAATGCTATCCCCGTTATTCTCAGTGCCCAGTTAGCTATTTTCGTTGGCGCACTGCTCTGGGGACTGGTCGGTCGCCTCGTTAAACAGGAAGCCCATTTGCTGGGTCAATACAGTCTTATTTTGCTGGCGTCTTTAGTCTTTACCGGTTGCGAATGGTTGCTCAGTACATTGAGTTACAATTTTAACTCGGTACTGTTTGGGGAGACGGCTCAGCAACTCGTTGCCATGAGTATTTTGCTCCTGTTACTGAGTGCCAATCTGGCACTGGCCACCAACCTTTCATCCCGATCACGCTGGAGTGGCTGTGCCGCTTTTGTGGGTCTACTGGTGATTGTGGGCACGGTGGGACAGATGAAGCGCTGGGGTGAGTTCTCCCAATTCCCCCAATACTCTAGTACAATCGCCACCCCAACATTACTTGTGGTTAATGGTCAGACCAGCGAAGAATTCTTGGCTGATATAACCCCTTTATTTGATCGCGCGGAT